>NZ_JBJZOH010000059.1:0-22619 GCF_047200595.1 Streptomyces sp. MS19 | reverse complement strand
CCTCCGCGTTTCTTCCATTTCTAAATTCTAGCTCCGCTTTTCTTCAACCCCTTTCACGTTTCACCCCTTTCTTTGATGCGATGGGTCCTCGGTGGGACGGTCGGGCTCTGCGGCCGAGAGGCTCGAGGGGAAGAGCGATCCATTTAGTAGTGAGGAATTCTCTATTACCTCTTGCGGTAAATAGGGTCCTATTCCCTTTCTAGTTATCTCGTCTCACTGGAAATTAAAATGTAGGCGCGAAGCACGCCGCTGTCCTTTCCGTCGGATTTTGGGTGTGGCGGGGTGTGGCAAATATTGTCGTGGACCTGACAAAAATTTCGAAAGTTTGGGTTCTCTTGCAGTAGGAGTTCGATCGATCGTCAACTCTCCCTGAAGGAACGTGGGTTCACTTCCTGGGGGCACCCGCCGCGGCCTCGCCGCAGGGCCGGTGGATCCGGTGCGCTGTACGGCGCCGGCGCGGCCCCCTGGCGACCATCAAGCACACGCCCACGTCACGGACTGGGCTGGCCGCCATCGCGTTCGGCTTCCCCAACCGGGCGGGAGCTGGTCACCGCGATGGCGGTGATCTCGTCGGTGGTCAGGTCGCCGAGCCAGCCGGTGAAGTCGGAGAAGGACGGCTCGGGTACAGGGCAGCGTGCGGCCAGGTCGATTGCTGCGCTGCGCTGGTGGATGCCCAGGCTGGCGGCGTAGCAGGCGGGGGCGGTGTCGACGCCGTACTTGAGCATGGCGGGCAGGGTGGCGAGGGGGCCTTCGGGTGTGATGCCGTGGCGGGTCTCCAGGATCTGCAGGATCGAGGAGACGGCCCAGGCCAGCGTCTTGGACGATCACCTTGTCGATGTAGTCCGAGGTGACGGTGATGTCCTTGGCGTCAAGGAGTAGCTGGTAGTGGCTGTGGATCTCCTGGAGCGTCCAGCCTGCGATCCAGTCGCCGGCGAGAGGGACGACCGCTCCGATCGGCCGGTCTTTGGCGGTGGCGCTGCAGTGGAGTTCATGGATCTTGGTGGCGGCGGTCAGGACGGTGTCGCGCAGGGCTGGCCATGTTGCGGGGTCGAGGAGGCTGGGGTGCTCGGTGAGGGTGTTCGCGAGTTGCTCGGCGGCGGTGATCGCGTCGAGGCCGCCTTGCAGGCTCAGTCCTGTGCGCAGGATTGCCGCGTGGGCGGCCGGGTCGGGGAGCTGGCGGGCGAGAGTGGCGACGCGGCGGGCGGTGAACCGGGCGAGCGGCTTGAGGGACCACTCCTGGGCGCCGATCTGGTGGCCGCCCAGGGTGTGCGTGAGCAGGTCGTGTGCTGCGTCCTCCAGCAGCTGCTGATCGAGGGTGTCGATGACTTCTTCGGCGAGCATCGTCAGGAGCTGGAGATCGAGCGCCTGCGCCCAGTCGGTGAGTTCTTCCAGTTCTGGATCGGGCAGTTCGATGTCTGTCAGGTTCTGTCCGGGGGTGGGGCGGGCGCCCAGTCTCGTGGTGGCGAGGCGGTGGTAGAGCGCGCCGATGGTGGACAGGACCGATTCGATGTTGTCCTTGTCAAGGTAGCGGCGCCGCAGCTTTCGGGCGTCTTCGGCGTCCTTGGCGATGAGGACGACGTGGCCTTCGGTCTCCTGGAAGGCTCGGCCGGCGGCGTTCCAGAACTCGCGGACGCCGATCTGCTCCTGGTTGCGCCATGCGCTGTGTACCAGCACGGTCTTGACTGGCAGGTTCATGCCCTGGGAGAGAGTGCTGGTGGCGCACAGCACGCGCAGTGCGCCGTCGTGGTGGGCGTCCTCCAGCAGGTGCCGGACGGGCTGCGGGACTGTGCCGTGGTGGTAGGCGATGCCCTGGGTCACCATGACGGTGAGTTCGTGCTCCTCGCCGAGGTGCTCGGCGATCCGTTCCGAGAGCGCCAGGCGTTGATCCCGCTGGTTCTGCACGCCGAGCACCGGGGTGTCTGTCTTCTTCAGTGCCGTTTGCAGGGCGCGTGCGGCGGCCTGCGCGTAGGCGGGTTGGGTGGTGGAGATGAGCCGAGGCGTTCGAAGTGCAGCGCCAGTGCGGCCGCGACATCCTTGGTGGCACGGGGACAGTCGGCTGCGGGTGAGGTGGCGGGTGAGCACCTTGGGTACGAAGAAGTCTCTGCCCTGGGCGGTGCCGTAGTGGTACCGCGCCTGTCCGTAGTGCGGGTCGCTGTGCCAACTCCACACGAGGAGAAGCGGATGACCGCGCCCCTCCCTCGCCCCGCGCCGGACAGCGCCACGGACGAAGAGCCCACGGCCTACGGTGTGCCGAGCGCCTGCCTCGTCTCCCGAGCCAAGGCCGGTCTCGCCCGGTTCCTGGAGCGCAAGCACCAACAGGCCGAGCAGGCCGACCGCACAGTGAGCACCGCCGGCTCCTCCTTGCACGAGGACAGCCACCCCTGGCTGCACAAGCAGGTCCGCGACATCGCGAGCAGCGGCGAGGGCGAGCTCACCGCGGTCGTCCACGAGAAGAACGGCAGCCGGACCGTCCGCGTCGCGCACATCCGTCCCGCCTCCGGCATCGAATGGACGACGGCCGCGGCCAACCTCCAGCTCATCCCGTGAGACAGCCCTTAGCGGTCCTCGCGTACGCCGTCGTCGCCGTTCTCGCTCTGGCCATCGCCGGCACGCCCGGCGGGTAGCCCACTGACTTCCGCCCGCCGGAAAACCGGCCGGGAGCGGATGCACCATCAGGCACCACTCGAAACACCGTCGAGAGGAGCACCACCATGTCCAGCACCACCATCGAGCGCCGCGAGCTCGGCCGTTTCCTGGCCATCGCCGAGAAGCAGTTCGCCGACGGCAACGGTCCCGCCGAGATGTTCTCCCGGGCCGTGGACGCCGCGTGGCACCAGATGATCGGCACCCCCGAGTACGCGGCGTTCAGCACCGAGCACGCCGGGACCGTCCTGGGGCACCGCGAGATGAACGGCTCCGGCCCGATCGGCTGGGTGGCCGCGTACGAGGAGGTGTACGGGCCGCTGCCCGAGATCTGGTTCACCGACGCCGACGGCGTCCTCGACGAGGGCGCGCTCGCCCGGTACAAGGAGACCGGCAAGGTGGTGGCCGAGTGGGACTGCGGCCCCACCACCGGGGACGGCGACGACGCCGCGCCGGGCAGCCGGTGACCCTCACGCGTATCGACGGAGCGTCCCGGCCCACCGCTGGGGCGCTCCGCCTCGTCGAGGCCAGCACCACCAGGCCGGACTCCATCGACATCGCCGGGTACGTGGAGCAGATGACGGCCCACTGCCCCTACCTGTCCCCCTCAGTGGAGCGAGGGCTGACCACCTGGACCGTCTACCGAGCCAACGGCAGCGCGGACGCGGTGGAAGCCGAACTGTTCCACGCCGGTGCGCAGGCTGCGGAGTGGCTGCGCCCTCTGATCCACCGACCGTACGGGTTCCTGCGGTGCGAGAACGTCGTCATCCTGGGTGAAGTGCCTGGCGTCCGGCACTACGATCTGCTGGCGTGGCCGCACTGGGCGCTCAAGAACCTGTACGGGCCCGTCGGGGTCATGTTCGGCAAGTTCTACGCGGGTGAGGAGGAGGCCACGCGGGCCGGCGAGCACATCCCGGTCGCCCCCGTCTCGTTCCTCCCCGTGAGAGCCGCGATCCGCCGGCGCGACCCGCAGTTCCTCCACGCGACCCCCGACCTGGCCGCAGCGCTCGCCGTGGCCGACGACGACGGCCGCGACATCTTCGAGCACCTCCCCTACCACTGGACGGAGATCCGCACATGGGCGAAGCGCTTCCTCCTCCTCCTCCCCCCCGGTGAAGCCCTCGACCGCCTCAAGGCCCACATCGGCGAGCCCTTCACGACTCAGCTCCTGAGCGACCGGCGCGGCTCGCGGGCCTGGAAGATCGAGGGCCCCGCGGGTGCCGTGGCGTTGAAGGCGAACAATCCCGACGACGACACCGCCCGCGACAAGGCCGCCGAGATGGCGCAGGCGGACGACCACCTCGTCCGCCTCACCGACGCGGGCGCGTTCTCCCTCGGCTACAGGGTGGTTGCCGGAGTCTGGGAGGGCGGCCGGTGGCTTGCGGTGCGCTGGATCGACGGCGCCCCCGTGTGGCGCGCGTTCGCCCCCGCCCGCGCCCGCGAACCCGAAGGCAACCGACCGTCTGTACGCCCCTGGCTCCTGGGCATCGCCCGGACGTGGGCCGAGTGGCTGGGATACATGCACGCCGCCGGATGGGCCCATGCCGACGTCCAGCCCACCAACACCCTGATCACGGACGAGGGCGCCGCGGCGGTCATCGACTGCGCCCTCGCCTGCGGCCCCGGCGACGGGCCGCGCATCCCGTACCGGGGCGCGCTCACCCACACCACCGCGCCCGAGATCGCGGACGCCCTGCTCTCCACCACCGCCGACACCCACATTCAGGCGGAGTCGCCGGCCGACATCTGGGGACTGGGCGCGTCGCTGTTCTGGTGCTGGACGGGACAGCGGCCGGTCGCCTACGGAGACGACACCCCTCGCGAAGAGAAGCTCAAGGCCATCGCGACCGGGGCCACGCTCTCGCTCGACGACGTCCGGCCGTGGGTGTTCCCCGAGTTCGAGAAGGTGATCCGCGCGTGTCTGACCCCGGCTCAGGAGGACCGGCCGTCCGCCGCCAAGCTGGCTGGCCTCCTCACCTCGTGATCGCGCTCCGTTCCCTCACCGACGCCTACGCCCCGGCCATCCGCCGCGTCTACAGCGGGGCCACCGTCACGTTCCTGGGGCGCCCCGCCATGACCTGCCAGGAGGCCGAGGACTACGTAGTGCGTGTGCGGGAGTGGGCGGCTGCCGATCTGGTCGAGCAGTACATCCTCGGCATAGATGTCGCCGGGGACCCGGTCGGCGTCGTCAAGCTCGGCCGTCGTCCCAACGGTCACGGTCGGGTGAGTTACGTCCTGCGAGAAGACTGCTGGGGCCGGGGCTACGCGACGAAGGCGGTCGAGGAACTCGTCGTCTTCGCCTTCGCCACCGCCGGTCTCGGCTCCCTCGGCGCCAAGCACCACCCCGGCAACCCCGTGTCGGGGCAGGTGCTGGAGAAGGCCGGGTTCATTCGGCTCGGGATTCAAAACGGGATGGTCGAGTACCGACTCACGTTGACCTAAGTGCCACATCAGGCGACGTTGCCTGGTCACGGGAGGTTACTTGTCGTCTCGGGTCGCGGGCGTGCGTTGCCCGTGCGCATGGCTGAGCAGGTAGAGCGCCGCCTGGAGGATGAGTGCGACGTGGTGCCTGGGCGGGGTGCCGGTCAGGCCGTGGAGGATGTCGTTGCGCAGGTTCATTCCGCGGTCGGGATCGACCAGGAGGAGTTCCAGAGCCTTGCTCCAGTCCGCCGGGTACCCGGCCTTGGGCATGCTCTGGAGGAGTTTGCCCATCAGGTCGACACCACCGGTGCTCTGCCCCTGAGCCACGGAGACGATAGGGACCTGGGAGCGCAGAAGCTGGCGGAGGATCTGTTCGACCTGGGGCAGTGCCACGCACGCTGCGGCGTCGAATTCCTCCAGCCAGTAGTAGCGGAAGGCCCTGGCGAGGGTGCGCGCACGAGGTTCGGGGAACACCGTCTCGTGTGTCAGAGCGGCGATCATTTCGGACTCGCCGGGCCGAAAGCGCTCGCCGATGCGGTCGAGCTGAATTGCGGTCAGCCTTCCGAACGGCCTCAGGCCGCGGACCTGCATCTCCACGGCGTGGTCGTCGTCGGCGTCGATGGGCGGGCGGACGAAGACTGGTCCGGCTGGGTTGATGCGCGAGCGCGGGATCCGCAGGAGGCCCTCGAGCGCGCCGTCGGCCTCGGGTTGGGCCTGCGCGTGCATCGCCGGGTGGACGTCTGGCACGGTGATCCACAGGGCGGTCCGCAGATCCGGGGCGGCATCGACCTGATCCTGATGCCAGAGGACCACCGCGGGCGGGATGGTGCCCTCGGAGCGGATGGAAGTCCACTCCGGCGTGGTCTGCTGCAGGGCCATCTCGGCGCGGGCCCGCAGGTCGGGCAGCCCCCGCTTGTGCGCTTCGGTCGCTGCCTGCGTCAGGAAGTGCAGGCGGCGGTTGCCTGCATCGGCGGTATCGGCAGCGTCGAGGAGGGTCTGAACCACGGCGGCGTCGATCTCCGCGTGGCGGCTGGGGAGCGCGTCCTTGCGCAACACTTTGAGAAAGCCGAGCTGGACATCCGCGTCGCGGGTGAAGAGGCTGGCCGCCTGTTCGGCGAGGTCCGCGGCATCGCATCCCAAGGTCTGCAGTGTTTCCAGGACGACCAGCAGGGGCCGTCCCTCGTCCTCGGTGCCGGCCAGGAGGCGTGCGGCGAGGGTGAGGGCGTCCTTGGCCGCGCGTTCACGCAGGTCGGTCTGTTTGCACTTAAGGGACAGCTCCGTGGCCCTCTTCAGGCACTGGGCGGCCCGTGGCCACCTGTCGTCGTCCTGGGCGGCCAACAGCAACTGCACCGTGTCGAGATACCCGGCGGCCGCGCCGCGGATGTGGTCGGGCCTACGGCCGTGGCCGGCATCGAGCAGCAGATGGTGAAGGTGGCCACGGAGGAAAGGGGCATCCACGTGGTCTGCGTACAGGCTCCAGATCTCCACCTGGGCTGGGGCGGGCGGAGCTGGCAGTGTCTCCCCCGCCTTGTTGCGGTCCTTCGTGACTGGAGAGGGCCGACGGAACAGGGCCGCGACCAGCGCGTCCCGGTGTGCGGTGGCCGTGTTCGAGCCAACGTCCGTGGCCTTGAGGGTCACCGCCGTGGCCGGGTGCAAGGCGGCGTTCTTCGCCGCCGCCGTGAGCGCGGCCAGCACGGTCGGCTCGATCTGGGACACGGGGCCTCGCTTTCGTCACCAGCAGTATCGGAGCAGCCGGGGGCCGCGCGCACCGGTTTTCGTACGAGCGGCGGGCTGGCGGCTCACGTGACCCAGATCTGTCCGCAGGACTCGGCCGCAGAGCCCGTCCCTCTTCGCCAGAACTCGACCGGGCGACGAAGGAGCTGCTCCCGCCGCCCAGGAGAACTCCAGCCCGTCAAGGATTGCCGGCAGTCGCAGCGGACTACCGCTGGCCCCCTGTGTGCAGCGATCACCCAGCTCATGCGCGCCCCCGTGCGGCTGCCGAGCGGTCTGATTCGAACCATAGCGCTTCTGTGGCTGACGGCAGCCGCGGACCGTTGATTCGTAAGCGTCGGCGCGGGTCCGCGTCTTTGTTTCGAAGGTGGGAGGCGTTCAGGCCCTATCAAGCTGGGCCCATCGGAATAAGGCACCCTGCGTGGGCTCCTGACGGGGCAGAGGAGCGATGCCCTTGCTCTTCCAGATCTCCGAATACTTGCGCCAGCCCGGCAATGCGGGCCCCGGCATGTCCACTCCCCCGGCTCCTTATGGGCGTGAGCCCCGTATAGGAGCTTCAGGGGCAGCGGTGTAGGTACCGTCGCGAGGGCGTCATAACGGGTCGTTGCCTTCATTGTCGAGGAGATCGCTTGCGTTGGCCCCGCCTGACTGGGCCCCGGCACGCCGGGATCGGCTGTGCTGGCGGTCTCAGCCGAGCCACTCCAACGGAATCAGGGCAGTGCGATTGCCTTCGGCGTCGGGGCGCCAGTTGCCAATCACGGCTTCCTGGAACCAGTCTTCGGGCAGGTTGGCATGGTCGCAGACGATGATCTGGAACGCTCCGTTGTTGAGTCGGACGACGTCGTCGAGGAGTTGGAAGTAGGCGGTGACGGTTGTCCAGTCGGCGTCTTCGATGGTGGAGGCGTCGCGAGGCTTTTCCGGGAAGAAGGCCTGGGTCGGCTGGTCGAGCATGAGGAACCCGGGGACGGGGCGGTTGTTGCGTCGCAGGTAAGTGTGCAGGGCGAGGTGGGCGACCAGGTGGTAGCCGATGTGGTTCTTGGCGCTGCCGATGCGGGTGAGGGGAAGCCGTCCGGAGGGGCGCCTGAGGACGACGTTGAGGAGCTTGAGGCTGATGGCAACTTCGGTGGCGTCTGCCGCGCCTCCGAGGTTGAGCCGCTTAGCCCAGGCCGTCATGCCGATGGCGACGTCGGCGAGGCGGCGCTCGGTCTCGGCTGCCACGTCGTCTTCGTCGACGAGCTGTTCGAGTGTGGTCGCGTGTTCTTCGGCGAGGGCGAGGTTGTGGCGCAGTCGGGTGATGTCGTCGTCGGTGCCTGTGCGGGTGAGGGCCTCGGAGATCCGGCCCTGGATGTGAGCGACCCGCAGGTTGTGTTCCTGCAGGCGGCTCATGCGCTCGTCGCTGGCGAGGAGTTCTCTGAGCTGGATGCCATTCAGCCTGAGACGTTCGGCCACGTCGGCACGTTGGGCCTGCAGGGCGCGGCGGTGCTCTTCCCGGACGGGCTGGAGCGTCTGCGCCTGGGCGAGTTCTTGTGCGAGGTGTTCGGTCAGCTCGGAAATGTCCTGCGCTGTGGGGTCGGGATGTGGCAGGGGTTGGGTGCACATGGGGCACACGCTGGTGTCGTGCTGGCGTTCGGGACCGAGGAGCTCGAGCGTTTTAAGGCGGTCGAGCTGGAGGTGCAGTTCGCCGGTGAACGCGCGGCCCTGCTGCTGCCAGCGGTCGACTGCGGCCAGTGCCTCGTCGAAGTCCTGGAGCTGTTCGCGCAGGATGCGGCGTTCGTCGTTGAGTTCCTGGCGCCGGTCGCGCATGTCGAGTGGGGCCGCGGTCCGGGGCGCGGCGGCCAGGGCCTGATGAAGAAGGCTGAAGATCTGCGCGTTCTCGGGGGCTGCGGGAACATCGGTGAGGAGGCCTTCGGCTTCCGCGAGGCGTACGAGGGCCAGGCCGTTTGCGTCCATGGCCTGCTGGTGGCGCAGGGCGTCTTCGAGTTTCCGCTGTGCTGCGCGCTGGGCTCGCTGGGCTTCGCCCAGACGGTGGCGGCGGAGTGCTTGTTCGGGGCCGGCTGCTCCGAGGAAGTACGGCAGGGTGTCTTTGATGGCCTGTGCCATGCCGGACTCGGTTTGGCGGTGGAAAAGAGCTGTCTGGGAGGCGATCTCGTTCTGGTTTTGGAAGCAGAACAGAGCCGCTTGGCCGATGGAGACGTCGAAGGCGCTGCGGCCCGCGCCGGTGGGCGGCTGGAAGTGGAAGTCCTCGATACCTAGGCGGGCGCTGAGTTCGCTGCGCAGGACCGCGGCGTTGGAGTTGGTGACGAGTTCGTCGGGCCGTGGGATGTCGAGGGTGGTGTCTCCGGTGCGGATGAAGGCGTTCTGTGTGGAGGCTCCGGTGGGCCGGGGACGGGCAAGGATCATGCGTGAGGTGTCTGCGAAGGTGACCAGGAGGGCGTACCAACCGACGGTCTGGTCGATCAGGTCGTCTGGCAGGTTGGGGGCGCGGCGTCCGAGGCAGTAGTCGACGATGGTGAGGACCTCGGACTTACCGGTTTCGGACTCGCCGGTGAGGATGTTGAGCGCCCCGGGGCGGAACCGTAGGACCCTAGGGGATGTCCTGCCGTCTCGGTGGTACAGGGCCAGGGCGAGCAGCTGCATGACGGTTCTGGGGCTCCTTTGCCAGGGGCAGGTCAGGGTCGGACACCGAGAGTGGTGAAGGCCCGGATGGGGTCGGTCACGGCGAGCCATCGGCCGACGAGCGCGGCCGCGCGGGCGCAGTCGGCGACTTCCTCGCTGGGAGCAGCGGAGGGGGGTTTGGGCGCGCGCGGGCAGCTCAGGCCGGCGGGGGTGACGTCTATGGCGTGGTGGCGCATGGCGGTGCGCAGGCTGGTTCGGGTGTAGGTGGTGAGTGCTGCGGCGCGTTCGGCGAAGGCGGCCTGCAGGCGCGGGTTGTCGTTGGCCCAGGCGGTGAGGGTGACGGTGGACTTGCCCGGCAGGGAGTCGCGCGTGTCGGTGGGCAGGACGAGCGGCAGGACCAGGAACGCGCTGGGCCAGGGCAGGGGGCGCTCCGCTTTCTTTGTGGCCGCGCTGACGGCGCTGGCCAGGAGGTAGGCGCCGAAGGCGGGGTTGAACAGCGCCTGTGTCTCCGACACGTTGCGGTGGGAGTCGGTCGTCACTGTTCCTGCGCTTCGTCGGGGTTTTTGCAGCGGTCTTTGTAGTCGGGGTGCCATCCGAGTTGCCGCTCGGGCTGTGCGGTGTCGGCCTGGTCGGACAGGCCGTGGGTGCTTCCTTTGCCGACCCAGGGTGCGGTGACGGTGCCGGGGCGCAGCGGGGTTTCAGCAACGCGGTCCATGGTGGCGTCCAGGATGTCCTGGCCGATGGCCTGGCGTTCCTCTTCGTCCGTGTCTGCGGGGATGCGGCGGGTGCGGCGGCGGAAAGCGGTCTCCCACTCGTAGTGGAGCTCGCCTTCGTACTCGTCGAGCCGGTCTGGGGTGATCTTGAAGGTGCGGAGCCATTCGGAACGCTGTGCCCGCGCGAGGTGGTAGTCGCGCAGGTGCATCGCGACTTCGTCGTCGGGCAGGCCGATCCACCGCATCTGGGTGACGACCAGGCGGTCGGTGTAGCCGGCGAGCTCTGCTTCGGTGAGGTTGCGCAGGGTCTCGGTGATGGGCAGGTGTCTGCCGGTGTAGCGGCCGGTGACCTCGTCGCGGCGGCACATGAGTTCCTGGGCACTGGCGGAGGCTCGTCTGCGCTGGGGGTTCTTGCGTTCCAGGAGTTTGACCGCCACGCCGTACCACCACCCTTTGATCTCTTCGAGGGCGTCCTGAGCGTGGTCGCTCGGCGTGATCCCCAGTTCTTTGGCCAGACTAGGGTCGAGGTCTGACATCAGCGGAGCGCCGCCGTTGACGGTGATGGCGCTGACGAGTTCCTGGCGTCGGGCGCGGGTGAGGCTCATGAACAGCTGGCGGTCCTTAGCAGTGGTGTCGGGTCCTTCCTCGTCGGCGGCGGTCTGTTCCATGCGCTGCAGCGCTTTGGCTTCGTCTCTGTCCGGGCCGGCGCTGAGGTAGTGGAAGAAGGTGTCTGGTGGAACGGTCTGGGTCGAGACGAGGCGCAGGATGGGCATGGCGGCGCCCGAGGGTTCTGAGAGCTTTTTGAGGGCGTCGATCCAGGATCCGACCGATCGCCAGAAGTCTTTCCCGGTCTCGCTGAGCGGGCCGGCGGCTTCGCGGTGCTTGGCCTGCAGGAGTTCCCGCGGTGTCTTGTCCTGGTCGAGGAACTCGATGTCGTCGAGGAGTTCCATGCGGACCTCGGCGGTCGGGTCGTGCCAGCTGCGGCGGGCGAGCTCGAGCAGGGCGAGCTCGCACTGGTAGAGGTACCCGGTCATCTGCCCTGCCGCCGAGTGCGACCTTGCTCGTGCCACGTTCCCCACTACTGATCGTGCTTGTCCGAGCGGCGTGAGTCCCACCCCTGTGACGGACCGCACCAGAGCAGCGCCCGTGGGGCTGTTTGGTCTGGTGTGATGCGTTGTGCCGCTCCCCTGCGGCACAACGTAGCACCCGTCCCGGTGTCGCCGTCAGCCTTCGCGAAGTCGCCGTCCGTGGGCTGTGGGCGCCTGTGCGAGGGGCCTGGTTGGGGGTCTTCCCGTCGCGGGAACTGTGGTGTCCTGCTTCGACCGGGGCCGGCTCGTCGTGGCTGCGGCCTTTTGCCCGCCGTTCGACTGCGGCCAGGTCGCGAGCCCTTGGCGGCGCTGCTCGAGTTGGTGGGGGCAGCCGGGCTGTGCGTGCGGTGTCAGGACTTCGTCAGGTCCTCGGGAGCGGTGTGCTCGTTGAGCTTGCCGAAAGGGATGTGAACGCTGGGGGTGGTCCGCGAGGTGCTGGCCAGATGGCTTTCCTGGTCGTCGAAGAAGATGTGCGGCTTGAGGACCTTCATGATCTCGCCCTTGTCGATGCCTCCGAGGAAGAAGGCGTCGTTGACTGTCACTCCCCAGTTCTTCAGGCTGCCCACTGCCCGTTCGTGTGCGGGGGCGTTGCGTGCGGTGACGAGTGATACGTGGAGGCGAATCCGGTAGTCGGTGTCCTTCTGCCGCTCTTCTTCTTCCCGCTGCTGGATGCGGTTGATGCTAGCGAGGAAGTCTTTTCAGGGGTCCTGCGTCATGCGGCACCGCGGCGTTGAGTACCTCATGGGCGCGGAATCCCTCGATGCCTCCGGTCTTGTACACCTGTTCCGACTCGTCGGTGGCGAGGACGCCATCGAAGTCGAAGGAGATGCGCAGGTCTCGGTCGCTGATGTCGTCCTCGTGGGGCTCGCCCAGGACGTGTCCTGCGGGCAGTCCACGGGAGACGGCCTCGCGTACGTCGCTGGCGTTCGCCGACAGGAACAGCGACATGTTGAGGGCCGGCATGAACTGGTAGGGCGAGCGGCCCTGCATAAAAATGGCGCGGCTTATCTGCAGCCTGTGTGTCTGTATTGACCGCATGACGCGAAGCCCGGTGTCGGGGTCGTTGCGGGACAGGACGATGACCTCAACCAGGGGGTTGCCTTCTTCGCTCAGGTCGTTCAGCGAGAGCAGGCGGCGAATGAACGGGAACGCGACACCGGGGCGCAGCGTGTCGGTGAGGTGCTCTGCCTGGTAGGCGCGGTAGCCCTCCTCGCCCTGCTCCCGGAATACGGCGTCGGACTCTGCGAGGTCGAACAGCGCGCTGGAGGCGATGCCGATGACCAGCCGGTTCGCCAGTTCGTACGCGGCCACGGCCACCCCTTTGGTCAGTCTGTTCTCTGTGTCCTCAATCATCGCATCAGCCTCGGCGTATAGCCCGCGGCGCATGCCGCTTGCCCTGAGGACTGAAGTGGGTCGGCCAGTGCGGCGTCCGTGTCAGGAACGGGACACGGCGGCCACCATCGGGCCCGTGTCGGGCGCGGGTTCGGGAAGGAACTCAAGGCGACCACCGCGAGGATGGCGCTCGCTCTCTGGCCTGCAGCTGCGGCCGCCGCCGTGGCGAACTCTCTGTTCTCACGCTGCGGGGGCTGAAGGACGACGCCTGTCCGGACGGCTACGGAGCCCGGCTGTGCGGACCTCCGGGCGTGGAGGGCTTGTGCGGGCAGCGCGGCGTGGTGTGGCGTGGCGCAGTTGTACTCCACCTCACCCCCTAATATCTTTGGGGTATAACACCAAAGATATTAGGGGGCTATCCGGCCCGGCGCCTACTCAAGGCACGCCGTCCCGGCCGTCCCGAAAAATCCGCGACCCGAAAGGCCTCACATGCTGACTCCGGCTGACAAGGAGCGGATCGACCGCTTCGTGGCCAAGATCCGCGACGTCGGCACCGACGAGCAGCGGATGCACATGGCTGTGCTCACCGAGCTGTCGGCCATTCACCGGCGCGTCAACCCGAAGACGGGCGAGCCGTACGCTCCGACCACGAACCGCAGCCTGATCACCGACTACCGAAACGTGATCAAGGCCGAACTGGGCGAGGACGCTCCTGTCCTGGAGAAGTTCAAGTACTCGGCTGCCCGCGTGACGGAGTACCGCCAGCACCAGCAGGAGCAGCGCGAGGAACGGCACCGCAATCAGCGGCCGCTGAACGCGCAGGAGCACATCGAGCGGGCCGTGGCGCTGCTGAGCTACAACGCGAAGGTCCGGTGGTCCAACGCCGCGGCCATCGTCGGCGTCGTGGCCCTTACCGGCCGCCGCCCTTACGAGGTGGGCTGTGTGGGCGGCTTCGAGCCTGACCCTGCTGACGCGCCGCGTGCCCTGTTCAGCGGACAGACCAAGACGCGTGAGACCGAGCGCGCCGCCACCGCCTACTCCATTCCGGTGCTCGCGGAGCGGGGTCTCGTGCTTGAGACTGTCGCCCGCATCCGCGAGGAGGTCGATCCCGCTCTGGACAACAAGACCTACTCGCAGCGCTTCGGCAAAGAGGTCGGCATCGTCGCCAAGCGCACGTTCACCGACGCCGACGGGCAGCCGATCACTCCGCGAGAACTGCGCGAGGCGTACGCCGCCGTCGCGTACCGCAAGTTCGCGAGCCGAAAGATCTCCGAGGTGCAGTTCTACAACGAGGTCCTCGGCCACCAGGGAACCGACCTGAACACCTCCCTGTTCTACTTCGCCTTCTACGTGGACGACAGCAACACACTGCAGTGAATGCATGATCCTCGCCCTGGCGGATCGGCATTTCGGCGCAATCTTGCCCGGCGAGGACATGCCCGTCGGACGCGGCCGCAGCCGATACGCCGGTCGTGTCAGCTACTGGGTGGCAGCCGGGGGAGACTGGTGCGCGATGGCAGCTTCGAATGATCGTCAGGAGCGGATCGAGGGGAGGCAGGACGGTCTCCTCACCAGGAGCGGGCAAGGCGTCTGCACGAAACTGTGACACCGGAAGTAGGGTGCGGGCCGGAGCAGGACATGCCATCACGCAGAGCACCGACTGCAGATGCGGAGCGCTCGATATCGCGCAAGGCCCCGCAGGGCGGCACCCAGCGCGTCGCATGTTTCTCGCGCCCCAGTGTGTCGGCTGCCGTCCTGCGGGGCCTTGCGCAGGGAGAGTGTGGGACTGGGCGGCGGCTGTCCGACTCTGCGTAGATCCCGTCCGCAGGATGAGCGCACCCCACCCTCAACGAACTATCACGCTCGCTCCTACTCTCGGCTACACCTTCTCGCTTTCCCTTCCAAAGGGTGACCCTCGACCGAGAAAGGCGTCACTTTCGATAGTTGTCCGCGTACAGTGCATAAGTGACGGTGCACCAGTCAGCCCACGATCGGCTGGCCGAGGTTGGCAGCAACATTGCCGACGACTACATGACGTTGAAACTGCTGGCGGCCGGTTTGGCCCGGATCCTGTGGGAGCGCCAGCGCGTCCGCGAAGGAGCGGAGCCCACCACCGGCCTGCTCCCTCAGGCGTGGCGCACGGGTGTGACGCGGTTGTGGTGGCGTGCGCTGGAGCAGGGAAGCAAGCCGCCGGTCAGCGACATGGAAGTGTTCGCCTGGTGCCGGCTTCCGCTGGGGGGCTGGCCTGTGCGGCTGGACGTCTCCGACAGCGACGCAGAGAGCCTGTTGATCGATGGTGAGGAGTTGTCGGCGTTCGCCGATGAGGCCGCCCGGCTCGCGCCCAGGTCGGATGCGGAGGCCGAGCTCACAGAGAACCGGACGTTCGCCAAGCTGCTGGCCGTGGCGGAGTTGTACGGTCGCACCGAGGAGGAGGTCCAGCAGGCCTATGTGGCGCTGCGGTTGTTCCTAATTGAGACCCCCGTGGTGTCCGACCTTGAGCTGAATGAGCTCACGAGGCGGTTCAGTCAGGTGGACCGTCATGGTCGCCTTTATGTGCGGGACTTCTTTGACGCCGCCTACCAGTACCGCAAGACCGGCGGGCCTGCGTCCTGCCGGGTCTGCAGCGACTGCGGCAACCCTTTGTACGAGGGCGTCGCAATGTGCGGGACGCCCGGCTGTGCCGGTGCACCGGAGATCAAGCAGCTCAGGGTGCTGGAGGGCTACTACGTGCAGCACCGTGGTGTGCGGATCTGCATACACGACCCGGGTTTGGTGGAAAAGCGCCTGTTCGATG
This sequence comes from Streptomyces sp. MS19, assembly GCF_047200595.1. Taxonomy (NCBI): domain Bacteria; kingdom Bacillati; phylum Actinomycetota; class Actinomycetes; order Kitasatosporales; family Streptomycetaceae; genus Streptomyces; species Streptomyces sp. MS19. Next base: position 7,281 of record NZ_JBJZOH010000059.1, on the reverse strand, counting down.
CGTTCGGGGACCTGCCGGAAGGCCGGATGCGGCTTCACAAGTGGCCGGTCATGGACGCCTGCGATGTCGCAGTGGAGTTCCCCGATCCGACCGCGCCGGATGATCCGGATCGGTCCGAGTGGTGGGCTGGGGATGCCAAGGACTGTACGAGCGCAACGATGCTGGGGCGCTCGTTCAGGTGGGATCGGCGTATGCAGGCACGGCATCGGTTCTTGATCCTGCCCCGGCATCGGTTTGAGCAGAAGCACTATGTCAACGACCTCAAGCGGGAGATGCAGGGGCGCAGCGATGGCGTCCGGGTCATCTCCGAGGACGGCTTCATCTCGAAGGCACGCGCTCGGGCTCTTGGAGGCGCACCGTGGTGAGGATGGGCTCGCAGTGGTATGAGGGCCTGGTCACCGATCTCCAGGAGACCGGTCTGGACGCGCGGTTGGGTGACCTGTCACCGGGGGAGTTCTGCCAGCTCGAACTCGGCTTGTTCTATCTGGAACAGCACCTGGCCGGGCAGTCTGTCGGCGCTCTGTGGACGGTGCTCAATCACTACGCCGGCCTGGGCCCGGCAAGCCAGGGGGTCGTCCGGCGAGTGCGGCTCCGGATGGGCGACGCGGCGCGCGGCGGCCAGTGGCGTGAGCGGTTGAACGAGTACCGCAAAGTCCCGGTCGAGCTGCGGATGTTCACCACCGCCGGTCCGCCCGGGCATCGAGTGGTCAGCACAACCGTCTTCGAGCGGTACCCCTCACCGCACCTTCCACAGCGAGAAGACGTCTACCGGGCTGCGCTCACCGACGTTGTTCCCTATGCCACCGAGCCGGCCCACGAGCCGGTGCCGCCGGGCGCCCAATGTTTCTTCAAACGGCGCGACGGTGCGGTCGAGAACCTGCGGATCCCGTCCTGGATCCGGACCGCCCCGCCGACCGAGCAGCTCGTCGCTCGTGCGAGCCGCGTCCGGGAGCCTTTCCCTGTCACCCGCGACGACCTGGCCCAGGCTTTCAAGGAGATGGACCGGGCCCTGGAGCCACACCCTCAGATCAGCGACCGTAACTTCGAGCAGCGCTTTCGGAACATGACGTTCTCGCGTGTCGACCAAGCGGCTGGACGGCTTGTCGATGACCTGGGTGTGTTCACCATCGACGGGATCGCCCACACCGTCGGGTTGATGAACGCGGGCAAGAGCACCTTGCTGGACGGGCTGGCGTTCATCGGCGTCCAGCGCGGACTGCGGGTGGGCTACGTGATGCCGTCAATCAGCGCCGCCCTGGCCAAGGTGCGGTTCCTGCGTGCACTGGGAATCCGCGCGGTGCCCCTGATCGGCCGTACCACCCGCGAGCGCCACGTAGAAAGCTACTGGCGTGACGAGTTGTACGACGTAGACGCCGGGGAAGCCCTGCCCGGCCCGGAGCTGGATCCGGCAGCAGAGTTCACCACGTCGATGTGCCTGCTCGAACCGCTGCGCACTGGTGCCGGGCGGGGCGACGCACCGCTGCGGGAGGAGGACTTCCCCTGCCGCGGGCGGCTGAAGCTGCCGAACAAGCGCGAGCTGCACGACTGCCCGTTGACCCACTTGTGCCCGCAGCAGGCCGCGGCTCGCGCCGTCCCGGATGCGCAGGTGTGGGTGATGACATCCTCAGGTCTGGTGAGCAGCCGGATGGAGGGCTCCATCTACCGGGCGCGGCAGATCGAGGCGATCCAGCACGAGCTGGGATTGCTGCTGGTCGACGAGGCCGACAAGGTGATGGGCGATTTCGACCAGCGGTTCATGCTGCAGGAGCCGCTCACCTTCCCCGGTGGCTGGAGCGCCCGCACGGCGATCGCCTGCCATGACAGCCTCGATGCCGCCTGGCACCAGCCGCTGACCCACCCTGATGTGCGCCGCTACCAGGGCTACATGCTGCGGCACTATCAGGCGCTGGCCGGTCTGTACCCGCTGCTGGTGGCTGCGCCGGACAAGAAGAGCAGGGCTAAGGGCAAAGGCGGGGGCAGCCGGGGCCAGGACGTTGAGGATCTGCTGTCGGAGATCGTCGCGGAGGGGCCGTTCAGTGGCTTCTCGCTGCTGAACCGGCTGGCCCGGTCCTTGCACGGGATCACCACCATGCACGAGCGGCCGGACCAAGCCGAGGAGGAAGAAGCCGCCGACCGGTTCTTCGAGGAGTTCCTCGCACCTTTGGCCCGGGACCCGTTCAAGGCGCCTCCCGCTCACCTGGACCGCCTGCTGACGGCGATGACGGCCGGCTACGACACCGAGTGGACCGCGAAGGAAGCGGCCGAGGGGTGGCTGCTGAAACACGCGCCGAAGGACGAGGACGGGAACGTCGGCGGCTGGGTCGCGCAGATGCTGCCGCAGCTGGTGCGACTGCTCACGGCCGGCATTTGGTCGGCGCGGATCACAACGAGTTTCTTCGGCGCCAACTCACTGCTGCCCGCGGTCCAAAAGCAGATGCCGATGGAAGCGGCCGACAGCTTCTTCAAGCACCAGCCGCCGCCCGACCTGCAGATGTTCGTGCCGGAGCAGGCCATGGGCAACATGCTGGCGCTGCAGTGGAAGCCGAACCGGGACGCAACCAGTGGTTCGCTGGAGATCCTGTGGCTGCGCGGGGTGGGCCGCTGGCTGCTCTACCATCTGCACGACCTGCTGGGGTGCGAGGGTATCGAAGGTCCCAATGTGGTGCTCACCTCTGCCACAAGCTGGATGCCCGGTTCGGCGCGCTACCACGTGGCCATCACCCCGCAGTTGATCCTGCGTGAACCCGAGCCGTGCGCGCAGGCGCTGCGTCAGAGCCGGATGCTGTTTCGGCCGCAGTACCGGCCCGGCGAACACAGGGGCATCTTCGTGTCCGGCGCTGGTGGCCGCCAGCGGCGGGAGGATGCGCTGCGTGCCGTCCTGGACGCCATCTGCAACCCCGCACCGGGGGCTTCCAGGTCGCTGGTCGACCAAGTGCGCGATCGGCTGGATCCCGATCGTCAGCGGCTCGCGTTCGTCACCCTCAGTGGCAAGGACGCAGCCACATGCGCACAGCACATGAACCTCCGGACACGTCTGGCAGCCCGGCACGTCACCCCTGACTCCGAGGCTCCCGGACGGCACGGGCTGGCTTACCGGCGGATCGGACGCTTCGCCGCGACAGGCGCCGATGTCATGCTCGCCCCGGAGGGATCACTGCAGCGCGGTCACAACGTCCTCAACGAGCGGGGCGTGGCGGCGTTCGGCGCCTTGTTCTACCTCGCCAGGCTGCACCCACCCGCCGACGACTTGTCGTTCCCTCTCGCCGTTCTCAACCAGTACGCGATGAAGCAGCTGCTGGACCCGGTGAACGGCACTGACCCGGTTGTGGATCTGAGCAAGCAGGCTCAGCTGGTGCGCGCCGGTGCCCGCGGCCTGTGGCTGACCTTGATGGGCCAGCCGCTGTTCTTCTCCCGCCTTGCCCGCGACGACCTTCGGCGGGCGTTCGTCAGCGACCTGATGGTGCAGCTATACCAGACGCTCGGGCGGACGATCCGGGGCAACGTGCCGACCCGGATCTACCTCATCGACGCCGCGTTCGCACCCCGGGCCGCCAACCGGCGTGAGACCGCCGGGGACACCGACCGCACCAGCGTGCTGGTCGCGGGCCAGCAGTTGATCGACCAGCTACTCACCCCTCCGGACCCGGGCGCGCCGGCTGAACGGCGCCTCGAGCACGCAATCGCCAGTGCGACCTGGGGCCTGTTGGGCAACCTCTTCGAGACCATGGACTGGAGCCGATGACCGAGCGACCGAAGCGACCGAAGATCTCCTTCAGCGGGGTCCAGTTCCCGCTGTTCGCCGCGAAACCGGACGGGTGGTGGCCGTGCGAGCTGCACAGCGCGGCATTCCCCGCCGGCCTGCTCCCCCGCCTGGAGCGGGCTTGGGCCTCCAATCCGAAAGCGCGTCGCAAGGACCGTCTGCCGACGTGGGCGCTCACAGAGTTGCTGCTCGAACTGGAACCACAGCTGCTGGCCGTCTCCACCGACCTGCGCGCCGGGTCCTGGCTGCGTGCAGTGCAGCCGCTTGCCGACACCACCGTGGTGGCACTCGCGCTAGAGGCCTGGGTCTGCGGATACGTCGCCCCGCACCAGTCCGACATCCCATGGGGCGCGGTCATCGACGAGGCTCTGGAGCTGCAGTGGAAGCCGGCCCATCCGAACCTACTGGAACACGGCGTGCGGCCGAACGGCACCGCCGAGCCCAGCGAGGCGGCCTACAAGATGCTGGCCACTTTTCTTGCCGCCAGCTGGGTCGACCAAGGCCGCCGGCTGGGCGGCCGCGACACCGACCAGGGATCCTCGTGGATCATGGGGCCAGCTTCTTCCAGCGGTGACCGGTCCGTCTTCCTTTGGCCGCCGACCCGCCTGACACGAGGCGGCGAGCAAGGCTACGGCACCCACTACCTGCGCTTCAACGTGGCGACACTCCCCCATGACGAGCGACTGCTGCTGCGGGTGGTCCCGCACGTCGCGCGTATGGCCGCCACCCAGCCCGCCTACATCCCTCGGCGCAGCCAGTACGAGCCCGCCACTGCCACCATGCTGCTGTATGCGCCGAACGGTGTGCTGCGCGGCACCGAGCGCGACACGCTGTTGCGTGCCCCGGTCACCGTGACCGGTGTCAAGGACGAGATGCGGTGGACCTGGAAGCCCGGCCTGCCCCAGATCCTGTCACGGCTCCCCAGCCCGGATCTGTTTCCGCTTCCTGATCAGGTTCGTAAGGACCCGGCCCGTTTCGCCTCACCGAGCGAGGCCGGGGACAACCAGGCGCCCAAGCCCCAGGCGTTTCTGCAGCACAGCACCGGCTACAACTACTTCAAGGATGACGAGGACGGTGACGACGGTGGGGCGCGGGAGACCGGTGGACATCCCACGGGAACCGGCTTCCAGCCGATCGACCATCTGACTGTCTTCGAAGCTCTGGCACCGGTCCTTGAAGAGCATCACATCGTGCCGGTCGCCCCGGCAGCGGGGGTGAGGCCGACCTCGCGACGGCTACCGAAGCAGCGCACCAAGCAGGGCATCGAGTACCCCATCGAGCTGTGGCACGCAACGCCGCGCACGGCCGACGCCATCCACGTTGTGCTCACCCGGATCCTGGGCCTGGAACACATCACCGGCGATGACAGCGACGCGCTCGTCAGCTGCTACCGCGGCGAGGAGTTCAGCATCCGGCTGCGCCTGGCCACGCCCGGGCTATTGCTCAGTGGCTGGCCCAGGGCCACCGGCAGCGACCCGGACAAGCGCCGCCGGGCCCGCCAGGCCGCCCTCGAGGCGCGCGCGCAACTTTGGCAGGACGCGTTCCCGCCCGAGGACCAGCCGGTCGGCTGCCTGATCGAGCTGGAGGGACCGGGCTATTACAAGTCCGCCCGGCTAGAGGACCCGAAAAAACCGCTGAAGAACGTTCTGCCGTCTCGATGCAACCGACTGGTCCAGGTGATCAAGCCTGTCAACCGGGATCCGAACCCAGACGCGAAGAGCACCGGCCTGCACCCTTTCGAGAGCACCGAGGTACGCAGGCAGGACATCGAGCGCATCAGTGCCGCGCTGCTGGACCTGCTGCGGCAGCTGGGCCGCCTCCCTGCGCTCCCACCGCTGTTCGGCACCGCGCCGCTGGAGGTGTCCGCTCTGTGGCTGGCCCACGCAGGAACTCACTTCGTTCCGATGCTGCTTCGGATGCGTACCGACGGCACTGCGACCGGTCAGCTGATCCCGAGCCAGAACCATCCCGCCGAACCGGAAATCCCTCTCGAGCTGCTTCCTGCGGCACTGTCCGAGGGCCGCGGCAAAGTGAAGCGGACCGACCAGGAAGCGCTTGCCCGCTTCCTGCGCGGCGCCCTAGCTGAGGACGACACCCACGACCGGCTCTTCATCGCCCGCGCGGCAACACTGCGCAACAAGGGGATCTGGCCCTGGCTGGCCAATCAGCATGTCACCCCCGACGCACTCGTGTGGCCAGGGGTCTCGCTCACCGACCCCGAAACGGTGCCCGTTCCCCGCACGCCAGCGAGCTTGCCGGGTCTGCGCATTGTGCGGATCAACGACGACAACGACGAGTTGCCCCACGGCTTCGGCATCGGTCCGGCCCCGGAAACAGCCGGGCCAGCCGACGGCTCCGCGGACTTCGATGGCGGGCGGGATCAGGTGGAGTCCCGCCCAGGAGCCACCTATGGCCAAGACACGGCGGACGGGGACATGAGCGGTGCCACTGATAGTGAATCCACGGCAGTGGAACCAGTCTCGACACTTCCCGAACTGTCATACGGATGGGGTAGGTTCTCTGGTGTCGTGCGGTGGAACGACCGCGGCTACTTGGCCATCAACCCCCGGCCCGACACCAGCCAACTACCCAAGGGCGTGAGCAAGCTGTCCGGGCCTGGCAATGACAGCAAAAACGGCAAGAACCCCACCTCACTGCACATCCACACCTCCTTCCTTCAAGAAGGCGACGACCCGGACCAGGTGGCGCTGTATGTACAAACACTGCGCCGCTTCCACGCCCACACCACCAAGGCGACCCGGCTGCCGATGATCCTGCACCTGGGCAAGCTCATGGAGGAGTACATCCCCTGATAAGGCAAGCCCCTCGGAACCATTAGCTCTGTTGATGTATGCCCGGCTCCCTCCCAGGAGACCGTGGGATGACCTCACAGGGACCCGCAGCCGTCACCCCACCTGCTCGTCGTCATCGTGCTGCGGATGAAGCCGGAGTTCTCCAACCGGTGACTGCAGTGACCCATGTGTCCTCTCAGACCTGGCCGTACACGGTACATCTCCAGGGCTGAGAGGACTGGCGCCCACAAGCGGGTTTCCGCCTCGAAATGAGCGCGGTGGATCAGTGCAGGCACCTGCCGGTTCTCCGACAGCTCCACGAGCAGCGGGCACCGATAGCGGAGGATCACGCGGTTGCTTCCTGCCGCCAGACCAGCACTCCGCGGAGCATGGCTCCCCGTGCTCTTTTCGTCCCGAGGGGCTCGGCCAGATACTCCCGCGCCATCCTTGGCACGTGCTATCCAACGCGGGCAACCGTAGGACATTCCCTGACAGCCGGGCCGGGTTGCAGCATCGACGGCATCCCGGGCGCGCTGACCGCCCGGGACGAGGGCGTGCAACATGAGTGCGGATGAGAAGGAAGGGCGCGGCGGGTGCGCAGAGCACTCACCACGGCGGATGGCCCCCTGGGTCGCGCTGCTTCCTTAGCGCGCGAAAACAGCACTGCCGCGAGCACCCGTCACACCTCGGCGTCCGGACCCTTACTGGCGAGGCAGCTGAACAGCTCAG
>NZ_JBJZOH010000058.1:0-23051 GCF_047200595.1 Streptomyces sp. MS19 | reverse complement strand
ACGCGGCCCGGCAGCATTCCGGCGGCATAACATCCGGCGCACCGTCCACCACCAGGACCCGCAACAGCGCATCACGCCCGCCGTACGAGACCTGCGCGACCAACCGCCCACCACGCACCGGCCGCGCATGACGCACCGCATTCGTCGCCAACTCCGAGAAGACAACAGCGGCATCGGCAACCGTCCCGGCCTCCATGCCCCAGCCAGTCAGCACACCCCGCACCTGCCACCGCATCACCGGCACACTCTCCACCGCATACGGCTCCGACAACAGCCGCAACAAACACCCCGCCCGCTCACCCCCACTCAGCATGGCTTCACCACCGACAGGTGGCTCGCTCCGTTGCTCTTGATCTCCTGGTGTATGGGAGCTCTGGTGAGCACAGCAGTAACAAGTTCCGTGGTGTTGATGAGCACCATCGCCATCGCCTAAGTCCGCGCGAACAGTTGCGCCAAGCAGGGCACGATGCGCGTGCGACCTGCCTCAATGCGGCCCCGGGATGCGGCAGCCCTCCGCGGGACCGCGCGGCGGAAGACGGGATGCCGATCCATCGACCGACGTTCACCGTGGGTCATTGAGTGGCAGCTCTGAGCTAAGCGCAAAGTCGGGTCTACCTGCCAGAGTCGAACTGTCTCTTCCGTGTCTCCTCTTGCTCCAGCCCGTTGCACATCTCGATCGAGCGCGGAGTTGTACGGATACAGTCGTGTTGACCGGGAGGAAGCTCATGCCCAACCAGCCGAGGCCGAACGTACATACGCATCCCCTCGCTTTCGTGCGTGAGACGAAGGGGTGGTCGCTTCAGGACCTGGTGAACTTAGTCGCGGCGCGCGTGGGAGGTGCGGCGCGCCGTAACAAGGCGTGGATGTGGGAGAACCGAGATGTCGTTCCCGACTGGCCCACGCAGGTGGCCATTGCCGCAGAGCTGAATATCCCGGAGGCGCAACTGCGGGAATTGCCATGGCCCAACTGGCTTCCCGCTGGTGATCCGATTCGGACGGATTATGCGTGGAACCAGAGTGGCAGCTTCGACATATTGAACGATCTAATGGAGTTCGGTGTGCGTGATCGCCGCGGATTCATGAAGCTCACGGGCGCCGCATTGGTGACCGTCGCGCACGAGTGGCTGCGTGCTGAGCCAGCTGTCCTGACCGCTGCGCTGTCCGGAGGCAGGGTCAGCAACGCTTTCGCCGATCAACTCGAAGCAGGACTGCCCCGTTTGCGATTGCTCGAAGCCGAACGGGGCGGGCGCCAGGCGCGCCGACTGATCGACGCGGAACTCGGCGTCGTCACCGAGGTCCTCACCAACGCCTCGTATTCTTCAGAAACGGGCCGTAGGCTGATGGCGCTGGCCGCCGAACTCGGACGCATGGCCGGATGGGCGTCATTTGATGCGGGGCTGCACTCAGCGGCCCAACGCTATTGGACGGCGGCGCTGCACGCGGCGCATACGGCTCAAGAACAAGCTCTCGGATCCAACATCCTCAAGTCCATGAGCCTTCAGTGTTACGACTTCGAGGATCCCCAGCAGGCTCTGCTCCTGGCCCACTGCGCCTACGAAGGCGCGAACGCGCAGTCGACTCCGCGCACGAAGGCCATGCTCGCCCTGCGCGAGGCACGCGCTCACGCCGCGCTGGGCAATGCCCCGGCATGCGAACGGCTCCTGTCCGAGGCTGAAACGGTCATCTCCCGCTCTTCGACGGAACTCGATCCGGCCTGGATCGCCTACTTCGACGATGCGGAGATGTGTGCACAGATCGGCACCTGTTACCTGGACCTCGGCTCTCAAAGGGGCGACAGATCACATCTGGGCAGGGCTGAGAAGTATTTGGACATGGCACTCATCAGGCTGCCCGCCACAAAGACCCGTGATCGAGCCACGTACGTCACCCGCCGCGCGTCCGTGCAAGCACGTCTCGGCGACTACGATCGGGCTGCGGCTCTCCTCGCGGAAGCCGTACCGCTCGTACAACTGGCCCCGTCCCAGCGCAACGTAAAACGGGCGCGAGCCGTACGCGCTCGCATGGCGCTTCCTCGGCACGATACGCGCATGCTCGAACTGGACACCCGCCTTGCCGCCCTGGCAGCCGCGTGAAGGCCGCACGCGTCGCCTTCGTTACGGGAGGCAATCGGGGAATCGGCCTGGCCATCGCGCAGGGCTTGGCGCGGGCGGGCCACCACGTCGTGCTCGGCACCCGGAGCGAGGCCGCCGCCGTTCTGCCGGTCGACACACTACTCTCCGAGGGGCTGGCGGCATCCGCACACCAGCTCGACGTCACCGACCCCGCCAGCGTCGTCCGCGCGGTGGCCGACACGGCGAACGAACACGGGCGACTCGACATCCTGATCAACGCCGCTGCCGTCGCCATCGATCGCGGGCAACTCGCCTCCTCGGCGGATTTCGAAAAGGTCCAGGCGACCTTGAACGCCAATCTCCTTGGACTGTGGCGATGTTGCAGTGCCGCAATTCCGGAGATGCGGAAACACCGGTACGGACGGATCGTGAACCTCACCAGCCACCTGGGGTCCGTTTCCACAATGCAGGGAGGAAACGTGTCATATCGCGTCTCCAAAGCGGGGGTCAACGCGCTGACGCGCGTCCTTGCCGCCGAAGTCGCCAGTGACGGAATTCTGGTGAACGCTGTTTCCCCCGGTCGGACCGCGACCCGCATGGCGTACGGCGAGACAGACCGAACACCCGAGCAAGCCGCCGTCGCCGCCATCGAGTTGGCGACGCTTCCGGACGACGGACCGACCGGCGGCCTGTGGTTCGACGGCGGCTCACTTCCCTGGTGAACCCTGGGGCACAGTCACCGCCGCCGACAACGCAATACCATGGCGGTGGTCTACCTGGAGTTGCCGCAGCGAGGGGTGTACCTCGATGATCCAGACGATGTGACGGCCTACAAGATCATGTTCGACCGGCTGCGCGCCCAGGCCGCCGGCACGGCCGAGACAGCCGAACTGTTGATGTCAGTCCGACAGGAGTACCTCCGATGACACACCCCGCCACAACCTCAGCCGACCTCAGCACGGCGGAGTGGTTCAAGTCCAGCTTCAGCAACGCGGACAACGAGTGCGTCGAGATCGCGCACCTGGATTCCCGCACCGCCATCCGGGACTCCAAGACCGGAGCAGACGACAGCCCTGTCCTGGTCCTGGCGGCCGGAGCGTTCGCCAGCTTCATCAACTCCGTGTCCGGAACCGGGCAGCCGCCCACCACCAGCGCATAGGAAACCGGATGCCGACCACCCGCCCGACGACGCGCGACACCGAAAAGCTCGCCTGGAGGAAGTCCTCCTACAGTGACGGCTCCGGCGGCAACTGTGTCGAGATCGCCGTGCTCGGCGGTGCCGTGGCCGTACGCGACTCCAAGGCCCCCGACCAACCGCACCTCCTGATCCCCCGCGACCGGTTCACCGCACTCCTCACCACCCTCACCCACCGCTGACCCACCAACAGACGCATGCCCCCCGGCCCACAACAGCCGGGGCCTGCGCGCCTATTGCCGTGGTCAACGTCACAGGTGGCAACTTCTCTTGGTCCGTGCCCCTTGGGCGTCTCCACCGTTGCTCCGGGCATGGCAGTGAACATTCCATGAAGGGTGACAGGCACCCGAAGGCTGACATCGAATCCGCGCTGAAGCGCGCCGAGGCGGCCGGGTTGAAGGTCAAGAAGGATCAGAACGGCCACCGCTGGGGGTTTGTGATCTGCTGCCCTTGCAAGGCCACGACCAAGGTGTGGGGCACCCCCACCAGTCCGGGGACGGAGGGGAAGAAGATCGATGAGTTCGTCCGGAGACACGCCGCCTGTGCGTGAATGGGCGTTCGTCCTGTATCCCGAGGGGCGGCCGGGTGAGGTGGAGTCCGACCGGTTCGACCGCTCCGACGCCCTTGCCGGGGGTGAGATCGGGTGGGAGGAGGACCCGGGCGGGGTGCGGTTCCCGTGCGTGGTGCGTGCGGTCCGCGCTGAGGACGCGGTGGCGTGGGCCGTCGAGCGGCTGGCGCGGGCGGGCATCGGGACCGCCGATGTCAGGCTGCCGCTCGCCGACTTCCCCACCGCCTCCTGAGCGGACGGAGACGCGGTGGGCCGGGAGGTCGTCACCGGCTGAGGCGGGCGGGCGTCAGGCGGGCCACAGGCTCGTGCGCCAGGCGTGCGGGCCCGGCGCGGGGAGCCCGCGGGTCAGGGCGCGCGCCGGGTCCGCCCACGCGCGCAGGGGGCGTACGCCCGGCGTGTCACCCGCCGCCGCGCCCGCCGCGAGCCGGGCCTGCACGACGGCCAGCGCCGCCGCCAGCTCCTCCGCCGAAGGATTGCCGCGCACCACTGTGATCATCAGCCACTCCCGTGTCGGTCGCGTCGGTCACCCGGTCGGGGTGCCCGGCCATCCTAGGCTTCGCGGGACGTGCCGACGTGGTGGAGAGGACATGCGATGCGCGCGGTCGTACTGAGGAGCAAGGCGCCGTCCGAGCCGGAGGTCGCCGAGGTCCCCGACCCGGAGCCGGGCCCCGACGAGCTGCTGGTGAAGGTCGCCGCGTCGTCGGTGAACGGCATCGACCTCAAGGCGGCGGACGGCGCGTTCGGCGACCGGGGCGCGTACCCGCTCGTCCTCGGCAAGGACTTCGCCGGGACGGTCCAGGCCATCGGCGCGCGGGTGACCGGGTACGGCGTCGGCGAGGCGGTGTTCGGCGTGACGGTCCGCCCGCCCGTCGGCGAGGGCGGGCTCGCGGAGTACGTGACGGTCCCCGAGGCGTTCGGCGTGGCCCGCATCCCGGCCGGGGTGTCCCTGGCCGACGCGGGCGCCCTCGGGCTCGCGGGCACGACGGCGCTCGCCTGCGTGGACGCGATCGACCCGCGGCCGGGCGAGCCGGTCCTCGTGGCCGGGGCCACCGGCGGCGTGGGGGCGATCGCCGCCCAGTACGTCGCCGCGCGCGGGGCGCGTCTGATCGCGACCGCGCGCCCCGGCGTGCAGTCCGGCTTCCTCGCCGACCTGCTCGGCCCGCGCGTCCATGTCGTGGACCACACGCACGACCTCACCGGCCAGGTGCGCGCCCTCGCGCCGCACGGCCTGGCCGCCGCGATCCACCTCGCCGGCGACGCCGACGCGCTCGCGCCCCTGCTGGCCGACGGCGGGCGGCTGGCGACCGTGCTCCACTGGGCGCCGCACGACGGCGTGGGCGACCGCCTCACCGTCACCGGCGTCATGGCCGACCCGGACACCGCGACGCTCGACCGCCTCGCGGCCGATGTCGCGGCGGACCGGCTGACCGTCCCGATCACCGCGACGTACACGCTCGGCGAGGCCCCGGCCGCCCTCGCCGCGTTCCGGCAGAGCAGCCTCGGGAAGCTCTCCGTCTCCGTGGACTGACCGGGACGGCGCGCGCCGGGTCAGAGCGGGATGTTGCCGTGCTTCTTCGGGGGCAGCTGCCGCCGCTTCGTGCGCAGCGCCCGCAGGCCGCGCACGATGTGGCGGCGCGTGTGGGACGGCATGATCACCGCGTCCACGTACCCGCGCTCGGCGGCGGCGTACGGGTTCAGCAGCGTGTCCTCGTACTCCTGGGTGAGGCGTACGCGTTCGGCTTCGCGCTCCTCGTCCGAATCCAGCGCCGCCAGCGTGCGCCGGTGCAGGATGTTGACCGCGCCCTGCGCCCCCATGACGGCGATCTGCGCCGTCGGCCAGGCGAGGTTGAGGTCCGCGCCGAGGTGCTTGGACCCCATGACGTCGTACGCGCCGCCGAACGCCTTCCGCGTGATCACGGTGATCAGCGGCACCGTCGCCTCCGCGTACGCGTAGATCAGCTTCGCGCCGCGCCGGATGATGCCGCCGTACTCCTGCCCGGTGCCCGGCAGGAAGCCGGGGACGTCCACGAAGGTCAGCACCGGGATGTTGAACGCGTCGCAGGTCCGCACGAAGCGCGCCGCCTTCTCCGACGCGTCGATGTCCAGGCAGCCCGCGAGCTGCGTCGGCTGGTTCGCCACCACGCCGACCGAGGCGCCCTCGACACGGCCGAAGCCGGTGAGCATGTTCGGCGCGAACAGCGCCTGCGTCTCCAGGAACTCCCCGTCGTCCAGGACCCGTTCGATCGCCTCGTGCATGTCGTACGGCTGGTTGGCCGAGTCCGGCACCAGCGTGTCGAGCTCCTCGTCCGCCGGGGTCGCCGTCAGATCGGCCGCCTCCGGTCCTGGCGTCCAGACCGGCGCCTCCGACAGGTTGTTGGACGGCAGGTACGACAGCAGCGCCTTCACGTACTCGACGGCGTCCTTCTCGTCGCCCGCCATGTGGTGCGCGACGCCCGAGACGGTGTTGTGCGTCCGCGCGCCGCCCAGCTCCTCGAAGCCGACGTCCTCACCCGTCACCGTCTTGATCACATCGGGTCCTGTGATGAACATGTGCGACGTCTGATCGACCATCACCGTAAAGTCCGTGATCGCCGGTGAGTACACCGCGCCGCCCGCGCACGGCCCCAGGATCAGCGAGATCTGCGGCACGACACCGGACGCGTGCACGTTCCGCCGGAAGATCTCCGCGAACAGCCCGAGCGCGACCACGCCCTCCTGGATGCGCGCCCCGCCGCCGTCGTTGATCCCGATCACCGGGCAGCCCGCCGTCAGCGCGAAGTCCATGACCTTGACGATCTTCTCGCCGTACACCTCGCCCAGCGAGCCGCCGAAGACCGTGAAGTCCTGCGAGTAGACGCAGACCTGCCGCCCGTCCACCGTCCCGTACCCGGTCACCACGCCGTCCCCGTACGGCCGGTTCGCGCCGATCCCGAACGCGGTCGCCCGGTGCCGCGCGAACTCGTCCAGCTCCGTGAACGACCCCTCGTCCAGCAGCAGGTCGATCCGCTCCCGCGCCGTCAGCTTCCCCTTCGCGTGCTGCTTCTCGACCGCCCGCGCCGACCCCGCGTGCGTCGCCTCCTCGGCGCGGCGGCGGAAATCGGCGATCTTCCCCGCGGTGGTGTGGATGTCGTCAGCGTCGGACACCGGTCGCTCCTACTCGTCCTCGGGCGGCTACCGCTCCGTAGGGTAACGTCGCCCGCCCGGCGCCGGACGTGCCCCGTGCGTCACACCCGTAGGGTGGCCGCATGAGCCCTCCGCCGAGCCGCTGGTCCGACCTCGACCGCCCCCCGCTCAGCGCGACCGCGCTGCGCGCCGCGCTCGTCCGTCCCGGCGGCCTGTGGACGCGCCTCGACATCACCGACACCACCGGCTCCACCAACGCCGACCTCGCCGAGGCCGCCCGCACCGGCGCCGCCGCGCCCGGCACCGTCCTCGTCGCCGAGGCGCAGACCGGCGGACGCGGCAGGCTCGGGCGCTCCTGGGACGCGCCCCCGCGCTCCGGGCTCTTCCTCTCCGTGCTGCTCGACCCGGAGGCGGACGGCGTCCCCGTCGAACGCCTGACATGGCTGCCGCTGCTCGCCGGCGTCGCCACCGCCACCGCGCTCGCCCGCGCCGCCGGGGTGGACACCGCCCTGAAGTGGCCGAACGACCTGCTGGTGCGCGTCGGCGGCGAGGACCGCAAGCTCGGCGGCATCCTCGCCGAACGCGCGGACGGCGGCGTCGTCCTCGGCATCGGCCTCAACGTCTCGCTCCGCGCGGACGAGCTGCCCGTGCCCACCGCCGGGTCACTGGCGCTCGCGGGCGCGCCCACCGTCGACCGCGATCCCCTGCTGCGCGCCGTGCTCCGGTCGCTGGCCCAGTGGTACGGCCAGTGGGCCGCCGCGGGCGGCGACCCGGCCGCCGGGTCGCTCCAGTCCGCCTACGCCGCCGGGTGCGCCACGCTCGGCCGCCGCGTACGCGCCGAGCTGCCGGGCGGCGGCGAGCTGAGCGGCGAGGCCGTGGCCGTCGACGGCGACGGACGGCTGGTCATCGCCACCGCGGAGGGAACGCGCCACGAGATCGCGGCGGCCGACATCGTGCACCTCCGGGCGACGTGACTCACGGCACAGCTGCCGTAGGGTTGGGCGCGTGAGAACGCGCGACGGGCGCTGCTGCGGACCGACCGGTGGAGCAGCGCGCAGCGAAGGGAACGCCTCCCGGGAGGCGGGCGGTGACCGTGGCCGAGGCTGACGCGGCTCCGCCCGGCGAACCGGCCGACGGGTCCGGCACCGGACCCGTCGCCGACCGTGACCACTCCGGCACACCCGACACTTCCGGCGCTCCTGGCGCTCCCGACACCACGCCCCGCGTGCCCGGCGCCAACGGGAGCGCCGTGGCCGGTGCCGCAGGACCCGCGTTCCAGGGCCCCGCGTTCCAGGCATCGGACACCCCGCCGGGACGCGTACCCCCCGTGTCCCTCGACCCCGACCCGGACGACGAGTCGGACGACACCATCGCGCTGCGCATCGAGGCGCTGATCATAGGCGCCGAGCGCCAGTACACGCCCTTCCAGGCCGCCCGCGCTGCCGGCGTCTCCATGGAACTGGCCGCACGCTTCTGGCGCGCCATGGGGTTCCCGGACATAGGGCAGGCACGCGTGCTCACCGAGGCCGACGTGCTGGCGCTGCGGCGGCTCGCGGGCCTCGTCGAGGCCGGGCTGCTCAGCGAACCGATGGCGATCCAGGTGGCGCGTTCCACGGGGCAGACCACGGCGCGGCTCGCGGACTGGCAGATCGACTCGTTCCTCGAAGGGCTGACCGAGCCGCCCGAGCCGGGCATGACCAGGACCGAGGTGGCGCTGCCGCTGGTCGAGCTGCTGCTGCCGGAGCTCCAGGAGTTCCTGGTGTACGTGTGGCGGCGGCAGCTCGCCGCGGCCACCGGGCGCGTGGTGCAGGCCCAGGACGACGCGGAGATGGTGGACCGCCGCCTCGCCGTCGGCTTCGCCGACCTGGTGGGCTTCACGCGGCTCACGCGGCGCCTGGAGGAGGAGGAGCTGGGCGAGCTGGTCGAGGCGTTCGAGACGACGGCCGCCGACCAGGTCGCCGCGCAGGGCGGGCGGCTGATCAAGACGCTCGGCGACGAGGTGCTTTTCGCCGCCGACGACGCGGGCACGGCCGCCGACATCGGGCTGCGCCTGGTGGAGACGCTGCGCGAGGACCCGATGATGCCCGAGCTGCGCGTCGGCATCGCCTTCGGCACCGTCACCACGCGCATGGGCGACGTCTTCGGCAACACGGTGAACCTCGCCAGCCGCCTCACCTCGATAGCGCCCAAGGACATGGTCCTGGTGGACGGCGCGATGCGGGACGAGCTGACGTCGGCCGGCCTCGCGCCGCGCTCCGAGAAGGCCGCCGACGCCGCCGACCCGGGCGACGCCCGCCCGCCCGGCTACCGCTTCGCGCTCCAGCCCCTCTACCAGCGGCCCGTGCGCGGCCTCGGCATCGTCGAACCGTGGCTGCTCACCCGCCGGGACGACACCGCCTGACTCGCCGCCGCGCCCTGCCGCCGGACGCGCCCCCGGTGCCAGAATGCGCCCATGGCTGACACGGCGGACGGCACGGCGGACGGCACGGCGGACGAGCGGCGGTACGGCGAGTGGGTGGCGGTCCGCCGCCACGGGCGGGGGTGGGTCGCCGAACTGGCCCTGGAGCGCACCGCCGCGATGAACGCCCTGTCCACCGCCCTGGCCCGCCACCTCACCGCCGCCTGCGCCGACCTCGCGGCCGACCCGGGCGTACGGGCGGTCGTGCTGACGTCGGCGCACCCCCGCGCGTTCTGCGTCGGCGCCGACCTGAAGGAGCGCAACGGGCTCGACGACGCCGCGTTCGGACGGCACCGGACGGTGCTGCGCGCCGCGTTCACCGCCGTCCTCGACCTGCCGCAGCCGGCCGTCGCGGCCGTGCGCGGCTTCGCGCTCGGCGGCGGGTACGAGCTGGCGCTGTCCTGTGACCTGATCGTCGCCGACCCCACCGCCGTCGTGGGCCTGCCGGAGGTGTCCGTGGGCGTGATCCCCGGCGGCGGGGGCACGCAGCTGCTGCCGCGCCGTGTCGGTGCCGCGCGCGCCGCCGAGCTGATCTTCACGGCGCGCCGCGTCGAGGCGGCGGAGGCCCTGCGGCTCGGCATGGTGGACGTCCTCGCCGGGGACGGGGAGGGCGCGGCGCGCGCGGAGGCGCTCGACCTCGCCGCGCGCATCGCGGCGCACTCCCCGGTGGGCCTGCGCGCCGCCAAGCGCGCCCTGCGGCTCGGCCAGGGGCTCGGGCTCGCGGCGGGCCTCGAAGTGGAGGACGCGGCCTGGCGGACCGTCGCGTTCTCGCCCGACCGGGCGGAGGGCGTGGCGGCGTTCAACGAGAAGCGGACCCCGGAGTGGCCCTAGGGTCTGTCCGGCGGATCTTGCCTGTCTCACGACGCCCGGCATGGGGGTACCTCCCAGGCCCCTTGGGCCTGGGGGAACCTCGCTGCGTTGCCGAATCGCGCGAATACGGCCAGGTATGAGCTGCGATCCGGCGCCTTGCGATGCGCCGGCATCTGGGGGCACCCCCAGCCGCCAGGCTGGGGGAGCCGTGAGCCGCGACAAGATCCGCCGGACAGACCCTAGGGGCGCGCGGGCCCGTTCCGTGACCTTCCGGGGACGGCCGGTAAGTGCGGGCAAGGAGTAGTTGAAAGCACCAAACCACGCGGAACGCCCATAGCCTGGGCTTATGGGTGACGAGAGCCGGGTGCGCGCGGTCGTGGACCTCGCACAGCGGATGGCCGCGGCGCAGGCGCTGCCCGATGTCGCGCTCGCGGCGGCGGAGGGCGCGCGGCTGGCGCTGCGCGCCTCGTTCGCCGCCGTGTCGGTGTGGGAGCGCGAGCGGGGCCGGCTGCGTGTTCTGGTGAACGCGGGGGAGCTGGCCGAGGGGGAGGAGCGCTTCCCGCGGGACGAGTCGTACCCCGTGCACGACTATCCGGAGATCACCGAGTTCCTGAGTGATCGCTGGGGCTTGAGTGGTCGATGGGACCTGGGTGACGGCCTGGCCCGTGGTGGCGGCGAGCCCCGGGCGTGGGTGGAGACGGCGGACGGGCCGCGTGCGAGCCGCCGGGTGCGGGGGCTGCGCGCGCGGGGGCGCGGGTCGTGCGTGGTGGCGCCGCTGGTGCTGAACGGGCGGGCCTGGGGGGAGCTGTACGTGGCGCGTGGCACCGGGGCGGAGCCGCTGGGGCGCGCGGACGCGGACTTCGCGTCCGTACTGGCGTCGGCCATAGGGGCCGGGCTGGTGCAGTACGAGCGGCTGGCGGAGGCGCGGCGCCTCGCGTACACCGATCCGCTGACGGGGCTGGCGAACCGCAGGGCGGTGGACATACGCCTGGAGGAGGCGCTGGAACGCCACCGCGCCACAGGGGCCGTCGTCACGCTGGTGGTGTGCGACGTGAATGGGCTGAAGGGGGTCAACGACACGTACGGGCACGCGACGGGGGACCGGCTGCTGGAACGGTTCGGCTCGGTGCTGTCGCGGTGCGCGGCGGGGGTGCCGGGTGCGCTGGCGGCGCGGCTCGGCGGGGACGAGTTCTGCCTGCTGGCGGTGGGCGCGGGGGCGGGCGTGGTGGAACGGGCGGCGGAGGAGATCTGCCACCGGGCGGCCGAACTGGAGCTGGGGGAGGGCGTGGCCTGCGGGGTGGCGTCCACGGGGGAGGCGATCGGGCCGGTGCGGTCGGCGCGGGGGCTCTTCCGGCTGGCGGACGCGGCGCAGTACGAGGCGAAGGCGTCGCGTGCACTGCTGCCCGTGGTGGCGGGCCGCGGGGGCGCGGGGGACGCGGCGGTGGCGCTCGCGGAGGCGGCGGTGGCCGAGGGGGCGGAGCGGCGGACGATCCGGGGGCGCGGGCCGCACTGAGGGGGACGCCCGCCGCGTGGGTCCCCGAACGACACGGCCTGGGCGGCGCCGTCCCGCGGGCAGGTGTGGAACCTGTCGCTGCGGGTCACCCAGCGGTACGGGTCGGCACCGGAGGTGTTGTGGCATGCGCCGGAGCGGTTGTCGTCGGTCTCCCGGTCCGCGACCACGCGGGAGCCGTGTCGCCGCCGCAGCGTTCGGGACAGGCTTTGGCGAGAGGTCTCATGGTCTCGCCGGGAGTGGGGCGGTGAGGGATGGCCGGCTGCCCGGCCATCGGGCGCCGGTCGCCGGTCGCCGGAAAGGGCAGACGGAGGCACGCGGTCCGCCCGCGCGCTGACCTGCCCGTTCACCCGAGCCGCGGCTCCCCGATGTCCCAGGCCAGGCCGGGGCCCGGGTCGGACGCGGCGGAGATGACGCCGTCGAGCGCGCTGCGGGAGGCGTCGAGTTCGGCGATGGCGCGGCTGATGCGCTCGCGCTCGTGCCGCAGCCGCTTCACCATCTCGGGGCAGACGGGCACCATGCGCTCGCCCTCGTCGTGCAGGCAGGGCAGGGCTGTCGCGATGGTGGCGGTGTTCAGTCCGGCGGCGAGGAGTTCGCGGATGCGGCGGACGGCGCGTACGTCGGACTCGCGGTAGTCCCGGTAGCCGCTCGGCGTGCGCCGGGGGTGCAGCAGGCCCTGCTGCTCGTAGTAGCGCAGCAGCCGCTCGTGCACGCCGGTACGCCGCGACAGCTCGCCGATCAGCACGCGGGGTCTCCTCTCCGGGGAACGGGGCCCGTGGCCCCGGGGGAGAACGCCGCGGGTGCCGGGGAATGTTCCCGGCGCGCGCCGCGCGGGTATCCGGCTCAGGCGAGGGACACCCGGCCGGCGTGGTGCCACGCGTCGGACCGTCCGCGGGCGGTCCCCGGTTCCCCGAGGACGCGCGGCCCCTCCGGCCACGGGGCAGGGGGCCGTGCGCTCACCCGGGTCGCGGCGCTCGCCCCGCCCGTCCGCCGGGAGGCCGGCCCCCGGCGGAGCAAGGCGCGGCGGGTTCAGATGGTCGTCTCCTTCCACCCCGAGCAGCGGTGCCAGGGGCCGGTCGCGCCGTCACGGGTGCAGACCTGGAACTCGATGGTCCTGCCTTCCCGCATGTCGTAGTCGCACACCTTCTGGGGTCCGTTGGCGCTGTTGGTGTTGGTGCACTGCCCCGAGCGCCCGTAGTCGGTCCCCCAGACCGCGACGACGCGCATGCCGTCGGCCCAGGTGTCGAAGACGCGGAACACGTCGCCGTTCGGCTTGAAGCACGCGCCGCCCGCGGTGTGCTCGAAGTCGCCGGCGCTCACGCTGAGGCACACCTCGCCGGCCGCCGCGTTCGCAGGGGTCCCCGTCATGACACCCGCCATCAGCGTCGCCGTGCCCGCCACCGTGGCGAGCCTGGTCATCAGCCTCATGGGACGTCTTTCTTTCACCGTGTCCCGCCGTAGCGGGAAAGGGTAGTGCCCCAGGGGAAGTTGAGTGCGTGCGAATGACCGGCGAAGTCGGTCCCGGCACGGTCCCTCGTCGGGCACGCCACTCTGAAGTGGGCGTTTCTCCTGCCGCCCGAAAACGGCAACACCCGCCGGACATGGGACCGCGCGAAAGTGCACACTTCTCAGCACGCGGGCCAGGCGCGGCGCGGAAGAGACGCGGGTCCGCCGCCCCCACCGCGGGGCTCCCCTGCCCCAGGGCGGTCGTGGACGGTGCGTGGTTCGTGGCCCCATGCGTGGCCCGTGCGCGGCTCACCGCGCGGTCGGAGCGGTCCCCACGTCCGGACGTTCCTTCGCCGGCACGCGACGCCGCGGCCCCTGGCGGCCCCCGTTAGGTTGCTGCCCATGGCTATGCAGAGCAGCACCGTGACCCTGTCCGTCCGGGGCGTGACGCCCGCCGATGTCGTCGCCGTCGCGCGGGACGGGGCGCGGGTCGCGCTGGCGGACGACGCCGTCGCGGCGATGGAGGAGGCGCGCCGCGCCGTGGACGCGCTGGCCGCCAGGCCCGAGCCGGTGTACGGCGTGTCCACCGGCTTCGGCGCGCTGGCCGTCCGGCACATCGGCCCGGAGCTGCGTACCCGCCTCCAGCGGAACTTGGTGCGTTCCCACGCCGCCGGGAGCGGCCCGCGCGTGGAGCGCGAGGTGGTGCGGGCGCTGATGTTCCTGCGGCTGAAGACGATCGCGTCCGGGCACACCGGCGTACGGCCCGTGGTGGCGCGGACGATGGCCGACGTGCTCAACGCGGGCATCACCCCCGTCGTCCACGAGTACGGCTCGCTCGGCTGCTCGGGCGACCTCGCGCCGCTCGCCCACTGCGCCATGACGCTGCTCGGCGAGGGCGAGGCGGAGGACCCCGACGGGCGGGTCCGGCCGGCCGCCGACCTGCTCGCCGCGCACGGCGTCGAGCCCGTCGAGCTGCGCGAGAAGGAGGGCCTGGCCCTCCTGAACGGCACCGACGGCATGCTCGGCATGCTGCTGCTCGCCTGCGCCGACCTCGCCAGGATCTTCACCTCCGCCGACATCACCGCCGCCCTGACGCTGGAGGCCCTGCTGGGCACGGAACGCGTCCTCGCTCCCGAGCTGCACGCCCTGCGCCCCCACCCGGGCCAGGCCGCGAGCGCCGCGAACATGCTGCGCGTCCTCCACGGCTCGGGGCTCACCGGCCACCACCAGGACGCCGCGCCGCGCGTGCAGGACGCGTACTCCGTGCGCTGCGCGCCGCAGGTCGCGGGCGCGGGGCGCGACACACTGGCGCACGCGCTGACGGTCGCCGAAAGGGAGCTGGCGGCGGCCGTGGACAACCCGGTGGTGATCGACGGGCGCGTCGAGTCGAACGGCAACTTCCACGGCGCGCCGGTGGGCTACGTGCTGGACTTCCTGGCCATCGCGGCGGCCGACCTGGCGTCGATCACCGAGCGCCGTACGGACCGGCTGCTCGACCGGAACAGGTCGCACGGTCTGCCGCCGTTCCTCGCGGACGACCCGGGCGTGGACTCGGGGCTGATGATCGCGCAGTACACGCAGGCCGCGCTGGTCGCCGAGCTGAAACGGCTCGCGGTGCCCGCGTCGGCCGACTCGATCCCGTCGTCCGCGATGCAGGAGGACCACGTGTCGCTCGGCTGGTCGGCGGCGCGCAAGCTGCGGGCGGCGGTGGACGGGCTGACGCGCGTGGTGGCGGTCGAGCTGTTCGCGGCGGCGCGCGCCCTGGAGCTGCGGGCGCCGCTCGCCGTTCAAGGGCTGCTGCCGGGGCCCGCCGCGCGTGCGGTGGTCGCGGCGGCGCGCGCGGCCGGGGTCGGCGGGGCGGGGGAGGACCGTTTCCTCGCGCCCGACCTGGCGGCGGCGGAGGCGTTCGTGCGCGGCGGCGGTCTGGTGGCGGCGGCGGAGGGGGTGACCGGCCCGCTGGCCTGAGCGGCGGCCGGGGCGGGCCGGTCGTGGTGGTGCGGCGCGCGGGGTCCCGCGCGGGTCGTGCGTCAGCCCTCGTCGAGCGGCTGGACCTCCCCGACGGTCAGCGAGGTCCCGCCCGCGTCCGCGTCCGCGTCGGACTCGGGGTGCGCGGAGGGCAGGAACCAGCCGAGACCGAGGACGGCGGCTGCGACGAGACCACAGGCGATGGCGCGGCGGTTGACGCGTGCGGTGGGGTTGGCGTCCACAAGCGCTCCCGGGGGTCGTACGGTCCTCGCCGCGTAGTGGCGGCGATGGGCAGCGATGTTACGGGCGCCGCGGGTCGCGGGGAAGAGGCGGCGCCTTGGACCTTACTCTCCGGGGCATGAGTGAAGACATGACCGACCAGACGCGTCACGTCCGCGTTCGCGTGGAGATGGTGCTGGAGATCACGGAGCCTGACGAGCTGATCAGGGCCGCCTGGGCGCGCATCGAGGGGGACGAGCTGATGCCCCAGGAGGAGCGCGACCAGGCGGCGCAGGCCGTCTCGCGCGACGAGGCGGAGGCCGTGGCGTACCTCATCGACCCGATCGACCTGGTGGGCGAGGTGCCGGGCGTGCTGCTCGCGCAGGCGTCCTGGAGCAGCGAGCAGGCCGAGTACGACCCGGACGATGCATGGGACGAACTGGACGAACTGGATGACGACACCGATACACCTGGCGAGGGCCCTGGTGACGACGGCCCCGGCCAGGACGCGGACGGCGGCCGGGGCGGCACACGGTGATTCCGCCACTCGGGTGAGTGACCGGCCGTCACTCGAACGTGTGGTTCACCGCACGGTTTCACTTACAGTGGAACCGGCCGCCGCGGGACCGCGTTTTCTCCCTTGTGTCCCACGGGGGTGTGCCCCGCGGGGACGCGGTGGCGGACGGAGCGGCGAGTGATGAGGGACGGCATGCGGCGCAAGGGCTTGACGGTGGCGGCGACGCTGCTCACCGGAGCACTGACACTGACGGCGTGCGGCGGGGGCGGCGACGACGACTCCGGCGACTCGGGCACGGGGGGCTCGGAGACCAGTCAGCAGACCGACGCGGACCGGGCGGCCGAGGAGGCGGACACCTCCCAGGCCGTGATCTCCATCACCCCCGACGACGGCGCCGAGAACGTCGGCATCAACAGCGACGTGCGGGTCCAGGTCGAGGACGGCACGCTGGACGAGGTCGTGCTGACGGAGTCCGAGTCCGGCACCGAGGTGGCCGGGACGACGGCCGCCGACGGCGCCTCGTGGCAGCCCGACGCCCAGCTCGAACGCGCCACCGCCTACAGCCTCACCGTCCAGGCCACCGACAGCGAGGGCCGGGCGGCCCACGAGTCGGCGGCGTTCACGACGGTCTCGCCCGAGAACAGCTTCATCGGCTACTTCACGCCGGACGAGGGCACCACCGTCGGCGTCGGCATGCCGATCTCGCTCAACTTCGACAAGCCGATCACCAACAAGGCCGAGGTCGAGGCCGCCGTCGAGATCAACACCAGCAGCGGCCAGGAGATCGTCGGCCACTGGTTCGGCGACCAGCGCCTCGACTTCCGCCCCGAGGACTACTGGCTGCCCCACACGCACGTCGAGGTGCACCTCGGCTTCGACGGCATCGAGGGCGACGCCGGGGTCACCGGCGTGCAGAACCGCGACTTCGCCTTCGACATCGGCCGCTCGCAGGTCAGCACCGTGGACGCCGAGGCCAAGACGATGACGGTCTTCCGCGACGGCGCTGAGCTGCGCACCCTCCCGATCTCGGCCGGCAGCGACGAGAACCCGACGTACAACGGGCAGATGGTGATCTCCGAGAAGCAGAAGGAGACCCGGATGAACGGCGCGACCGTCGGCTTCACGGACGACGACGGCGAGGGCGAGTACGACATACCCGACGTGCCGCACGCGATGCGCCTGTCCACGTCCGGCACCTTCGTGCACGGCAACTACTGGGCCTCCGACGCCACCTTCGGCAGCGCCAACACGAGCCACGGCTGCATAGGCCTCAACGACACCCAGGGCGCCGACGACGAGGGCACCGACGCGTACTGGTTCTACGAGGAGTCGATCATCGGCGACGTCATCGTGGTGACCAACTCGCCCGACGAGCAGATGGCCCCCGACAACGGCCTCAACGGCTGGAACCTGTCGTGGGACGACTGGGTCGCGGGCAGCGCCCGGGTCTGATCCACGGCGCCGCGTACATCCCGGGACGGACGGAGGAGATCCCCGCACAGGGGGACGCCCCCGTCCGTCCCGCGCGTCTACCGTCCCTGACATGACCGAGCAGGCCACCGCCACCGCCCCGCGCGGACCGCACAACGAACTGCTGATAGCCCGCCGCATCCTCGGCAGCCTCTGGGACGACCTGTTCCGCGCCGCGACCGCGCGGCGCCTGCTGCCGCCCCTGCCCCTGCCGGACGGCCTCGCCCGGCCGCTCGCCCGCGCCCTCCCCGACGGTTTCCCCGTCCGGCGCGCCGCCTCGTACGCCCTGGCCATCGCCGTCGCGATCCTCCTGTCCGGCATCGCCTACGGGACCGAAATGACGGACTACACCGGCTGGAACGGTCCGGCGCACGTCCTCCTGACACCGCTGCCCCTGCTCCTCACGACCGTCCGGCCCCTCCTCGGCTGGTGGTCCTCCCTCGGGCTCAGCTGGCTCCAGGCGTTCTGGCATCCCACCAGCGGCTCCTGGCCCTGGAGCATCACCGGGCTGGTCACGCAGGTCCTCGTCATGCTCCTGATCGCCCTCACCAGCCCCGCCCGTGTGGCCGCCGGGATCTGGGTCGTCACCGCGTGCGCCGCCGCCATGATCGGCGGGGGCATGGCCAACTACACCGGCGCCTCCGACAGCGGCACGCTGGTCGTCGGCTCCTTCGTGGCCCTCCTGACCGCCGTCCTGCTGCGCGCCTGGTACGACTCGCGCCGCCAGGTCGCCGCCCAGACCGCCGTCACCGCCGTCGAACGCTCCCGCCGCACCGTCCTGGAGGAGCGCACCACCATCGCCCGCGAGCTGCACGACGTCGTCGCCCACCACATGTCGGTCGTCGCCATCCAGGCCGAGGCCGCCCCCTACCGCGTCACCGACCCGCCGCCCGAGCTGACCCGCGCGTTCGCCACCATCAGGGAGAACGCCGTCGCCGCGCTCACCGAGCTGCGCCGCATCCTCGGCGTCGTCCGCGCGGCCGAGGAGGACGCCCCCGACGCGCCGCAGCCGACCCTGGCCCTGCTCGACTCGCTCCTCGGCGGTGTGCGCGACGCGGGCCTGCCGGTGGAGAAGGCCGTCACCGGCGCCGTACGCGAGCTGGCGCCCGGCGTCGAGCTGTCGGCGTACCGGATCGTCCAGGAGGCGCTGAGCAACGCGCTGCGGCACGCGCCGGGCAGCTCGGCGCGCGTCGAGCTGTCGTACGTCCTCGGCGGGCTCGGACTGCGCGTCGTCAACGGCCCGCCCACCGTCCCCGTTCCCCCTTCACCCGGTGCCGG
Source organism: Streptomyces sp. MS19 (assembly GCF_047200595.1). Lineage (NCBI taxonomy): Bacteria > Bacillati > Actinomycetota > Actinomycetes > Kitasatosporales > Streptomycetaceae > Streptomyces > Streptomyces sp. MS19. The sequence continues at coordinate 4,420 of NZ_JBJZOH010000058.1, read as the reverse complement.
GCACGGCCTCACCGGCATGCGGGAGCGCGTCACCATGCTCGGCGGCGAACTGGTCGCCGGGCCCACGGAGGACGGCGGCTGGGAGACCACGGCCTTCCTGCCGGCCGGGCCCGCCGCCCCCGCCGACGCCACGGAAGGGGCCGCATGACCGTCCGCGTCCTCATCGCCGACGACCAGATGATGGTCCGCGAGGGCTTCACCGTCCTCCTCGGCGCCCAGCCCGGCATCGAGGTCGCGGGCGAGGCCGTGGACGGCCGCGACGCCGTCGAGCGCGCCGCCGAGCTGCGCCCGGACGTCGTCCTCATGGACATCCGCATGCCGGTCATGAACGGCATCGACGCCACCCGTGCGATCACCGCCGCCGGGGAGGCCGCGCCCCGCGTCCTCGTCCTGACGACCTTCGACCTCGACGAGTACGTCTACCAGGCGCTGCGCGCGGGCGCGTCGGGCTTCCTCCTCAAGGACGCCTCCGCCCGGCAGCTCGCCGAGGGCGTCCGCCTGGTCGCCGCGGGCGAGGCCCTGCTGGCGCCGACCGTGACGCGCCGCCTGATCGCCGAGTTCGCACGCCTCGACACCGTCCCGAAGCCGCCCGCGAGGGAACACCTCGGCACCCTGACCGAGCGCGAGACGGAGGTCCTCGCCCTCGTCGCCCAGGGCCTGTCCAACGCCGAGATCGCCGCGCACCTGGTCGTCGCCGAGTCCACCGTGAAGACCCACGTCAGCCGCATCCTGGTCAAGCTGGACCTGCGCGACCGCACCCAGGCGGCCGTCCTCGCGTACGAGACGCGGCTCGTCGTCCCGTCCTGAGTGGTGTGGGATGGGCCGCATGACCCTGATTCCCTTCGGCGACCACAGCCCCCGCCTCGCCCCCTCCGCCTGGATCGCGCCGGGCGTCACGCTCGTCGGCGACGTCACGCTCGGGCCCCGCGCCGGCGTCTGGTACGGGACGGTCGTCCGCGCCGACCTCGAACGCATCGAGATCGGCGCGGGCAGCAACGTCCAGGACGGCTGCGTCCTCCACGCCGACCCGGGGCGCCCCGCCGTCCTCGGCGCGGAGGTCTCCGTGGGGCACCGGGCCGTCGTCCACGGCTGCACGGTCGGGGACGGCGCCCTCGTCGGCATGGGCGCCGTCCTGCTGAACGGCTGCCGCATCGGCGCCGGTGCGCTGGTCGCGGCGGGGACGGTGGTGCTGGAGGACACCGAGGTGCCGCCCGGGTCGCTGATCGCCGGGGTGCCGGGCAAGGTGCGCCGGGCCCTCACCCCGGAGGAGTCGGCGGCGCTGCGCGGCACCGCCGAGCGCTATCAGGAGCTGGCCCGGCGGCACTCCGCCCACGCGGGCCACCTCGGCACCGCCGCGCCCGAGCGCTGACCCGGGGGCGCCGCGCTCAGAAGCGGTACGGCGTCAGGTACTCGGGCAGCACGATCCTGCTGCGCGGCGCGACCCGCCGTACGGCCGCCTTGAACGCCTCAAGCCGCCGCCCGGTCTCCTCGTCCGCGACGGGCGGCGGGTTCGTCAGCGCCACCTCGAAGTTGTCCCAGTGCACGGGCACGACCGTCGCGGGCCTGCCGAGCGCTTCGAGGAGGCGCGGCACGTAGTCGTACGTCGCGTCACTGGCCTGGAGGGTGATCATCGCCACGTCCGGCGCCAGTCCCGCCACGTTCCGCTCCACGAAGTCGCTGCCGCCCGTGAAGAACACGGAGGGCCCGTCCTTCACGGTCACCTGGTACGCCAGCGTGTCGCCCTCCGGCAGGTCCGCGATGGTCAGGGGCTCCGCCGGGGGCGTCAGGCGCGTGCCGTGGAAGAGCAGGGACCACGACGGGTTGCGGCTGTGCAGCGACGACACGACCTCGACCACCACGTCCCCCAGGTCCAGCACCTCGCCGCCCTTCACCGGGCTGAGCTGCCCGGACGGCACGCCCATCGCGAGCCCGAGGTTGTACGCGGTCGTCGTCCCGAAGACCCGCGCGCCGGTGGTCTTCGCGATGTGCGGCACGTCGTTGAAGTGGTCCCAGTGGGTGTGCGTCACGAGAACGTGCTTCGCGCCCGCCGTGTGCGTGTCCACGGTGTCGGCGGCGACGGTCAGCTGTGTCGCCGGCCGGAAGCCGGTGCCGAACAGCCCGGTGTCGTACCGGCTCAGGTACGGGTCCACCAGCAGGACGGTCCCGCCCGCCTCCACCCGCCAGCCCGCGTTGCCCAGCCAGCTGAACGTGGCCTGCGCCGTCCGCGTCCCCGCCCGCCGCCGCCGTTGCCGCTCCCCGGCCACGGCCGCTCCCGTCGCGCCGCCCCCCGCCGCGATCGCGCCGCCGGCCGTCACCGTCGTCCGCAGAAAGCCCCGCCTGCCGACTCCCGCCATGTCACACGCCCCTCTCAGGTAACTCACGTGCGGCACACGGAAGCACCCCCGGCCGCCCCGCGTCCAAGATCCACCGCGCGCCCGCGCCATACCCGTTCGCATATCACCGCAGGTCACGCACCCTCTCCACCGCCTCACGCGCCGCCCTGCCGAGCGCCAGATCGACGTCCAGACTGCGCGCGTCCCAGTCCCGCGCCGCCCCGAAGACGGCCACCGCGTACCGCCCCCCGTCCGGGTACACGACCACCCCCGCCTCCATGTGCAGGCCCGGCAGCGTGCCCGTCTTGCCCGTCACCCCCACCTCGGGAGGGAACGCCGCCCGCAGCCGCGTCCACGCCATCTGCCGCGCCATCAGCCGCCGCACGAGGGCGCACGCCTCCGGCGGCCCGGCCTCGTCACGCCACAGCAGCGCCATCAGCCGCGTGACGTCCCGGGGTGTGCTCGACGTCGTGCGCTCCGGGTCGAAGACGCGCAGCGCCCGCCTCCGCGCGTCCGGCAGCGCCGGGTACGCCGCCGCGAACTCCGCCGCGTCCCGCACCCCGACGTCCGCGAACATCGACTCCAGCACCTCCCGCGGCCCGCCCCGCACCCGCGTCCGCGCCATGCCCAGCTCGGCCGCCAGCACCGGCAGCAGATCGGGGCCGACGCGGCGCAGCAGCAGGTCGGCGGCCGTGTTGTCGCTCATCGACAGCGAGAAGTACGCGAGGTCGCGCAGCGACAGCTCCACGTCGTCCGCGCAGTCCGCGAGCCCCCAGCCGCCCAGCCGGTCGGGCGCCCGCGCCACGACCCGTTCCGCCGGGTCGAGCTGCCCGGCCGCCACCTGCCGCGCGAACTCCAGCACCAGCAGCACCTTCAGGATCGACGCGATGACGACCTGCTCGTCCGCGCCGCTGCCCGTCTCGGCGCCGCCGCCCTCCCGGTCGATGTCGCGCACATGCAGCCGGATGTCCAGGGCCAGGGTGTCCTCCATGCGCCCATCGTCCCCCGCCTGGTCTATCGTCGCCGCGTGGACCTCTCCCGCCACCTGCGCCACTTCCTCGCGGTGGCCGAGGAACTGCACTTCGGCCGCGCCGCCGAGCGGCTCGGCATGGCCCAGCCGCCGCTGAGCCAGTCCGTGCGGCGGCTGGAACGCGAGCTGGGCGTCGCGCTGTTCGACCGGTCGCGGCGCAGCATCGCGCTCACCCCGGCGGGGCGGCTGCTGGTGGACGAGGCACGCGGCCTGCTCGCCGCCGACGCCAGGCTGCGCGCGGTGATGTCGGGCGTACGGGACGGGACGCTGGGCACGCTGCGCGCCGGGGTCCCGCCCGACACCCCCGCGACCGCGCTGCGCGAGATGCTGCGCCGCACCGCCGAGCAGGCGCCAGGACTGGAGATCGATCTGCACGAGCTGACGTCCGCCGAGCAACTGCGCGCCCTGGACGAGGGGCGGCTCGACGTCGGCCTGCCGCACGAGCCGTTCCACGTGCCCGAGCTGGCGCGCGGCCCGTCCGTCTCCCACCGCCTCGGCGTCGTCGTCCCGCGCCTGTCGCCCCTGGCCCGCCGCGACGCGCCCGCCCTCGCCGACCTGGCCGGCCACGACCTGATCCTGGCGCCGCGCGGCGCCGCGCCCGAGTGGCACGACCACGTGCTCGACACGTGCCGCGACCACGGGTACGTCCCGCCGCGCGTACGGCACGCGCGCAACCCGGACTTCGTCCTCGGTCTCGTCCTGGCGGGCCAGGGCGTGGCCCTCGCGCCCGCCGAGTTCGCGGGCCGCCAGCCGCGCGTGGCCTGGCGCCCCCTCGCGGGCCACCCGCTGACCGCCACCGTGACCCCGGCCTGGCCCGCCCGTTCCGCACACCCGGCGGCACCACGCTTCGCGGCCATCGCCGCCGAGGTCCTGGCGGGCGCGTCCGCCCAGGCCACCGACCTGACATCCCCGGACACCCCGGGCCCATGGTCGGTCGTCTTCGCCGAGCGGTAGACCCTTCGGCGCGCCGGTCGCCAACTCCCCTATCGCAGCGACCTGTTACGCCTTTCATGAGGCTGATTGCGTCGTTGTGGCGTGTGTGCGGGGGCCGTTATGG
>NZ_JBJZOH010000057.1:0-23187 GCF_047200595.1 Streptomyces sp. MS19 | reverse complement strand
ACCCGACCCCCTTGGCGTTTTTTGGGGGGGGGGGGGGGGGGGGGGGCGGCGGGGGGGGTTCCCCCCCCCCCCCGGCGTGCGGTCAGGGGAGTGCCGCCACGTGCGGGCCGACCACGTCGGACCAGGCGTTGCCCGCGGCGGCGTCCCAGTTCACCGACCAGGTCATCGCGCCGCGCAGGTCCGGGTAGGTGCGGTCGGGCACGAAGCCGCCGCAGCGGGTGCCGCGCGTCAGGCAGTCGAGCGCGGCTGTGACGACGGACGGCGCCACGTACCCCGAGCCCGCCGCGCTGGGCGAGGCCGGGACGCCGATGCCGACCTGCGACGGCGCGAGGCCGTTCTCCAACTGGATGCAGGCGAGGGCGGTGAGGAAGTCCACGCTGCCCGACGCGTACACCTGGCCGTCGCAGCCGAGCATCGAACCGCTGTTGTAGTACTGCATGTTGACGACCGTGAGGAAGTCCCGCGTGTTCAGGGCGAGCTGGAAGTACTGGCTGCCCGTGTTCTGCATGTCGATGGTCTGCGGCGCCATCGTGTAGACGAGGCCGTCGCCGACCGCGTCGTGGATCGTGGTGAGCGCCTGCGTCAAGTACGTGGCGCTGATGCTGTGTTCGAGGTCGATGTCGAGGCCGTCGAAGCCGTACTCGTCCATCAGCCCGAGCGTGCTGTCGGCGAACGCCTGGGCGGAGGCCGGGTCGGTCACCGCGACCGAGCCGTTGGCGCCGCCGACCGAGATGATCACCGAGACGCCCTCCGCCTGCTTGGCGGCGATGTCGTCCTTGAACTCCTGTTCCGATCCGTAGCCGAGTGCCGGGTCGAGGCGGAAGTCGATCGCGCCGGGCGTGGCCGTCGACTCGGCGAACGAGACGGCGACGATGTCGTACGCGTCCGACACGTCGCGCAGCTTCTGCACGACCGAGCCGTTGTCGAAGTTGTGCCAGTAGCCGGTCAGCGCGTGCCGGGGCACGGCGGTGGGGGAGGGCGCCGCTCCGGCGGGGGCGGCGGCGGCGAGCGTGCCCGCGGCGAGGAGGGAGAGCGCGGCGGCTTCCGCGGCGAGGCGCGGCGCCCGCGCGCGGGCGGGCGTCAGGGGAGTGCTGTCCACGTGTTCGTCTCCGTGCTGTGGGGGTGTGGGGGTGTGGGGCTGTGGGACGAAACGGTGGCCACCGTCACGCAGGAGATTGGTCCAGACCAGCGCCGCTGTCAATGGTCCCGGCGGACAAGGCAGTTCAGCGCTGTTCCCGGCGCCCGCAATATCGATAAGCTCCCGACTGGCAGACCCAGCGACGTCACTGACGGGTGTTCAGCCCGGGGGGAGCGGCATGCCGATCGCCATCGCGGTCACCAGCGCGGACCTGGTGCTCCCGCCCACCGACCAGCACACCCCCGGCGCCCACGTCCTCACCCCGCCGGACGCCCAGGAGTTCCCCGACGCGCTCGCCGAGACCGCCAGACTCCTCGACCAGCACGGCCACCTCGTCACCGTCTACCCGACGACCACGCCCCGCGCGACCGTCCAGCGGCTCCACGCCGTACGCGCCATGCTGGAGTCCGACCGGATAGCCCTGCTGCCCAGCGCGCTCCCGCCGCTCGGCACCGCCGTCCTCGTCCGCCAGCTGCGCCAGCTGTCCGCCTGCGACTTCGCGCCCGGCGTCCTCGGCGCCTCCACCCGCCTGCTGGCCCACTACGTGTACGCGGGCGCCCTCCTCGCCCCCGGCTCCCGCCTCGACCGCGTGCCCGTCGCCCTCCCCGCCGACCCGACGGGCGCGCCCAGGCCGTCCGGCCAGCTCGCCGTACTCGCCGGACCCGCGCCCCAGTTGGTGCGCGCGGACGGCGAAGGGACGCTCAGTGGCCCGCAGTTCACCACCTCCCTGACGTACGCCCCCGGCGCGCTCGGCAACGGCAGCGAGTGGGTCACCGCCCGCCTCGCCCGCCAGTGGCAGGTCAGCGGCGTCCACCCCGTGCCCCTGCCCGCCGAGTCGGCCGCCTGGTGGGGGACGGGGAAGCTCGTCGAGTTCGCCGCCGCCATCTCCGACGTCTCGCTGCTCTACCAGATGGTCGGCTCCATGCGACAGGAGACGTGCCACTGGTGCGGCCTGACGCTGATCGGCGACCGCTGCGCGTTCTGCTCCGCCCCCCTGGTGCAGCCCGACCGCACCCCCCGGGCCGCCATAGGGCAGGCGCGGCACCGCGCGCTGACCCCCGGCGGCCCGCACCGATCCGCGTGACACGCCCGCCCAGCCCGCCCAGCCGGATGTCTAAAAAGAGGACGAGAAGGTAGAGACACTGCATGAACGCCCGCCAGCGACGCGGCACCCTGCTGCTGATCTTCTCCGGCCTCCTCGCGCTCGGCGCCTTCGCGGGGGTCGTCGCCGTCGTCAACGACGTCGAGTCCCGCGTCGGACCGGAGCGTACGGCCTACGAACTCGCCGCGGACATCGAGCCGTACGAGGAGGTGACGGCCGACCAGCTGCGCGAGGTCAGCATGCCCGAGCGCTACATATCGCCGACCACCGTCACCGACCTGGACCAGATCGACGGGCAGGTCGCCGTCGGCCCGCTGTCCGAAGGATCGCTGCTCCAGACCGACATGCTCTCCGACCGCCCCGAACTCGACCCGGGCCAGCAGGAGATCGCCGTCATGATCGACGCGTCCACCGGCGTCGCCGGGAAGATCTATCCCGGCGCCACCATCAACATGTACGCCGCCTACCGCGTCGAGGGCAGCGGCGGTGACGGCAACGGCGACGGCGAGTACGAGATCGTCCAGCTGATGGTCGACAACGCCGAGGTCATCGAGGTCGGCGACCTCACCGAGGTCGAGGACGACGACGGCACCGCCGACGCCGTCCCCATCACCTTCGCCCTCGACAACACCGACGCCCAGCGCGTCACCTTCGCCGAGGCGTTCGCCGAGCAGGTCAGGCTCGCCCTCGTCGCACCAGGCGACGAGCAGGAAGTCCCGCCGGAGGACCGCACGTACACCATCATTGGTGACATCAACGGCGATCCGCACGCGGATCTCGACGCGATCGTCCCGTAAGGACCAGGTGGACCCGATGACCACGCGCATCCTCCCCGCGGTGGGCGACCCGGACGCCGCCCGCTCGCTGATCACCCTGCTCAGCCAACTGCCCGACAGCGAACCGATGCGCCCCGTGCCCGACTCGGCGGGACTGCTCGACACCCTCGCCTCACTCGCCCAGGAGTCGGTCGCGGGACTGCCCGAGGTCGTCGTCGTCCACGAGCGGATCGGGCCGCTGCCCGCCCTGGAGCTGATCCGCGAAGTCGCCCTGCGCTTCCCGGCCGTGGGCGTCGTCCTCGTCTCCGCCGACCCCACCGCGGGCCTCTACTCGGCCGCCATGGACGCCGGCGCCCGCGGCCTCGCCGGGCTGCCCCTGTCGTACGACGAACTCGCCGCCCGCGTCGGCACCGCCGGCCAGTGGGCCGCCGGCATGCGCCGCCACCTCGGCACGGGCGACACAGGGCCCGGCACGCCCGGCGGCCGCGTCGTCACCGTCGCGGGCGCCAAGGGCGGCGTCGGCACCACCCTCGTCGCCGCGCACCTCGCGCTGGCCGCGCAGTCGGGGCCGTACGAACGGGGCGCCGTCCTCGTGGACCTCGACCTGCTCGCCGGCGACGTCGGCTCGTACTTCGACGTCCAGTTCCGCCGCTCGGTCGCCGACCTCGCGGGCATCCCCGACATCACGCCGCAGGTGCTCGCCGAAGCCGTCTTCGCGCACGAGACGGGCCTGTCCATGCTCATCGCGCCCGCCGAGGGCGAGCGGGGCGAGGACGTCACCGACGCCGCCGCGCGCCACATCCTCCAGACCGTGCGCGCCCGTTACGACATCGTCGTGGTGGACTGCGGCTCCCACATGACCAGCGCCGTCGCGGCGGCCGTCGAGACCGCCGACGCCGCCCTGCTCGTCACGACGCCCGACGTCATCTCCGTCCGCGCCGTCAACCGCATGGTCCGCATGTGGGACCGGCTGCGCGTCCGCAAGGCGCAGGACACCCTCACCGTCGTCAACCGCATGGGCCGCGGCGGCGCGATCCAGCCGCAGCTGATCGCCCGCATCACCGGCACGCAGGTGGCGCGGTCCGTCGTCCCGGCGGGCTACCGCGACCTCCAGGAGGCCCAGGACGCCGGGCGCGTCCAGGACATCGACCCCAAGTCCCCCGTACGCAAGGCCCTGTGGGCGCTGGCCGCCGAGCTGGGACTCGTCCCGCCCGAGGCCGCGCCCGGGGGCGGCAGGCGCCGCGGCAGGCGGGGATGACCGGCGCAGCGGCACACCGCGACCGGGGCTCGACCATCGTCGAGTTCGCCGGGCTGTTCCCGCTGATCCTGCTGATGATGGCCGTCATCTGGCAGTGCATCCTGATCGGTTACACGTTCTCCCTCGCCGGGAACGCCGCCGACGCCGGCGCGCGCGCGGGCGCCGCCGCCCGGGGCGACGCGGAGGGCGCGTGCGCCGCCGCCGCCCGCGAGGACCTGCCGGGCGCCTGGGACGCGTCGGTGTCCTGCCCGCTGGAGGGGGACGTACGGCGCGCCCGCGTCGAACTGCGCGTGCCCGTCCTCTTCCCCGGCGCGTTCAGCCTGCCCGTGACGGTCACCGGCACGGCGGGCGCGGCCGAGGAGGACCGCCCGTGAGGAGGGGGCGCGCGCAGGAGCGCGACAGGGGCGTGACGGCGATCGAGTTCGCCGGCTGGCTGCCGATCCTGCTGATCGTCGCCCTCGCCGCGCTCCAGCTCGGCGTCGCCGGGTACGCCGCGCTCCAGGCCGGTTCCGCCGCCCGCGCCGCCGCCCGGCTCGCCGCGCAGGAGGAGACGGAGGACGCGTACGTCGCCGGCGGCCTCGCGTCCCTCAGCGACGCGCTGGCGGACGACGCCTCCGTGGAACGCACCGCCGCCTGCGGGGACGAGGCGACCGTCACGGTCAGCGTCCGCGTCCCGACCGTCCTGCCGTTCCTGCCGGACCTCACCGCCAGCCGGACCGTCACCATGCCCTGCGACTGAGGAGGCAACCGTGGCCCTGCGATCCCGCGTCACCGCTCCCGACGAACCCGCCGCCACCGGACCGGGCGACAGCCGCCTCGTCGCGACCTACCGCGCGAAGCTGCTGGAGGAGATCGACCTCGCCGAGATGTCGTCCCTCGACATCGCCGAACGCCGCGACCGCCTCGAACGCGTCCTCGGCCACATCCTCAGCCGCGAGGGCCCCGTCCTCTCCACCCAGCAGCGCGCCCTCCTGATCCGCCGCGTCGTGGACGAGGCACTCGGGCTCGGCATCCTCGAACCCCTCCTGGAGGACGCCTCGATCACCGAGATCATGGTCAACGGCCCCGACCACATCTACGTCGAACGCTCCGGGCGCGTCGAACGGCTGCCCCTGCGCTTCGCCTCCGACGAGCAGCTGATGCAGACCATCGAACGCATCGTCTCCACCGTCAACCGCCGCGTGGACGAGTCGAATCCGATGGTCGACGCCCGCCTCCCCACCGGCGAGCGCGTCAACGTGATCATCCCGCCGCTGTCCCTCAGCGGCGCCACCCTCACCATCCGCCGCTTCCCCCGCGCGTACACCCTGCCCCAGCTGATCGGCTTCGGCACGGTCGACGAGCAACTCGTGCTGCTGCTGTCAGGCCTGGTCAGGGCGCGGTTCAACGTCATCGTGTCCGGCGGCACCGGCTCGGGCAAGACCACCCTGCTCAACGCGCTCAGCGGCCTGATCCCCGAAGGCGAGCGCATCGTCACGGTCGAGGACGCCGCCGAGCTCCAGCTCCAGCAGAACCACGTCATCCGCCTCGAATCCCGCCCGCCCAACATCGAGGGCAAGGGCGAGGTCACCATCCGCGACCTCGTCCGCAACTCCCTGCGCATGCGCCCCGACCGCATCATCGTCGGTGAGGTGCGCGGCGGCGAGACCCTCGACATGCTCCAGGCCATGTCCACCGGCCACGACGGCTCCCTCGCCACCGTGCACGCCAACAGCGCCGAGGACGCCCTGCTGCGCCTCCAGACGCTCGCGTCCATGTCCGAACTCCAGGTCCCCTTCCAGGCGTTGCGCGACCAGATCAACAGCGCCGTGGACATCCTCGTCCAGCTCGTCCGCCACCCCGACGGCACGCGCCGCCTCGCCGAGATCGCCGTCCTCGCCTCGCACGGCCGCGAGCCGTTCCGCATCGCGACGCTCGCCGAGTTCCGCGTCCAGCCGATGGGCCCCGACGGCCGCGTGCACGGCACGTTCGTCCACCACCCCCTGCCCCGAGCCGTCGCCGACCGCCTCTACCTGGCGGGCGAACAGGTCCCCGCCGCGTTCGGCGTGCACCTCGACGACTCCCACCTCGCGACCCGGGAGGCGAGCTGACATGGAGACCGACCTCTCCCTCCTCACCATCGGACTCACCCTGCTCGCCCTGCTGTGCGGCATCGCCGGACTCCAGCTCTGGTCCTCGGGACGCGCCCAGCGCCGCGACCTCCTGAACCGCCTCAGCGCCACCGCCGCCCTCCCGCCGGGCAGCGGCGCGGCCGACACCCCCGGCCGCAGGCGCCGGTTCGACGCCCTCGACCGCCGCCTGCGCGGCACCAGGCTCGGCCGCGGCCTGCGCCGCAAACTCCAGGCGACCGGCCTCGACATCACCCCCGGCGAGTACGCGGCGTACGTCCTCGGCGCCGTCGCCGTCCTCTGGCTGCTCGGCACGGCCGTCCTCGCCCCGTTCTTCGGCCCGCTGTGCGGCGCCGTCGCGCTGTGGGGCGGCAACGCGTTCCTCAACTGGCAACGGGCCCGCCGCACCGAGCGGTTCATCGGCCAGCTCCCCGAACTCGCCCGCCTCATCGCCAACGGCACCGCCGCCGGACTCGCCATGCGCACCGCGCTGTCCATGGCCGCCGAGGAGATGGAGGACCCGGCCGGGGCCGAACTGGCCACCGTCGCCGACCAGCTGGCCGTCGGCCGCTCCATGGAGGAGGCCCTCACCGAACTGGGCGACCGCCTGCCCTCCCGCGAACTCAACGTGCTGGTCACCACGTTGATCCTCGCCAACCGCGCCGGCGGCACCATCGTCGCGTCGCTGCGCAACCTCACCACGACCCTGGAGGAGCGCAAGGAGACACGGCGCGAGGTACGCACCGTGCTCGCCGAGGTCAACGCGACCGCCGTCACCGTGCCGTTGCTCGGCGTCGGCGCGCTGCTGATGATCAACGGCATGTCACCCGGCGCGCTCGGCCGCGTCACCGGCAGCACCGGCGGCCAGATCGCCATGGTCGTCGCGCTGGCCCTCTACATCGTCGGCTTCGTCGTCGTGCGCCGCTTCGGCCGCATCGACGTCTGACCGGCCCGCCGCCCACGCACGAAGCGCCGCACAAGAAGCGACACGGAAGAACGGGACACACCAATGGTGGGACTGCTGCTCGGCCTCGCGATGGGCGCCGCCGTCCTCGGCATCGTCACCGCGATCCGCATCCTGCGCGCGGGCACGCCGCTGCCGCCCGACCTCGCCGTCGCCCTGGAGATCGGTTCGAGCCGCGTCTCCGCGGGCGGCTCGGCCGTGGACCGCCTCGGCATGCGCTTCGCGCCGCTCGTCCTGCGCCTGATGGGCTCCCGCGCCGTCGACCGCAAGCGCCGCCGCATCGACCAGGCGGGCAACCCCGGCGGCCTCACCCTCGACCGCTACGCGGCGCGCCGCGCCGTCTACGGCGCCTTCGGGCTGCTGACGACGCTGGTCTTCGTCTCGGCGGGGCAGCCGGTCCTGGCCCTGTTCAGCCTGGCCTTCGGCGCGTTCGCCGCCGACGCGGCCATATGGCAGGGCATCCGCGAACGCCGCGACGTCATCGACCGCACCCTCCCGGACTTCCTCGACGTCCTCGCCGTCGTCGTCGCCGCCGGGCTCGGCTTCCGGCAGGCGCTCGACCGCGTCTCCGGGCGGTACGAGGGCCCGTGGGCCGACGAGATCCGCATCACGTTGCGGCAGATGGACATGGGCGTACCGCGCCGCCAGGCGTTCGACGAACTGCGCAGGCGCAACGACTCCGAGCCCGTCAACCAGTTCGTCTCCGCGCTCCAGCAGGGCGAGGAACTCGGCGCGCCCATCGCCGACACGCTGATCCAGATCGCCACCGACATGCGCCGCACCGACGCCCAGAACGCGCGCCGCCGCGCCGCCCGCGCCATCCCCAAGGCGACGATGGCGACACTCGTCTTCATGGTCCCGGCGACGATGATCATCATCGTGACGGGCATGATCCTCGGCTCGGGCACCGACTTCGGCGCCATCCTCGGCGACTGACTGTTGCGCCGCTGTGCGGCGGCTGTTACGAATCCGTGGAGGAGCCCGCGCGGACCGCCGCGTAGGCTTGGCGGGGAGGGGGTGTTGCACATGGCACAGGGCGATCTCGACGTCACGTACCAGGACATGCACGACGCGGCGGACCACCTGCGGGACGCCAAGGACGAGCTGAAGATCAAACTCGACCAGCTGCGGACGTACATCACCGATCTCGTGTCCGACGGCTACGTCACGTCCAAGTCGTCGGTGCGGTTCGATTCCCTGTACGAGGAGTTCACCACCGGTGCCAGGGAGGCGGTCGACGCCCTCCAGGGGCTCGGCGACTTCCTCGACGGAGCGGCCGACGGCTTCTCCGACCTCGACCAGCAGCTGGAGGAAGGCCTCCGCGACTAGTCCCCGTGACTGGCGCGGGGCCCGGAGGGAGGAGCGGCATGGCCGACAAATGGGTGGACACCGTCACTGTCGAACGGCAGGGGTTCCGCATCTCGGTGCCGGACTCGTGGTGGGAGTTCGACCTGCGGCCCGAGACGCGTGACAACAGCATCCGCCGCATGGTGGACGAGCGCGTCAGGAACGTGCCGGAGCTGGCCGAGCACCGCGAGGTCGTCGCCTCGTTCCTGCGCCGCCAGGCTCGGCAGGCGTGGGACACGGGCGCCGTCTACTGCGGCTGCATGGCACAGAGTTTCGGCGGCGGGCCGCCGATCACCGCGTCCGTGACCGTCTCCATCGTCGGCGCCCGCACGGCGTCGGGCGAGGTCCTCCCGACCGACCCGGCGGCCATCGTGAGCCGCCTCGGCACCCGGGTGGCCCGCCGCGAGGGCGACGCGTGGCGCGACGTCACCACCGTGGACATCCCGGAGGTGGGCCAGGCGGCGCGGACCAAGGGCGTCGAGGACATCAGCGTCCCGGGCGACACGCGGACGATCCGCGCGGTGCTGATGCAGACGTTCATCCCGCTGCCGGGCGACCAGCAGGCCGTGGCACTCGTCGCGGGCAGCAGCCAGGTCCTCGACCTGGCCGACTCGTTCTTCGACGTGTTCGACGCGGTCACCTCCACGTTCCGCTTCACGGCGGAGTGACGGGCAGGACAGCGAGCACCAGGGAGGGAGGCAGGAGATGGGCGACGGCGGCGAGCGGATGGCGATCCCGCTCACGGAACTGGCCGAATTCGGCCCCCAGCTGCGCACCGTCAAGGAGTACATGAACCGGACGGGCGACACGTTCGACTCGTACAACGACGCGTTCGGCGACGACCGCGTGGTGGACGCGCTGGACGACTTCGTGAGCGGCTGGAAGGACGGCCGGGGCGACATCAGCGAACAGCTGGAGGGCCTGGCCGAGATGGCCGACACGGTGATCCGCACGGTCGACGAGTTCGAGACCGAGCTGGAGGCGTCCCTGGAGGGCGACGGCGGCGGAGGCGGGGGCGACCAGCAGGCCGTCTGAGCACGCGCGGCACGGGTTTCACGGCCCGGCGCACCGGGCAACGTCCCGTGTGCGCCGGGCCGTTCCCGACGCGGCGTCATCTGATCGGATGGTCTCCCTGCCGAAGGCACGGCCGGTGTGGCACAGTCAGTGCCGACAGGGGTACGGACCGGTGTGCGGGGAGGGGGCCGACATGACACGACGAAGCGTCAACCGCCCCGGTCACGCGCAGAGTTACCACCCACCACCCGTACCGTCACGGGCCGCGCGGCAGTACCGTGGTAACGGGAGCACAAAAGGCCCGGAACGGCCGCCCGCACCGGCCCCGGCCGGAGGAGAGGGACACCATGAGCAGGCTGACGCTGAGGTGGCTGCACACCATCACCAACCGCCTCCACGGCCACACCAACGACCGCGGCGCAGGCTTCGTGGAATACGCAGGCCTCCTCCTGCTGATCGCGGGCGTTGTCGCGCTCGTCGTCGCGCTGAACCTGGACAACCAGGTGAGCGACGCCGTGCAGAACGCGGTCAACAGGGTCCTCAACCAGTAGGCGCGGTCGGCCCGGCGGGTCACGCGCGGGAGCGCGGGGCGGTGTTCCCCCTCTACATATGGATGGTGTCCGGCCTTCTCTTCGTCGCGCTCGCGTTCTTCGTGGTCGCGCAGGCGGCGCTGCTGCGTGGCGGAGGGCAGTCGGCGGCGGACGCCGCCGCGCTGGCAGCGGCGCAGGAGGCACGCGACCGCCTGTTCGACGGGGTCCTCGACTCGGCCGCCGGGGAGGGCGCCCCGGATCTGGGCGACATCCTTGGGGGTGACGGGATCGCGGCGCCGGGAGCCTGTGACGCGGCGGGTCGCCTGGCGGAACGCAACGGCGCGGTGGTCGCCGAATGCGCGCCGGTCGGCGGACGTCCCGGGTACCGCGTGGTGGTCACCAGCGAGGAAGACATCGACTCCGTGATCCCGGGTGTCGGCGGGCCCACGACCGTGCGGACCGAGGCGACGGCGGTGATCGAGGGCCTCTGCGACCTCGTCGAGACGGCGCCGGAGGAGCCGGAGGACCCGGACGACGGTGAGGGACCGGACGATCCCGGCGACGGTGAAGGCGGCGAAGGCGATGAAGAGGAAGACGATCCGGCGCCGGTCGAGCTCGACTGCGAGGACGAGCGGTGGACCATAGATCCGGACGACGAAGACCAACTGCCAGAGGCACGGGACCTGTTCCGCGTGTACCTGGAAGACTGACCACCGACTCGCTGACATTCGAAGGACCGGCGCCCGATGGATCTCCGTGATAGCAAGTCCCGCCTCATCCTGATCGTCGTGGCGCTCGGTGCCGCGCTCGTGGTGGCGGTCGCCAGTTGCTCGGGCGGCGGTGGTGACGACGACACACCGCAGGGTGCCGACACGTCCGAGACCGCTTCCGGTGACGACGGTGCCGGGGAGCCTCAGGATGAGGAGACCTCGGAGGGGAACGAGGACCCGGACGAGCCCGCGCAGGCCCTGGCGGAGGTCACGGGCGAGGAG
Source organism: Streptomyces sp. MS19 (assembly GCF_047200595.1). Taxonomy (NCBI): domain Bacteria; kingdom Bacillati; phylum Actinomycetota; class Actinomycetes; order Kitasatosporales; family Streptomycetaceae; genus Streptomyces; species Streptomyces sp. MS19. The sequence continues at coordinate 11,958 of NZ_JBJZOH010000057.1, read as the reverse complement.
AGCATCACGCTGACGGTCACGACGGCCGAGCGCGAGGCGGGCGGTTTCCTCACCATCGAGGGCACCCTGCGCAACGACGGTTCGGAGATGTGGTTCGCCAGCGCCTGGGCCGGACAGGAGGAGGAACTGGCGGAGAACGGGTTCTCCATGGCCGGCGCGTCCCTCGTGGTCCCCGAGGAGGGGAAGCGCTACCTCATCCTCCGTGACACGACCGGGCGTTGCCTGTGCACGGGCTTCGGCAGCGGGATCGAGGCCGGTGCCACGGTGTCGTGGTTCGCGCAGTTCCCGGAGCCGGAGGCCGGCTCCACGCAGGTCAACTTCCAGGTCGGCAACATGCCCCCGGCCACCATCGAGATCCGCTGAGTGGAGCTGACGGATGACGCACCGATCACAGTGGGCAGCGAGGGCGGTCGTCGCCGCGCTGACCGGCACCGCCGTACTGGCTTTCGCGACGCCCGCTCTGGCGGACGAAGGCGACGACGTGGACCAGCCCCCCGGCTACGTGGCCCCTGAGCTTCCGGAGATCGACCCGGACGCACCGGGTCTGATGCTCGGCGACGGAGCCACCCTGGCGGACCCTCGTGTTCTCGACATCAAGTTCATCACGGAGGACGTCGGCGGAGCCCCGGAGCAAGGCGGTCAGGACGACAGCGCGTCCGGCGGCGGCTCGCAGGACGGCGACACGCCGGGCGGCGGCACCGACACCGGCGGCCAGACCCCCAACGGCGGGGACGACAGCGGCCAGCGCGAGGAACAGACCGGCAACACCCGCAAGTTCACCCTCCAGACCGATGTGATCTTCGGCGAGGGCAGCAGCGAGATCACCCCGGAGTCCGAGGAGGCCCTGGCCGAGGTCGCCGCCGCCATCGACGAGTACCAGCCGTCGCGGGTGAACATCTTCGGCTTCACCGACGACCAGGGCTCGTACGAGAGCGGACGCACGCTGTCCGACGAGCGGGCGAGCAACACGCACCAGGTTCTGCTCGGCCTCATCGAGAACCCGACCGGCATAGTGTTCAACGTCCGCGGCTACAGCGAGGACTACCCCCTCTACGACAACGCCACCGAGGAAGGGCGCCAGCGCAACCGGCGCGTGGAGATCTCCTGGCCGACCTCGGAGTGAACGGCCGGCAGGCCACGGTCACCGGTTGGGCTGCCACTGGGTCGCCGTGGTGAAGTAGGTCGGCAGATCATGGTTGGTCGGGTCGGTCTCCACCCTGTCGATCCACAGCATGGTGACCGATCCGTCCGGGTTCTCGGCGCAGATGCCGACGCCCTCGTGGAGGGTCCGGCCCGTGAGGATGTCGTCCAGGCCCACGGGATTTTGCAGGGGCGACTCGTGGGCGGCGGCGTAGCACTCCTCAGCGGTGGTCGCGGGGTCGTCCACCGTTCCGACGAAGGTGTCGGCGTCGTGCGAGATGCCGTCGTCCCTCGCCCTCTCGTGATCGCAGAAGAGGTACTGGAGCCTCGTCTGCTCGTTCCTGTGGTCGAAGCTCCCGAACCCGATGTCGTTGAGCACCTCCAGGCGCTCAAGGCTGACGACGGTCACCTTCCCGTCGAAGCACTGCCCGGTGAGGTCGACGTAGATGTCCTCGCGGTATCTCGGCGCACGGATCACCAACTCCTCACCGCTCCTGGCCTCCCAGTAAGGCGCGTCCGGGTCGATGTCGGGTGGCGGCTGCCGGTTGGGGGCCTCGGACGGCTCCGACGCGTCGGACGAGTTCTCCGCATCATCCGTCGGGTTGGGGGGCGGGGTGGTGGTTTCCGGTGCTGTGGTGGTTGCTGTGCCGGTCGTCCGGGGGGTGCCTGTGTCGTCGGTCAGGAGCTGTGATGCCAGCAGCCCGCCCGCCGCCGCTGCCACGACCGCCGTCGCCGCCAGCAGTGCGACCGTCCTGCGGTTGCCGCGGGACGGGGGTGCGGAAGGTGCGGACGGGGGTGGGGGAGTGGTTGGGGCCGGGGTGGAGGCGCGGTGGTCCACGGTGGCCGCCAGCGTCGTCGGCAGCCAGCTCTCGCCGCGCTGGAGCGTCCGCCCCGGCGCCAGCGCCCGGCACGCCTCGATCACCTGCGCCGGGGTCGGCCGCGCCTCCGGCGCCTTCGCCAGGCAGGCGGCGATCAGCCCCGCCAGCTGCGGCGGCGCGGCGCCCAGGTCTGGCTCCTCCCGCGCCGCCCGGTACATCACGGCGTGCGCCGCGCCGTCGCCGAACGGATGGCCGCCGGTCGCCGCGTAGTACGCCACCAAGCCCAGCGTGAAGACGTCAGTCGCCGGTAAGGTCGCCCCGCCCGTGATCTGCTCCGGCGCCATGTACGACGGCGTCCCCACCCGTACGTCCGTGCCCGTGAGCGCCGTCGCGTCCGCCGCTCGCGCGATGCCGAAGTCGATGACCTTCGGCCCGTCCGGCGCGAGCAGCACGTTCCCCGGCTTGAGGTCCCGGTGCACGATGCCCGCCGCGTGGATGCTGGCGAGGCCTTCCGCGACCCCGCCCATCAGCAGCAGTACGGTCTCCAGCGGCAGCGGCCCGTACGCGCGCACCGCGTCCGCGAGCGACATGCCGGGGACGTACGCCGTCGCCAGCCACGGCGCGGCGCCCTCCGTGTTGCTGTCGAGCACCGGCACGGTGTACGCGCCCTGCACCCGCCGCGCCGCCCGCACCTCCTGCTCGAACCGGCGCCTGAACTCCGGGTCCGCCGCGAACTCGCCGCGTACCACCTTCAGCGCCACCGGCTGCCCGCCGCGCGTATAGGAGAGGTACACCGTGCCCATGCCCCCGGCGCCGAGGCGGGAGGTGAGGCGGTAACCGGCCACCTCCCGGGGGTCGGCGGCTTCCAGTGGCCGGAACGGTGACGGTGTCGCTGGACCTGTCATGGTGGCCCCCCACTCGTGTGTCGGCTGCGGAGCGCATCCTAGCGGCCACGGTCCGGCGTGTTGTGGGTGTGTCGGGGTGTCTGGTAGCCAGGGTGCGTGGCGGACTTCACCTATTCCTGGGTCGGTGTCACCCGTGAGCTGCGGGAAGACGGGGGGTTGCCCGTCGGGGTGCGGGTGATGTGTGTGCGGGTGGCGGTCGGGTCCGGTGTGGAGGTGTGGGAGGCGGCGTGCCGTGCCGTGTTCGGGTGGGAGATGCACCGTGCGAGCGGGTTGAGGGTGCGGGCGGCGGAGGACGAGGCCGTGCCGGGGGCCGAGGTGGTGCTCGCGCTCGGGGTGGGGCCGCTGCGGCTGACCGCGCCCTGCCGTGTGGTGTGGACGGTGCGTGAGGGGGACCGCGTGGGCTTCGCCTACGGCACGCTGCCGGGGCACCCCGAAAGGGGTGAGGAATCGTTCACCGTTGAACGACGCTCCGGCGGTGAGGTGTCGCTCACCGTGACGGCGGTCAGCCGCCCGGCCGCGTGGTACCTGCGTGGAGCTGGGCCGTTGGGGCGGGCGGCCCAGCGGGGCATCGCGCACAGTTACGGCCGCGCGCTCCGGGGGCTGTGCGCCGGGGGGTCACGGCCCGGCTGACGGTGCGGTATCGTTCCCAGTGTTGGCAGTCGCTGTCATCTTTTACGGCCAGTGCCGCCATTCCCACCCCGGCGGCAGCTGGCGGGGCGAATCGTGAGCCACCCCCCCGCTCCGATTCCGCCCCATCAACGGGCCGGTCTGTCCTTCCCCCCCACTCGGACAGACCGGCCCGCATGACGTTCCCCCCATTACGCTCAAGGCCGTGTCCGCCCCGTTGCTGATCCCGCTGGCCGCCCTCTGGGGCGCGCTGGCCGGCGCGCTGATCGCCAGGCCCGGCTACCGGCTCGCCGTCGAACCGGGCACGCCCTGGCGCTCCACCTGCCCCTCCGGTCACCCGATTCGGTCCGGTGCGCCCGGCTGGCTGGGGCGCGGACGCTGCGCCGACTGCGCTGTGGCACTGTCGCCCGCCACCGCCCGTACCCCCCTGGTGCTGACGGCCGTGGCCGCCGCCGTGTGCGCGGCGCTCGCCGCGGCCGTCGGGGAGCGGCCGGAACTGGCCGTGTGGCTCGCCCTGGCCCCCCTCGCCGTGCTGCTGGCCGCCGTGGACGCGGCCGTGCAGCGCCTGCCCGACGTGCTCACGCTGCCCCTCGCGTTCCTCGTCGCCGCCGGACTCGGGCTCGCGGCGCTCCTGCCGGGCGCGGGCGGCAGCTGGCCGCGCGCGCTGCTGGGCGGGGCGGTACTCGGCGGGGTCCACTTCGTTCTCTTCCTCGTCAACCCGCGCGGCATGGGCTTCGGCGACGTCAAGCTGGCGGTCCCCGTCGGTGTCGCCCTCGGGTGGTACGGGTGGCCCGCCGTGCTGCTCGGCACGTTCACCGGCTACCTGCTGGCGGCGGGCTACGGCCTGGGGCTGGTCGCGCTGGGGAGGGCGGGGCGGAAGACGGCCGTGCCGTTCGGGCCGTTCCTGGCGCTCGGGGCGCTCGCGGGGCTGCTGATCGGCGGACTCGCCGCGCCCGGGTAAATATCCGCGCGCGGATGTCCCGGTTCGGTCTCCGATGCGTTACGGTGGAACCCCCCCCTCGGGCCGGTCCGTAACCCCCCCCACGGACCGGCCCGCTTTCTTTTCCCGCCACCCCTCACCCGGCTGGCCGGATTCACTGCTTCCGGTTCGAGGGCCCCCAGCGCGGCAGTAGAGTTCCGGGACACCCGAGCGGTCTTCGAGGGGTTGGGCACACGGCATGAGCGCGTTCAAGAGCGCGATGAAGAACACACTGCGCCGCCTGGTCGTGCGCCTCTACGCACGGCGCGTGGAAGGGCGTCTCGACACCGAACAGGCGCCCAAGCACATCGGCGTCATCCTGGACGGGAACCGCCGCTGGGCCAAGGCGGCGGGCAGCACCACCAAGGAGGGCCACGAGGCCGGCGCCGCGAAGATCCGCGACCTCCTCGGCTGGTGCGAGGAGACCGACGTCGAGGTCGTCACCCTCTGGATGCTGTCCACGGACAACCTGAACCGCGAGCCGCGCGAGCTGGAGCAGCTGCTGTCCATCGTCGAGGGCGCCGTCCGCGACCTCGCCGCCGACGGCCGCTGGCGCGTCCACCACGTCGGCGCCCTCGACGTCCTGCCCGAGCGGACCCGCCGCGTCCTGCGCGAGGCCGAGGAACGGGCCGGGGACCGCGCGGGGATACTCGTCAACGTCGCCATCGGCTACGGCGGGCGGCAGGAGATCGCCGACGCCGTGCGCTCGCTGCTCGCCAAGCGCGCGACCGAGGGCCAGACGCTCGGCCAGGTGGCGGAATCGCTGTCCGTCGAGGACATCTCGGAACACCTCTACACCCGCGGCCAGCCCGACCCGGACCTGGTGATCCGCACCAGCGGCGAGCAGCGGCTGTCCGGGTTCATGCTGTGGCAGAGCGCCCATTCGGAGTACTGGTTCTGCGAGGCGTACTGGCCCGCGTTCCGGAAGGTGGACTTCCTGCGCGCCCTGCGGGACTACGCGGCGCGTCACCGGAGATACGGAGTCTGAGGGCCCCGAACGGCCCTGTGGTCCGGCTGCGGAAGCAGCGTCCGGCCGCTCGCGCGTCCGGTGCGTGCGGGCGCAAGGCGCCGGATCGTCCCTGTACCGGGCGTACGGGGGCGGTTGGCAACGCGGCGGGCGCGCGTGCCTGGGGGCACCTCCCAGCCGCCAGGCTGGGGGAGAGCCGCGAGCAGGGCGACCGCCTCGAAGACGGGCCCTGCCCCCCGTACGGCGGCAGCGGTGACACGGGCGACACGCCCGGACGCGGACAGCCGCCCCGGGCCGCGCCCGCATGAGTTGTGCGGGAAGCGGGCATATTCCCGGCGGACCGTGCGCGGGTGCGGTCCCCGGGAGGCCCGTTTGCGCACCACGAATCCCCCCTCTCCACTGGGGACCAGGGCCGGTAACGGGCCCCGTGTGTCGCGGGGCCTGGCCGGCCGGCAGATCCCCGGCGCCGTGGGCGCCGTGATCCCACACCTCGTCCCGAGGGGGTTCGTCCACACGTGGCCACCAGCAACAAGCGTTCGAACGATCGCCGCATGTACGTCCTCGACACCAGCGTCCTGCTCGCCGACCCATCGGCACTCACGCGCTTCGACGAGCACGAGGTCGTGCTGCCCGTCGTGGTCATCTCCGAGCTGGAGGCGAAGCGCGCCCACCCCGAGCTGGGCTACTTCGCCCGCCAGGTGCTGCGACGCCTCGACGACTACCGCGTGCGCTACGGGCGGCTCGACACGCCGCTGCCGATCGGCGACCTCGGCGGCACCCTCAGGGTCGAGCTGAACCACTCGGACCCCACGGTCCTGCCCGCCGCCATGCTGAACGAGCGCGGCCGGCTCGCGGACAACGACTCGCGCATCCTCGCCGTCGCCCGCAACCTCCAGGCCGAGGGGCACGACGTCACCGTCGTCTCCAAGGACCTGCCGCTGCGCATCAAGGCGTCGTCGGTCGGGCTCGCCGCCGAGGAGTACCGCGCGGAGCTGGCCGTCACCGACGCGGACGGCTGGACGGGCCTCGTCGAGGTGGCGCTGAGCGCCGGGGCGGTGGACGAGCTGTTCGCCACCGAGCAGGTGAGCGACCCGGTCGCCGCCGACCTGCCGGTGCACACCGGCCTCGTCATCTCGTCGGACCGCGGGCGGGCCCTGGGCCGGGTCACGGCGGACGGCCAGGTGCGGCTGGTGCGCGGCGACCGGGAGGCGTTCGGCATCCACGGGCGCAGCGCCGAGCAGCGGATCGCGCTGGACCTGCTGCTCGACCCGGAGGTCGGCATCGTGTCGCTCGGCGGCCGGGCCGGTACGGGCAAGTCGGCGCTGGCGCTGTGCGCGGGCCTCGAAGCGGTGCTGGAACGGCGCCAGCACAGCAAGGTCGTCGTCTTCCGGCCGCTGTACGCGGTCGGCGGCCAGGACCTCGGCTACCTGCCTGGCACCGAGGCCGAGAAGATGAACCCGTGGGCCCAGGCCGTCTTCGACACGCTGTCGGCGGTGACGACCCGTGAGGTCATCGAGGAGGTCGTGGGGCGTGGCATGCTGGAGGTCCTGCCGCTGACGCACATCCGCGGCCGGTCGCTGCACGACACGTTCGTCATCGTGGACGAGGCGCAGTCGCTGGAGCGGAACGTGCTGCTGACCGTGCTGTCGCGCATCGGGCAGGACTCGCGCGTGGTGCTGACGCACGACGTGGCGCAGCGCGACAACCTGCGGGTCGGCCGGTACGACGGTGTCGTCGCCGTCGTCGAGAAGCTGAAGGGGCATCCGCTCTTCGCCCACATGACGCTCACCCGGTCCGAACGCTCCCCGATCGCCGCGCTGGTGACGGAGATGCTGGAGGAGGATCGCGGCTGACGGTCCGGCAGGGGCGCGCGGCGGGCGGGTGGTCCGGCGGCGGACGCGGCGGTGGCGCCGTGACGCGGCCCACGCGCCCGCCGCGCGTTTCGCCGTTTGCCCCGCTGGGTAAACCGGCGAAACCCCTGGCCGGAGACGTGGAACCGGTCCCGGGACGGTTGACAAGACCCGCGCGCGTGTGACCTTTCCCACACGGCACTGAATTGCCACCGCCCGGCGGCTTCCGGCAGTGTGTGCCTCTGTCAGGCCCCGCATACGGCACCTGGTCTCCGCGAGGACACCTCAACGACTGCGTTTCACAACTGAAAAGCCGCTCGCCGTATGCCGCCCGAAGCACCACGCGGGTCCCCTCACCGGGACCCCGGCCGGGTCAGCGCCTCCTGTGAACACCACCAGGGGAGGCCCGTGTCAGGGGCACGATTGCGCCCGCGGGCTCCGGCCGCGCGGTCGACTGTTCGGAAGGAAACCGTGTGACCGGGATTTCGGTCCGTGGATTCGCAGTGGCGTCCGCCACCGCGGTGACCACCGTCGGCGCTGCCGTCGGTGTCGCCTCGGGGGACGAGCAGAGCCGTTCGACCGAGCCGGTCGAGGTGGTCGCTGCCGACGCGACGCTGCTCGCTGAGATACCCGCTGGAGCGAATGCCCAGCTGCACACCGCCTCGCTGACGCAGCAGGCGGAGTCGCAGGCGAGCGCCGCCGACGCGGACGCCCGCCGCGCCGCCCAGGAGGCCGCCCGCCTCCAGGCCGCGGAGGACGCCCACGAGCGCCGCGCCGAGGAAGAGCGCGCGGAGGAGGAGCGGCGTGCCGCGGAGGCCGCCGAGGCCGAGGCGGCGGCCGCGGAGGCACAGGCGGCGAGCGCGGAGGCCGCGGCGTCCGCACCCGTGCAGTCCTCGTACTCCGTCGCCGACGTGCAGGCGCTCGCCCGGCAGATGGTGCCGGCCGACCAGTTCCAGTGCTTCTCGAACATCGTGGACCACGAGAGCGGCTGGAACTACCAGGCGACCAACCCGTCGTCCGGCGCGTACGGCCTGATGCAGGCGCTGCCCGGCTCCAAGATGTCCTCCGCCGGCGCCGACTGGCAGACCAACCCCGCCACCCAGATCCGGTGGGGCCTGGACTACATGGACAGCCGCTACGGCAGCCCGTGCGGTGCCTGGGACTTCTGGACGGTCAACAACTGGTACTGAGCCGGCGGGAAGCGCCCCCGGGCGCCCGTATCGTTCCGGTCAAGCCCCCGTGTCAGAACTGACACGGGGGCTTCGCCGTGTCCCCGGGGGCTCCGCGCCGCCACCGGCGCGCGGTAACGTCGGACGGCAGTGAGAGCACGAGGGAGCGGAGCGCCGCTCCCGCACGGGGAGGGAAACGGATGTCACGACTTGGCCGGTTCGGGACCAGGGTGTCCCGGCTCGGCAGGCGGGTCTCCGGCCTGCGGGACGAGGCGGAGCGCGAGCAGGAGCGCCGGTTGCGTGAGGCGGACGAACGGGGCGGGGCCGGGGTGACCGGCGCGCGGGCGTCCGCGGGCGGGCCAGGGGGCTCCGGCGCGCCCCCGTCCGCACCGGCCGCCGTGGCACCCGCCGCGGCGGCGGCGACGCCCGCGACGGCCGTGGGCGACGGGCCGGACGGCGGTGGCGGCGGCGGTGACGTCCGGCCGCCGGTGCCCGCCGGTCCCGCTCCGGGGCGTCCCCCGGCCGCCGAGGCGATCCCGTGGGGCGTACGTGTGGCGGCCGAGGCCGGCTGGCGGCTGCTGGTGATCGCCGGCGTGGTGTGGGTGCTGATGCAGGTGGTCAGCGCCGTGAGCCTGCTGGTGGTGTCGTTCGCCGCCGGACTGCTGATCACCGCGCTGCTCCAGCCGTTCGTGGGCTGGCTGAAGCGCATGGGCTTCAGCCGGGGCGCGGCGACGGCGGTGACCGCGTTCGGCGGCTTCGCCGTGATGGGCCTGATCGGCTGGTTCGTCGTCTGGCAGATAATCGAGAACACGGACAACCTCGTCGAGCAGGTGCGGGACGGCATCGAGCAGTTGCAGGACTGGGTGACGCAGCTGCCGTTCGACATCACCGAGGACAACCTCGACGAGTGGGTCGAGAACCTCAACGACTGGATCAGCAGCCACAGCAGCGAGTTGACGTCGGCCGGGCTCGAAGGCGTCAACTACGCCGTGGAGTTCTTCACCGGCGCGGGCATCACGCTGTTCGTGGTGCTGTTCCTGCTGTACGACGGCGCCGGGGTGTGGGGCTGGTTCCTGCGGCTGGTGCCGCGCGCGGCGCGTGACGGTGTCGCGGGCGCGGGCCCGCGGGCGTGGATCACGCTGACGGGGTACGTGCGGGGCACGGTGCTCGTGGCGCTGATCGACGCGATCGGCATCGGCGTCGGCCTGCTCGTGATCGACGTGCCGATGGCGGTGCCGCTCGCGGTGATCGTCTTCCTGTCGTCGTTCGTGCCGCTGGTCGGCGCGATCGCGTCGGGCGCGCTGGCCGTGCTCGTCGCGGTGGTGACCAACGGGGTGGTGGACGCGCTGCTGGTGCTCGGTGTGGTGCTGCTGGTGCAGCAGATCGAGGGGCACATCCTCCAGCCGTTCATCCTGGGCCGCATGGTGCGCGTGCACCCGCTGGCCGTGGTGCTCGGCGTCGCGGCCGGGTCGATGCTCGCGGGCATCCCGGGCGCGGTCGTGGCGGTGCCGCTGATCGCGGTGACGAGCACGGTCGTCAGCTACCTGCGTGCGTACCAGGAGGAGGTGGACCGGCGCGCCGGGCGGGAGACGCTCACCGGCGGCGCGACGATCGCCGAGGTCTCGCCGTCCCCGCCCGCGCCGGGCGGGGACGGCTGAGCCTCCCGCGCGACGCGCGACGGCCCGGCCGCCACGACCCCCGACGGGTCGCGGCGGCCGGGCCGTCGCCGTACGCGGCGGGGTGTCAGCCCGCCCAGCCGTGCTTCGGCGGGTGCCGGATCTCCAGCAGCCAGCCGAGGCGTTCCGAGTCGGTCGCCGTCCAGCCGTCCGGCGGGGAGATGGCGGCCCAGGCGAAGACGGGGTTGGCGCCGTACCGGTGGCCGTGGGGCGCGGGCGCGCCGTACGAGACGGCCATGTCCACGGTCGTCTGCCAGAAGCTGACGAACGGGAACCAGTCGATGGCCGAGGTCACGTCCGGGCCGAGCGGCTCGTCCAGCCAGTCGGGCCGCTGGAACAGCAGGTCGGGCGACCACCACACGACGGGGTCCGACGCGTTCTGGAGGTAGACGACGCGTGGTTCCAGCCACGGCTCGCCCTGCGGCAGCCGCAGGTCGCGGTCGGGGTACTGGGCGAAGCGCACGTGCCGCCCGTCGTCGTACTGCGGGCGCCACACGGGGCTGCCGGGGTCGCGCCGGTCGACCAGCTCGCTGTGGATCGGGCTGAAGTCGGGCGGGCCGATCAGGAGCGCGCCGTCCGTGCGGGCCAGCATGTCGTCCAGGCCGTCGAACGCCGCCTCGACCGCCGAGACGGCCAGGCTCTCGCCGAAGACGAGCAGTTCCGGCCGGTCGTCCGCCGGTTCCTGCCGCCAGCGCTCGTAGACGGCGTCGAACAGCGCGCGGGTCGCCGTGCCGGCCTCGCTGCGGTCCACCATGAACGAGGCCCAGCTCGGCAGGTACGAGTACTGGATCGTGACGACGGCCGTGTCCCCGCCGTGCATGTACTCCAGCGCCTCGACGGTGGTCGGGTTGACCCAGCCGGTGCCCGTCGTGCCGGTGACGGCCAGGACGTCGCGGTCGAACGCGCCGGTGCGCTCCAGCTCGCGGACGGCGAGCTGCGCGCCGTCGGCGTAGTCGTCGTACGCCTTGCGGCCGACGTAGACGCGCACCGGGTCGAGCGCGTCCGTACCGGTGAAGTCGGAGATCTCGGCGGCGGTGAGGGCCGTTCCGGTGAAGGTGCGGCCCTTGTTGCCGAGGTCGTCCCAGTCGATCAGCGAGTCGGGGCTGCCCGACAGGGCGGGGGAGAACGGGCGCATGACGCCCGGGTCGGTGCTGTTGTCCTTGGCGGCGGCGAGGCGGCTGGCGATGCCGAGCACGCCGCGGTCCCACACGACGTCGCGCGCGCCGATGACGACGACGGTGGTGGACAGCGCGAGGCCGAGCGCCACCGCCACCGGCCAGGGCACGAAGCGGCCGAGCAGCCGCGTCAGCAGGCGCGTGCCGAGCCGGATCGAGCGGGCGACGAGCAGCAGCAGCGCCAGCACCACGAGCGAGATCAGCGCGATCATCAGCGAGTGCCACGTCAGGGTCGGCGGCAGCTCCTGGAGGCGCCGCAGCTCGCGCTGCATGTCGGCGCTGCGGCCCAGGAAGAACGCGACGGCGAACGGCAGCAGCACCAGGTACGCCAGCCAGCAGCGCGCGCGGGCCCGTTCGTCCGGCTGCCAGGGCGACAGGCGGCGGAACAGCCGGCTCGCCAGCGCGCCGAGCCCGTAGCCGATGGCGGCGGTGATGCCGCCGATGAGGCCCTGGTAGTACCAGGGGCGCGGCACGAGGGACGGGGTGAGGGACAGCCAGAAGAAGAACGTGGCGGTCAGGCAGGCCGTCAGGTCGGGCCAGCGGCGGATCACCCAGTCGCTGTCCGGCCGTTCCCAGTACGGGTGGCGGGCGATGGCCGCCGTACGGTCCGCCGCGCGGCGCCCGGCGGCGCGCAGGCGGTCGCGCGGTCCGG
>NZ_JBJZOH010000056.1:0-23971 GCF_047200595.1 Streptomyces sp. MS19 | reverse complement strand
CCTCCCCCCCCCCCCCCCCCCCCCAGGGCCTGCGGGAGCCCCCGCGTCAGCCGCCGAACTCCTGGAGGCCCTTGAGCGCCTGGTCGAGCAGCGCCTGTCGCCCGGCCAGTTCCTGCTCCAGCTTGTCGGCCTTGGCGTTGTTGCCCGCAGCGCGGGCGCGCTCCGCCTGCTCCCGCAGCCGGTCCACCGCGTCCTGGAGCTGACCGGTCAGCCCCGCGGCACGCGCGCGCGCCTCCGGGTTGCTCCGGCGCCACTCGGCGTCCTCCGCCTCGGCGACGGCCCGCTCGACGGCGTGGATACGGCCCTCGATCCCGGCCCGCGCGTCCCGCGGCACATGCCCCACGGCCTCCCAGCGCTCACCGATCGACCGCAGCGCGGCCCGCGCGGCCCGCAGATCCGTGACCGGCAGGAGCTTCTCGGCCTCGGCCGCCAGCTCCTCCTTCCGCGCCAGGTTGTCCCGCTGCTCGGCGTCCCGCTCGGCGAACGCGCCGCCGCGCGCCTGGAAGAAGACGTCCTGCGCCGCGCGGAAGCGGGTCCACAGGTCCTCCTCCGCGTCACGCTGCGCCCGGCCCGCCGCCTTCCACTCCGCCATCAGCTCGCGGTACCTGGCGGCCGTCGTGCCCCAGTCCGTCGAGCCCGAGAGCGACTCCGCCTCGGCGATCAGTTTCTCCTTGCGCCGCCGCGTCTCCTCGCGCTGCGAGTCCAGCGCGGCGAAATGCGTCTTGCGGCGCTTCGAGAAGGCCGACCGTGCCTGGGAGAAGCGGTGCCACAGCTCGTCGTCGGTCTTCCGGTCGAGCCGGGGCAGGCCCTTCCACGTGTCCACCAGGGCGCGCAGCCGGTCGCCCGCGCTGCGCCACTGCTCGCTCCCGGCCAGTTCCTCGGCCTCGGCGACCAGTGCCTCCTTGGCGGTCCTGGCCTCCTCGGTCTGCCGCGCCCTGGCGGCCCTGCGCTCCTCGCGCCGGGTGTCCACGACCGCGACCAGCCCGTCGAGCCGCGCGGCGAGCGCCGCGAGGTCCCCCACCGCGTGCCCCTCGTCCACCTGCTCGCGCAGGTGCCCGATGGCGGCCGTCGCGTCCTTCGCGGACAGGTCGGTCGTCCTGACCCTGCGCTCCAGGAGGTCGATCTCCACCACGAGGCCCTCGTACTTGCGCTCGTAATAGGCGAGGGCCTCGTCGGGCGACCCGGCCTGCCAGGAGCCGACGGTCTTCTCGCCCTCCGCCGTCCGTACGTAAACGGTCCCCGTCTCATCGACGCGGCCCCATGGCTCGCTGCTCACAGCGCCTCCTCGTTTGATGCGCGCGACAGGGCGTGACGCCCCCGGCATCGTCCACACTTCTCGCCCGGTCCCACCGGCTGCCGGGTCCCCCCGGCCGGTGCCGACACCTTGCAGAGGCCAACATAGGCGACAGTCCGCCCGGCTGTCCGCACCTTGCCGGGCGGAACTTCCCGGCGGACGGCCCGCCGTACGCCCCGGTGAGGGGCCTCAGTCGCCCTCGCTCCTGGACACCGTCGCCTCGTCGATGACCACCGTCGCGTACGGCGCGGTGTTGCCCGACGCCGGGTCCGCCGGGGCCGCGCCCGTCTCCGCGATGGTCTGCAACACGTCCATGCCGGCCGTCACCGTGCCGAAGGGGGTGTAGTCCGGCGGGAGCTGGCTGTCCTCGTAGACCAGGAAGAACTGGCTGCCACCGGTGTCGCGGCCCTGGTCCTGCGTCGGGTCGTACTGGTTGGCCATCGCGACCGTGCCCGCCGGGTACACGCTGTCGGCGATCTCGGGGGCGTCCAGGTTCTCGTCCGGGATGGTGTAGCCCGGACCGCCGGCGCCGGTGCCCTCGGGGTCGCCGCACTGGAGGACGTGGATGCCCTCGGTGACGAGCCGGTGGCAGCGCGTGTGGTCGAAGAAGCCCTCGCCCGCGAGGAAGCTGAACGAGTTGACGGTGCGGGGCGCGACGGACGCGTCCATCGTGATCTCGATGTCGCCGCAGGTGGTGGACAGCGCCATCGTGTACGTGGCGTCGGTGTCCACCGTCATCTCGGGCTCCTCCTCCCACTGGTCCCCGGACGGCTCGCCCTCGGCGGGCGCCGCGCACGGGTCCTCGGGCGGGTCGCTCGCCTCGGTGGTGGGCTCCTCCGAGGCCGCGGCCGCGGCGTCCTGCGCCGGGTCCTCGTCGTCCTGGTTCACCAGCACGAGGGCGGTCACGCCCCCGGCCACGACGATCACCAGCAGGGCCGACAGGAGCACCCGGAGCAGGCGGCTCCGGCGCGCCCTGACAGCCCGGCGCCGCTGCTGCCGCTCCCATTTGGCCCGTGCGAGCTGCTTGCGCCGCTGATCCTTGGTGGACACCGCGCTCTCCCTCTCTCGGCCGGTCCTCGACCGGCGACTGGACCCGTCGTGGCGTCACCGTATACGGGTTCGCCCGCGCTGCACCGCCGCCGGTAGGCTCCTGTCACGACAGGACCGCCGCCGACGACCGAAGGACGATCGTGCTCATCGCTGGCTTCCCCGCCGGAGCCTGGGGGACCAACTGCTATCTGGTCGCGCCCGCCGCCGGCGAGGAGTGCGTGATCATCGATCCCGGCCACCGGGCCGCGCCCGGTGTCGAGGAGGCCGTCGCCAGACACCGGCTCAAGCCCGTCGCCGTCATTCTCACCCATGGGCACGTCGATCATGTCGCCTCGGTGGTCCCGGTCTGCGGCGCGCACGGCGTCCCCGCGTGGCTGCACCCGGAGGACCGGTACATGCTGTCCGACCCGGAGAAGGCCATCGGCGCCCGCATCGGGCAACCGCTGATGGGCGAGCTGACCGTCGGCGAGCCCGACGACCTGCGGGAACTGACCGACGGCGCGCGCCTCGACCTGGCCGGCCTCTCGTTCTCCGTCGCGCACGCGCCCGGCCATACCAAGGGGTCGGTGACCTTCCGGCTGCCCGAGCGGCCCGACATCCCGCCGGTCCTGTTCTCGGGCGACCTGCTGTTCGCCGGCTCCATCGGACGCACCGACTTCCCCGGCGGCGACCCCGACGAGATCCTGCGGTCCCTGGCGCGCGTGTGCCTCCCGCTGGACGACTCGACGGTGGTCCTGTCAGGGCACGGTCCGCAGACCACCATCGGCCGCGAGCGCGCCACCAACCCGTACCTGCGGGACACGGCCGCCGGCCAGGGCGCCGCCGCGCCTCCGCGACGAGGAATGTGAAGACCCCTTCCGTGAGCACCTTCTCCGCCCCCAAGGGCACGTACGACCTGCTGCCGCCCGACTCCGCGACATTCCTCGCGGTGCGGGAGGCCATCGCCGCGCCGCTGCGGCGCTCCGGCTACGGCTACGTGGAGACGCCGGGATTCGAGCACGTCGAGCTGTTCTCCCGAGGCGTCGGCCAGTCCACCGACATCGTGACCAAGGAGATGTACACCCTCACCACCAAGGGCGGCACGCACCTGGCGCTGCGCCCCGAGGGCACCGCCTCCGTCCTGCGCGCCGCGCTCCAGGCCAACCTCCACCGCGCCGGGAACCTGCCCGTCAAGCTCTGGTACTCCGGCACCTACTACCGGTACGAGCGCCCGCAGGCCGGGCGCTATCGCCACTTCTCCCAGGTCGGCGCCGAGGCGATCGGCGCCGAGGACCCGGCGCTCGACGCCGAGCTGGTCATCCTGGCGGCCGACGCGTACCGCGCGCTCGGCCTGTCCGGCGTACGCCTCCTGCTCAACTCCCTCGGCGACCGCGAGTGCCGCCCGGCGTACCGCGCCGCGCTCCAGGACTTCCTGCGCGGCCTCGACCTGGACGAGGAGACCCGCGCCCGCATCGAGATCAACCCGCTGCGCGTCCTCGACGACAAGCGGTCCGACGTGCAGCGTCAGCTCGACGGGGCCCCGCTCCTCGTTGATCACCTGTGCGAGTCGTGCAAGGAGTACCACGAGCGGGTGCGCGAGCTGCTCACCGCGGCGGGCGTCGCGTTCACCGACGACCCGAGGCTCGTGCGCGGCCTCGACTACTACACGAGGACCACGTTCGAGTTCGTCCACGACGGGCTCGGCTCCCAGTCCGCGGTCGGCGGCGGCGGGCGGTACGACGGCCTGTCCGAGCTGATCGGCGGCCCGCCCCTGCCGTCGGTGGGCTGGGCGCTCGGTGTGGACAGGACCGTGCTCGCGCTGCGCGCCGAGGGCGTCGGGCTGCCGGTGCCCGCCGGCACCGACGTCTTCGCGGTGCCGCTGGGCGAGGAGGCGCGGCGGACGCTGTTCGGCGTCGTCACGGAGCTGCGGCGTGCCGGTGTCGCGGCGGACTTCGCGTACGGCGGGCGCAGCGCCAAGGCGTCCATGAAGGCCGCCAACCGCAGCGGCGCGCGCTTCGCCGTCGTCGCGGGGGAGCGCGACCTGGCCGAAGGCGTCGTCCAGGTCAAGGACCTCGACAGCGGCGAGCAGGCACCGGTCGCGCTCGACGGCCTGGCCGACGAGCTGGCGGCCCGGCTGTCCGACGGCGCGGCGGGCGTCTGACGGGGTCCGCCACCGTTCCGCGACTGCTGCGTCACTGGGGCAGAATGGCTGGGTACGGGCAGACCGGCCGTCCGTACCCGGTCCCCGACCGGTGACGTCGAAGGAACGGATGGGCGGGATGGCGGCTTCGGCTGTGGACGAGGTGCGGACGGGCGGCTCCGAGGTGGAGCCAGGCCGGCGGCCGGGCACGGGCGCGCCGCGCTGGTTCGCGCTGCTGCTGGTGGTCACCGGCGCCGCCGGGCTGCTGGCGTCCTGGGTCATCACGCTGGACAAGTTCCACCTCCTGGAGGATCCGGACTACACCCCGGCGTGCAGCCTCAACCCGGTCGTCTCCTGCGGCTCGATCATGGAGAGCGACCAGGCCCAGGTCTTCGGCTTCCCGAACCCGATGCTCGGCCTGGCCGCCTACGGCGCGGTGATCGCGATCGGCATGGGCCTCCTGGCGGGCGCGCGGTACGGGCGCTGGTTCTGGCTCGGGCTCCAGGGCGGCACGTTCTTCGGCGTCGCCTTCTGCACCTGGCTCCAGTACCAGTCGCTGTACGAGATCAACGCGCTGTGCCTGTGGTGCTGCCTCGCGTGGGTCGCGACGATCACCATGTTCTGGTACACGACGGTGCACAACGTCCGGCACGGCGTGCTGCCGGCCCCGGCGGGCGCCCGGCGGTTCCTGGACGAGTTCCACTGGCTCCTGCCCGTCCTCCACGTCGGGATCATCGGCATGCTGATCCTGACCCGCTGGTGGGACTTCTGGACGAGCTGAGCGCCGTCCCCGCAGGTCACGGCACCGGGAGCCCGGCTGTCAGCGGGGTGGCTTAGGGTCGGATGTCGTGGAGCCCGATCTGTTCACCGCCGCGGCCGAGGAACGTGCCGAGAAGGACCCGTCCGCGCGCCCGCTGGCCGTACGGATGCGCCCGCGTACCCTCGACGAGGTCGTGGGCCAGCGGCACCTGCTGCGGCCCGGTGCGCCGCTGCGCCGCCTCGTCGGCGAGGGCGGGGGAGGGCCCGCCGGCCCCTCGTCCGTGATCCTCTGGGGCCCGCCCGGCACCGGCAAGACGACGCTTGCCTACGTCGTCAGCCAGGCCACCGACAAGCGCTTCGTGGAGCTGTCGGCGATCACCGCGGGCGTCAAGGAGGTGCGGGCCGTCATCGACGGCGCGCGGCGTTCCTCGGGGGCGTACGGGAAGGACACCGTCCTCTTCCTGGACGAGATCCACCGCTTCAGCAAGGCGCAGCAGGACTCCCTGCTCCCGGCCGTCGAGAACCGCTGGGTGACGCTGATCGCCGCCACGACGGAGAACCCGTACTTCTCGATCATCTCCCCGCTCCTGTCCCGCTCACTGCTCCTCACCCTGGAGCCGCTCACCGACGACGACCTGCGCGGGCTGCTGCGCCGCGCGGTGGCCGACGAACGGGGCCTCGGCGGCGCCGTGACGCTGCCCGGGGACACCGAGGCCCACCTCCTGCGGATCGGCGGCGGCGACGCGCGCCGTGCGCTGACCGCCCTGGAGGCGGGGGCGGGCGCGGCGCTGGCCAAGGGTGAGGAGGAGCTGACGCTCGCCACCATGGAGCAGGCCGTGGACCGGGCGGCCGTCACGTACGACCGGGACGGCGACCAGCACTACGATGTCGCCAGCGCGCTCATCAAGTCCATCAGGGGCTCCGACGCGGACGCCGCCCTGCACTACCTGGCGCGGATGATCGAGGCGGGGGAGGACCCGCGCTTCATCGCCAGGCGGCTGATGATCTCGGCCAGCGAGGACATCGGCATGGCCGACCCGACGGCCCTCCAGACAGCCGTGGCGGCGGCCCAGGCCGTGGCCATGATCGGCTTCCCCGAGGCCGCCATCACGCTGAGCCACGCCACCATCGCCCTCGCGCTCGCGCCCAAGTCGAACGCGGCGGTCGTCGCCATCGGCGAGGCGCAGGCGGACGTACGGGCCGGGCTCGCCGGACCCGTACCGGCGCACCTGCGGGACAGCCACTACGGCGGCGCGTCCAAGCTCGGGCACGGCTCCGGCTACCAGTACCCGCACGACATCCCCGGCGGCATCGCCGCCCAGCAGTACGCGCCCGACGCGGTACGCGACAAGCGCTACTACCGTCCGACGACGCACGGCGCCGAGGCGCGGTACACGGAGGTCCTGGCGCGCGTCCGCCGCCGCCTGTCCGGCGAGGACTGACCGGCCGTCAGGAGGCCGCCGCCTCGAACAGACGGTGCATCGCCCTGCGCAGCCCCGTGATGTCCCCCACCGGCTCCGGGAAATCGAAGCGCGCGTCCCACACCGAGTCCGCCGCCCGCAGCCGCACGCGCAGCCCGAAGCGGTCCAGGCTCAGCGGGACGACGCTGTCCCACGCCTGGCACCCGCCCCCGGCGCCGTCCGTGCCCTCCGTGCCCTCGACGTCGCCCAGCAGCGTGCACAGCGTCCGCAGCTGCTCCGCGTGCGCCGCGGCGAGGTGCTGGAGCAGGTCGGCCTCGTGGCGCGCCAGCGGATCGGCCGCGGCCCCGGCGAACTCCTCCGGCTCCACGTGCGCCTGGCCCCACAGGTCGTCCGCGTAGGCCTCGCCGACCTCAAGGCGCAGCAGCGCCCAGTCCTCGCCTGGCACCGGCCCCGCCGGGTGCCGCTCGGCCAGCAGCCGGGCGGCGGCGCAGTGCTCCTCGTGATCGCGGACGGACGTCAGCCAGCCCGCCACGCAGCTCCGCCCGCGGATGCGGTGGGGCACCGAGACGGGTGCGACATCCGTGATCTCCATCACTGCCGTCACGTCGTCGTCCTGCGCGTGCGCGACGGCCCGCGCGACCGGCGAATCGGCCGGGACCAGCAGAAACACGTCTCCCGAGGGGGTGACGACGCGTGCCTGCGGCACCCCGTGCCCGAGGTCCCCGAGGTCGGCGCCCGGAATGGTGAGGGCCGCGGATGCGGTTGACTCGACCAGGGTGCGTACACGCTCGGCCGCCGAAGGCTGCCGGGCGACCGCTTCGCCACCGGGACGCGGCTGACCCTCCTCCCGGCTTCGATTCCCGATGCCGGACATGGGGCTCCCAGGTCGAATCATGCGCACTCCTCAGCTAAGGTAAGCCTCACCTAACTTACACGGAGGTTCGTTCAACGTGAACCAGTCGCGTCCCAAGGTCAAGAAGTCGCGCGCCCTCGGTATCGCGCTCACCCCGAAGGCCGTCAAGTACTTCGAGAAGCGTCCCTACCCGCCGGGCGAGCACGGGCGTGGCCGCAAGCAGAACAGCGACTACAAGGTCCGCCTGCTGGAGAAGCAGCGGCTCCGTGCCCAGTACGACATCAGTGAGCGCCAGATGGCCCGCGCCTACGACCGCGCCCGCAAGGTGGTGGGCAAGACCGGCGAGGCCCTGATCATCGAGCTGGAGCGCCGCCTCGACGCCCTGGTGCTGCGCAGCGGGCTCGCCCGCACCATCTACCAGGCGCGCCAGATGGTCGTGCACGGCCACATCGCGGTCAACGGCCGCAAGGTGGACAAGCCGTCCTTCCGCGTCCGGCCCGAGGACGTCGTCAGCGTCCGCGAGCGCAGCCGCGAGAAGCACCCGTTCCTGGTCGCCCGCGAGGGCGGGTACGCGGGCGAGGGCGAGACCCCCCGCTACCTCCAGGTCAACCTGGAGGCCCTCGCCTTCCGCCTCGACCGCGACCCCAACCGGTCCGAGATCCCGGTCATCTGCGACGAGCAGCTCGTCGTCGAGTACTACGCCCGCTGAGCCGCCCCGCCCGCCGCCTCCCCGTCGTCCGCACGGGACGCGGCGGGCGCGGGAAGCCGGTTCCCGCCCAGCTGCGAGGGGCGTACGGGCGACCCCGCCGCGGCGCCGCGCGTCGCCCCCGCCACCGACCTGCGGTACAGCGCGCGGGCGACGGCCTCGTCCATGCCGAGCCGCTCGCCCTCCTTCTGCAGCTCGCGCTGCCGCGCCGCGCCCAGGGCCTCGCGCACCATGCGCTCGCACTCGTTGTGCGGGTACATGAAGTACTCGGAGCCGAACAGCGGCATGCCCACCGAGCGCCACAGCCTGCTCGCCGCGCCCTGGAGCACCGCCGCCTCGGCCGCGTCGCCCTCGGTCGCCGTGATCAGCGCCATCATCTCGACGGACTGCACCGTTCCGACCAGGTCGCGGAACGTGTGGCTGACGCGCAGCGAGTTCTCCATCAGCTCACGCGCCGCCGCCGTCTCCTCGCGCTGCCAGGCCGCGAAGCTGAGCACGTACAGCGCGTAGACGCTGGCCCACTGCTCCCCGCTGTCCTCGCACGCCTGCCTGACCTCCTCGCACAGCTCCACGGCCCGCTCCAGGTCGCCCTGGAAGGCGATGGCCATCGCGTACTCGGAACGGCCCACGAGCACGTTGCTGTTGAACGTGCCCATGTCCTCGTACCGCCGCAGCGCCTCGGCGAGCAGCAGTTCGGCGCGCGGCATCTCGTCGCTGATCAGCGCCAGGCAGCCGTTGAGATGCACGGCGTACGCGGCTGCGAGCCGGTTGCCCGTGCGCTCGGCGCCCTCGCCGCACTCCTGGAGCACGCTGAGCGCGCCCACCGTGTCGCCCTGGAGGACGGCGACATAGCCGTAGACCCACAGCGCGTTCAGCCGGGCGTCCTCGTGGTCGGTCTCCAGCTCCAGCACGCGGTCCAGCCAGTGCCGCCCCTCGGCGATCCGGCCGCAGCCCACCCAGCAGAACCACAGGGTGGCGGCGAGGTGCAGCGCGTACCGGCCGTCCTCCTCGTCCTCCAGCGCGTACTCCAGCGCCGCCCGCAGGTTGGGCATCTCCGCGTCCAGCCGGACCGCCACCTCCGCCTGCCGCGAACTGAACCACTCCAGCTCGCAGTAGGTGACGAGCCCCGTGCACCAGTCGCGGTGCCTGCGGCGCATCCTGGCGGCGTCTCCGGTGGCCTCCAGCCAGTCGGCGCCGTACGCGCGCAGCGTGTCGAGCATCCGGTAGCGGACCCCCGCGCGCGTCTCCTCCTTGCTCACGACGGACTGCGCGACCAGCTCGGACAGCACGTCGAGCGCCTCGTCCGGCGGCAGTTCCGGACCGCCGCAGACGTACTCCACCGCGTCCAGGTCGAAGTCGCCGGCGAAGACCGAGAGCCGGGCCCACAGCAGCCGTTCCTGCGGCGTGCACAGCTCGTGGCTCCAGCCGACGGCGGTACGCAGCGTCTGGTGGTGCGCGGGCGCGCCCCTGACCCCGCCCACCAGCAGCCGGAACCGGTCGTCGAGACGCGTGAGGGTCTGTTCGAGCGAGAGGCTGCGCAGCCGCCCCGCCGCCAGTTCGAGGGCGAGGGGGATGCCGTCGAGGCGGTGGCAGATCTCCTCGACAAGCCGCCGGTTGTCGTCCGTCACGGCGAAGCCGGGCACGACCGCCCCGGCCCGCGCCGCGAACAGTTCTGCGGCCTCCTCCAGCGGGCGGCCGCCGTCCGGCTCGCTCACCGCCGCCGCGGCGGGCGGCGGTCCCGGCGGTGTGGCCGTGAGCGGCCCGAGCGGGAACAGCGTCTCGCCCGCCACGCCGAGCGGCCTGCGCCCGGTGGCCAGCACGCGCAGCCGGGGCGCGTGGCGCAGCAGCTCGTGGACCAGCTCGGCGCACGGTTCCACCAGGTGCTCGACGCAGTCCAGCACGAGCAGCAGCCGCCGGTCCGCCAGGTGGTCCGTCAGCACGGTGAGCGGCGGCCGCCTCGAATGGTCGATGATGCCGAGCGCCTCGACGACGGTGTGCGCCAGCAGGTCGGGGTCCCGGACCGACGCCAGCTCCACCAGCCAGACACCGTCACAGAAGCGCTCCTGTGACTGGCGGGCGGCGTGCAGCGCGGCTCTGGTCTTCCCCACGCCGCCCGCGCCGGTCACGGTGACCAGCCGCGAACGCGTCAACTGCTGCTTCACCGCGGTGGTCTCGGCGCGGCGGCCGATGAAGGCCGTCAGTTCCGCCGGGATGTTGCCCGGCCTGCGCCCGATACCCGGAGCGTCCCGGGCCGGCGACTCGGAGTCATGGAAGCCTCGCATGAAACACGCAGCGTACTGGTCGATATGCAGAACGTACAATTCTGGTCGCGCCGCTTGTCCCGGGCGGGTGGAATGCGGTACGAGCGCGGGCGGCGGGCGCGATAGGGTCGGGGCCTGCCGCCGCCGCGCGGAGCGGCCCGCCGGGCCCCGGCGGACGGCGACAGAACCCGGCATCACCCGATGCCTGTCCGAAACCCGTACGAGGGAAGCGGTGCGTTCGTGTCCGGTGGAGAAGTGGCCGGCCTGCTGGTGGCCGTCTTCTGGGCCATCCTCGTCTCCTTCCTCGCCGTCGCGCTCGTCCGTCTCGCGCAGGCGCTGCGCGCCGCGACACGGATGCTGGAGGAGGTCACCGACCGCGCCGTGCCGCTCCTCGGCGAGGCGTCCGCGACCGTCCGCTCGGCGCAGACGCAGCTCGACCGGGTGGACACCATCGCCGCCGACGTGGAGGACGTCGCCGCCAGCGCCTCCGCGCTCTCCGCCACCGTGGCCACCACGTTCGGCGGGCCGCTCGTGAAGGTCGCCGCCTTCGGCTACGGCGTACGCCGTGCGCTGGCACGCCGCCGCGCCGCCGACGAGCCGTCACCCACCCTCCGCACCGTGCCCGGCCGCGTACTGCCGGGACCCCGGCGCCGCCGTGCCGGGCGGCCAGGAAAGGACTGACCCACCGTGATCCGCCGCGCCTTCTGGTTCACGACCGGCGCAGCCGCCGGAGTCTGGGCCACCACCAAGGTCCAGCGCACGCTGCGCGGCCTCGCGCCCGAGAGCCTCGCCGTCAGGGCCGCCGGCCGCGCCGCGGCGGCCGGCCGCCGCGCGCGCGGCTTCGCGCTCGACGTGCGGGCTGGCATGGCGCAGCGCGAGTCCGAGCTGAACGACGCCCTGGGCCTCGACGCCGAGACCACCGATGCCGCCGGGCCCGCACGCGCGCTCCCCCCGTCACCCCGCGGGTCGTCAGACCCCATGAGCCGTCACACCGAGAAGAGGGACCACTGATGGAGTCGGCTGAAATCCGCCGCCGCTGGCTGAGCTTCTTCGAGAAGCGCGGGCACACGGTCGTGCCCTCGGCGTCGCTGATCGCGGACGACCCGACGCTGCTGCTGGTCCCCGCGGGCATGGTGCCGTTCAAGCCGTACTTCCTCGGCGAGGCGGCCCCGCCGCACCCGCGCGCGGTGAGCGTGCAGAAGTGCGTGCGCACGCCCGACATCGAAGAGGTCGGCAAGACGACGCGGCACGGCACGTTCTTCCAGATGTGCGGCAACTTCTCGTTCGGCGACTACTTCAAGGAGGGCGCCATCACGCTCGCCTGGGAGCTGCTGACGTCCTCCGTCGCCGACGGCGGCTACGGGCTCGACCCCGAGCGCCTGTGGATCACCGTCTACGAGCAGGACGACGAGGCCGAGCGCATCTGGCGCGACGTCGTGGGCGTGCCCGCCGAGCGCATCCAGCGCCTCGGCATGGGCCCCAACTTCTGGTCGATGGGCGTCCCGGGCCCCTGCGGCCCGTGCTCCGAGATCAACTACGACCGCGGCCCGGAGTTCGGCCCCGAGGGCGGCCCCGCCGTCAACGACGAGCGCTACGTCGAGCTGTGGAACCTCGTGTTCATGCAGTACGAGCGCGGCGCCGGCGAGGGCAAGGAGGACTTCCCGATCCTCGGCGAACTGCCCGCCAAGAACATCGACACCGGCCTCGGCCTCGAACGCCTGGCGATGGTCCTCCAGGGCGTCCACAACATGTACGAGACGGACACCCTGCGCGCCGTCATCGACCGCGCCGGGGAGCTGACCGGCGTCGCGTACGGCGCCGGCGGCGACAGCGACGTGTCCCTGCGCGTGGTCGCTGACCACATGCGCACCTCCGTCATGCTGATCGGCGACGGCGTCACGCCCGGCAACGAGGGCCGCGGCTACGTCCTGCGCCGCATCATGCGCCGCGCCGTCCGCAACATGCGCATCCTCGGCGCCACCGGCGAGGTCGTCGGCGACCTGGTGGACGTCGTCCTCGCCACCATGGGGGAGCAGTACCCGGACCTGCTCACCGACCGCAGGCGCATCGAGACGGTCGCCCTCGCGGAGGAGGCGGCGTTCCTCAAGACGCTCAAGGCCGGCACCAACATCCTCGACACCGCCGTCACCGAGACGAAGGCGGCCGGGGGCGGCGTGCTCGCCGGGGACAAGGCGTTCCTGCTGCACGACACCTGGGGCTTCCCGATCGACCTCACCCTGGAGATGGCCGCGGAGCAGGGCCTGTCCGTGGACGAGGCCGGGTTCCGGCGGCTGATGAAGGAGCAGCGGGACCGCGCCAAGGCGGACGCCCGCGCCAAGAAGCAGGGCCACGCAGACCTGTCCGCCTACCGGCAGGTCGCGGACTCGGCGGGCCCCTCCGAGTTCATCGGCTACGCGCACACCAGCGGTGAGGCCACGGTCGTCGGCGTCCTCGTGGACGGCGTGCCCGCCCCGGCCGCCACCGAGGGCGACGAGGTCGAGATCGTCCTCGACCGGACCCCGTTCTACGCCGAGGGCGGCGGCCAGCTCGCCGACACCGGCCGCATCCGGCTGTCCTCCGGCGCCGTGGTCGAGGTCCGCGACGTGCAGCAGCCGGTGCCCGGGGTGTTCGTGCACAAGGGCGTCGTGCAGGTGGGCGAGGTGACCCTCGGCGTCGCCGCCGACTGCCGCATCGACCTCGCGCGCCGCCGTGCCATCGCCCGCGCCCACAGCGCCACGCACCTGACCCACCAGGCGCTGCGCGACGCCCTCGGCCCGACCGCCGCGCAGGCCGGCTCGGAGAACTCACCCGGCCGCTTCCGCTTCGACTTCGGCTCCCCGACCGCCGTGCCCGGCACGGTGCTCGCCGACGTCGAGCAGAAGATCAACGAGGTCCTCGCCCGGGAGCTCGACGTCACCGCCGAGGTGATGTCGATGGACGAGGCGCGCAAGCAGGGCGCCATCGCCGAGTTCGGCGAGAAGTACGGCGAGCGCGTGCGCGTCGTCACCATCGGCGACTACTCCAAGGAGCTGTGCGGCGGCACGCATGTGCACAACACCGCGCAGCTCGGCCTCGTGAAGCTGCTCGGCGAGTCGTCCATCGGCTCGGGCGTGCGCCGCGTCGAGGCCCTGGTCGGCGCCGACGCGTACCGCTTCCTGGCCCGCGAGCACACGGTCGTCGCCCAGCTCACCGAGCTGGTGAAGGGGCGGCCCGAGGAACTTCCCGAGCGCATCTCGGGGATGCTCACGCGGCTGAAGGACGCCGAGAAGGAGATCGAGCGGTTCCGCGCCCAGAAGGTGCTGGAGGCCGCGGGCGGCCTCGCCGCCGCCGCGCAGGACATCGGCGGCATCGCGTTCGCCGCCGGGCGGGTGCCGGACGGCACGACCGCCGACGACCTGCGCCGCCTCGTCCTCGACGTCCGCAGCCGCGTCCCGGGCGACCGGGCGGCCGTGGTGGCGCTGTTCACCGTGGTGAACGGGCGCCCGCTCACCGTCGTCGCGACCAACGAGGCCGCGCGCGGACGGGGCCTGAAGGCCGGTGACCTGGTGCGCGTCGCCGCGAAGGCGCTCGGCGGCGGTGGGGGCGGCAAGCCGGACGTCGCGCAGGGCGGCGGCCAGGACCCGGCCGCCGTGGACGAGGCGCTGGCGGCCGTCGAGCGGCTGGTCGCGGAAGCCGCGTGATGCGACGCGGCAGGCGGCTCGGCGTCGATGTCGGCGAGGCCAGGATCGGGGTCGCGAGCTGCGACCCCGACGGGCTCCTGGCCACGCCGGTGGAGACGGTCCCGGGGCGCGACGTGCAGGGCGCCCAGCGGCGGCTGGCGGAACTCGTCGCCGAGTACGAGCCGGTCGAGGTGGTGATGGGCCTGCCCCGGTCGCTGAACGGCCGGGAGGGCCCCGCCGCCGCCCGGGTCCGCGCCTTCGCGCGGGAGACGGCGCGGCGGGTCGCCCCGGTGCCGGTCCGGCTGGTGGACGAGCGGATGTCCACGGTCAGCGCCGCCCGTGACATGCGGGCGGCGGGGGTCTCGTCCCGCAAGGGGCGTGCGCGTATCGACCAGGCCGCGGCGGTCGTTATCCTGCAAAGCGCCCTGGAGAGCGAGCGGACTTCGGGGCAGCCACCGGGGCAGTGCGTCGAAGTGGTTGTCTGATCGCGATACGGTAACGTTCCGCGCCAAGGGCAGTCGTGCCGGTTTCCGGGGGGTGCGCCGACCGCCGTCTTGCGTCTCAAGGGGATCGATGACTGAGTATGGCCGGGGGCCTGGCCCCGAACCGTGGTACCCGGACAACGATCCGCTGTACGGGGAGCGCGACTGGGCGGCGGAGCAGGGCCAGGGCGTTCCCCAGCCGGGACAGCAGGACGGCTGGGACCAGTACGGCCAGCAGCAGTACCAGCAGGGCCAGGGATACGACCCCCAGTACGGGCAGCAGGGTCAGCACGGCCAGCAGCAGTACTACGGTCAGCAGGGCGCCTGGGACCAGGGCGGCAACGGCGGTCAGTACGGCGCCGAGCAGTACGGCGGCCAGTACCAGGACGGCCAGTACGACCAGACGGGCCAGTTCTACGCCGACGACCCGTACGCCGGGCAGCAGGCCGCCGGGTACGGTGCCGACGCGTATCAGGACCCGTACGCCGCGCAGGGCTATCAGCAGGGTCAGCAGCAGATGCAGCAGCAGGCCCAGCAGCACGGGCAGCAGCCCTACCCGCAGGACCCGTACCAGCAGGCCGCGTTCCAGCAGGGAGAGGCACCCGGTGCGGGAGCGCCCGCCGCCGAGCCGAGGCCCCCGGCCCCGCGCCGTCACGACACCGCGCCCGACAGCCCGCCCGACACCTCGCCCGACCCCGAGACGGGCTGGGACCCTGGACCCGACCAGGGCGAGAGCGACTTCTTCTCCAAGCGGGACGACGACTGGTCCGACACCGACGACCGCGCCGACCGCAGGGGCGGCAGGACCGACGACGACGGCAAGGGCGACAAGCAGAAGCGCCGCCGCGGCGGTTGCGGCTGCATGGTCGCCGCCGTCCTCGTCGTCGGCGCCCTCGGCGGCGTCGCGTACTGGGGCTACGGCTTCTACCAGGACCGCTTCGGCCCCCCGGCGGACTTCTCGGGCGAGGGCACCGGCGAGGTCGAGTTCACCGTGGAGGACGGCGACACCCTCTCCGACATCGGCAACCGGCTGCGCAACGAAGGCATCGTCGCCAGCCACGACGCCTTCGTCGCCGCCGCCGGGGACCGGGGCATCGAGGTGGGCATCTACACGCTGCGCCACGAGATGTCCGCCGAGGCCGCCGTCGCGCTGATGCTCGAAGGCCCTGGCGCCAACGCGCTCATCATCCCCGAGGGCGAGCGCGCCGCCGACATCTACACCATCGTCGACGAACGGCTCGGCCTGGACGAGGGGACCACCGCCGAGGTCGCGGAGACCGCCGACCTCGGCCTGCCCGACTGGGCCGAGGGCGACATCGAGGGCTTCCTGTGGCCCGCGCGCTACGACGTCGGCGAGGGCACCACCCCCGAGGACCTGCTCACGCAGATGGTGCAGCGCGCCGAGGCCGAGTTCACCGAGATCGACCTGGAGGACGCCGCGGCCGGACTGGACCGCAGCCCGCGCGAGATACTCACCATCGCGTCCCTCATCCAGGCCGAGGCCCAGGCGGACGAGGAGTTCGGCAAGGTCTCGCGCGTGATCTACAACCGCCTCGACATCGACATGAGGCTCCAGTTCGACTCGACGGTGAACTACGCGCTGAACCGCTCCACGCTCGACGTCTCGCTGGAGGACACGGAGGTCGACTCCCCGTACAACACCTACGAGGAGTACGGCCTGCCGCCGGGCCCCATCGAGAACCCGGGCCACCAGGCACTGGAGGCGGCGCTCAACCCGGAGGACGGCCCCTGGCTCTACTTCGTCACCGTCACCCCCGGCGACACCCGCTTCACCGACGACTACGAAGAGCACGACCGCAACCGCGAGGACTTCAACGAGGCGCAGCGGCAGGGCGACGGATGACCCGCCGCGCCGCCGTCCTCGGCTCGCCGATCGCCCACTCGCTCTCCCCGGTGCTCCACCGCGCCGCCTACCGCGCGCTGGGCCTCACCGACTGGACCTACGACCGCTTCGAGATCGACGAGGGCACGCTCGCGCCGTTCCTCACCGGTCTCGGACCCGAGTGGGCCGGCCTGTCGCTGACCATGCCGCTGAAACGTGCCGTCATCCCGCTGCTGGACGAGATCGGCCCGGCCGCCGCGTCCGTCGAGGCAGTGAACACCGTCCTGTTCACCCCCGACGGCCGCCGCGTCGGCGACAACACCGACATCCCCGGCATCGCCGCCGCCCTGTGCGAACGGGGCGTCACCCGCGTCGGCCGCGCCGCCGTCCTGGGCGCCGGTGCCACCGCCTCCTCGGCCCTCGCCGCCCTGGCCGGCGTCTGCGACGGCGAGGTCACCGCGTACGTACGCTCGCCCGCCCGCGCCGCCGAGATGCGCGGCTGGGGCGAACGCCTCGGTGTCCCCGTCGCGACCGCCGACTGGTCCCGCGCCCACGAGGGCCTGACAGCCCCCCTCGTCGTCGCCACCACCCCGGCGGGCGCCACCGACGCCCTGGCCGCCGCCGTGCCCGAGCGCCCCGGGACGCTCTTCGACGTGCTGTACGACCCCTGGCCCACCCCCCTGGCCGCCGCGTGGGCGGAACGCGGCGGCCCGGTCGTCGGCGGGCTCGACCTCCTCGTCCACCAGGCCGTCCTCCAGGTCGAGCGGATGACGGGCGTCCCCGCCGCCCCGCTGGCCGCCATGCGCGAGGCGGGCGGGAGCGCGCTCGCGGCCCACTGACCCGCCGGGCCGTCTCGCGGGTCAGACAGCCCGCGGGCCGCCCGGGGCGGACATGGGAGGATCGTGCGGCAAGACCGGCAGGGCCGTCCCGGCCGAGGAATCGCACGAGGCATCCCAAGGAGCACCGTTGAGCAGGCTGCGCTGGCTGACCGCGGGGGAGTCGCACGGACCCGCACTGGTGGCGACGCTGGAGGGGCTGCCCTCCGGCGTCCCCGTCACCACGGACATGGTGGCGGACGCGCTGGCGCGGCGTCGGCTCGGCTACGGGCGGGGCGCCCGCATGAAGTTCGAGCGGGACGAGGTCACCTTCCTCGGCGGCGTGCGGCACGGCCTGACGCTCGGCTCCCCGGTGGCCGTCATGGTAGGCAACACCGAGTGGCCCAAGTGGGAGCAGGTCATGGCGGCCGACCCGGTGGACCCGGCCGAACTGGCCGCGCTCGCCCGCAACGCGCCGCTCACCCGCCCCCGCCCCGGCCACGCCGACCTCGCGGGCATGCAGAAGTACGGCTTCGCCGAGGCGCGCCCCATCCTGGAACGCGCGTCCGCCCGTGAGACGGCGGCCCGCGTCGCCCTCGGCGCGGTCGCCCGCTCCTACCTCAAGGAGACGACGGGCATCGAGATCGTCTCCCACGTGGTCGGCCTCGGCGCGGCCGGGGCTCCGCACGGCGACCTGCCGACCCCCGCCGACACCGAACGCCTCGACGCCGACCCGGTGCGCTGCCTCGACCCGGGCGCGAGCGCCGCGATGGTCGCGGAGATCGACCAGGCGCACAAGGACGGCGACACCCTCGGCGGCGTCGTGGAGGTCCTCGCGTACGGCGTCCCGGTCGGCCTCGGCTCGCACGTCCACTGGGACCGGCGGCTCGACGCCAGGCTGGCGGGCGCGCTGATGGGCATCCAGGCCATCAAGGGCGTCGAGGTGGGCGACGGCTTCGGCCTCGCCCGCGTCCCCGGTTCGCGGGCGCACGACGAGATCGTCGCCACCCCGGACGGCATCCGCCGCGCCTCCGGCCGCTCCGGCGGCACCGAGGGCGGCCTCACCACCGGCGAACTCCTGCGCGTACGCGCCGCGATGAAGCCCATCGCGACCGTCCCGCGCGCCCTCGCCACCGTGGACGTCGTCACCGGCGAGACGGCACGCGCGCACCACCAGCGCTCCGACGTCTGCGCGGTGCCCGCCGCGGGCATCGTCGCCGAGGCGATGGTCGCGCTGGTGCTCGCGGACGCCGTGGCGGAGAAGTTCGGCGGCGACAGCGTCCCCGAGACGCGGCGCAACGTCACCGGCTTCCTCAGCTCCCTGGAGGTCAGGTGACCGCCGGCCCCGCCGCGATCCTCGTCGGCCCCCCGGGGTCCGGCAAGTCCACCGTCGGCGCGCTCCTGGCCGCACGCCTCGGCCGCACCGTCCGCGACACCGACGCGGACGTGGAGCGCGCCGCGGGCAAGACCGTCTCCGAGATCTTCCTCGACGACGGCGAGGCACGCTTCCGCGCCCTGGAGGCGGCGGCCGTCCGCGCCGCCGTCACCGGGCACGACGGCGTCGTCTCCCTCGGCGGCGGCGCCGTCCTCGACCCGGGCACCCGCGCCCTGCTGGCCGGCCTGCCGGTGGTCTTCCTCGACGTGCCGCTCGCCGAGGCGATGAAGCGGGTCGGGCTCGACGCCTCCCGCCCCCTGCTGGCCATCAACCCCCGCCAGCGCTGGCGCGCCCTCATGGAGGAGCGCCGGCCCCTGTACACCGAGGTCGCCCGCGCGGTCGTCACGACCGCCGACCGCACCCCGGACGAGGTCGTCCAGGCGGTGCTCGACGCATTGGAGCCCACGACAGCATGACCACCCCCGAGGAGAAGCCGGCCGCCGTCACCGTCGGCGGCCAGGACGGGACCACCCCGTACGACGTCCTCATCGGCCGGCGCCTGCTCGGCGAGCTGCCGGGGCTGATCGGCCCCGCCGCCCGCCGGGTCGCCGTCCTGCACCCCGAGGCGCTCGCCGAGACCGGCGAGGTGCTGCGGCAGGACCTCGCCGACCAGGGGTACGAGGCCATCGCGATCCAGCTGCCGAACGCCGAGGAGAGCAAGACGGCCGAGGTCGCCGCGTACTGCTGGAAGGCGCTCGGCCAGACCGGCTTCACGCGCAGCGACGTCGTGGTGGGCGTCGGCGGCGGCGCCACCACCGACCTGGCGGGCTTCGTCGCCGCCACATGGCTGCGCGGCGTGCGCTGGATCGCCGTCCCGACGACGGTGCTCGGCATGGTGGACGCGGCGGTCGGCGGCAAGACCGGCATCAACACCGCCGAGGGCAAGAACCTCGTCGGCGCCTTCCACCCGCCCGCCGGGGTCCTGTGCGACCTCGCCGCGCTCGACTCGCTGCCCGTGCACGACTACGTGTCCGGGCTCGCCGAGATCATCAAGGCCGGGTTCATCGCCGACCCGGAGATCCTGCGGCTGATCGAGTCCGACCCGGGGGCGGCGCGGCG
Organism: Streptomyces sp. MS19; assembly: GCF_047200595.1. Lineage (NCBI taxonomy): Bacteria > Bacillati > Actinomycetota > Actinomycetes > Kitasatosporales > Streptomycetaceae > Streptomyces > Streptomyces sp. MS19. The sequence goes on along the minus strand of NZ_JBJZOH010000056.1, from coordinate 4,215 downwards.
GCCCGACGCCCCGTTCACCGCCGAGCTGATCGAGCGGTCGGTCCGCGTCAAGGCCGAGGTCGTCAGCGCGGACCTGCGCGAGTCGGGGCGCCGCGAGATCCTCAACTACGGGCACACCCTCGGCCACGCCATCGAGAAGAACGAGCGCTACACGTGGCGGCACGGCGCCGCCGTCTCCGTCGGCATGGTGTTCGCCGCCGAACTCGGCCGCATCGCGGGCCGCCTCGACGACGCCACCGCCGACCGGCACCGCGCCGTCCTCACCTCGGTCGGCCTGCCCGTCACCTACCGGGGCGACCAGTGGCCCCGGCTGCTGGACACCATGCGGATCGACAAGAAGACCCGCGGCGACCGGCTGCGCTTCATCGTCCTCGACGGCCTGGCGAGACCGGCCGTCCTGGAGGGCCCCGACCCGGCGATGCTGCTGGCCGCGCACGCGGAGATCGCCGCATGAGCCGCCGCGTCCTGGTCATCAACGGCCCCAACCTCGGCCGCCTCGGCTCCCGCGAGCCGGACGTCTACGGCTCCACCTCGTACGCCGGGCTGGTCGAGCGCTGCACTGCGGCCGGGAAGGAGCTCGGGCTCGACGTCGAGGTGCGCGAGACGAACGACGAGGGCGAGCTGATCCGCTGGCTGCACGAGGCCGCCGACGGCGCGCTCCCCGTCGTCCTGAACCCCGGCGCGTTCACCCACTACTCGTACGGCATGCGCGACGCCGCCGCCCAGCGCACGGCTCCGCTGGTCGAGGTGCACATCTCCAACCCGCACCGGCGCGAGGAGTTCCGGCACACCTCGGTGGTCGCCTCCGTCGCCAGCGGCACCGTCGCGGGCTTCGGGATCGGCTCGTACGTCCTCGCGCTGCGCGCCGTCGCCGAGGAGCTGGCCGACTGACGCGCCCGGCGCGGCACCCCGGGGCCGTCCCGCGCGTTGATCCGGACGGGAGAGCGGGAATCAGAGAGAGCACCGCGATCACAGCGATCCCAGCGGTCACGGGCTGACACGGACGCCCGGTACCGTGTGGAGCGCTCGAAGACATGCGCGAGCCGTCCGGCCGCGCACGGACACCCAGGTGGGGGAGCTGATGCATCAGCCCGGCGCCATGCCGGTGCCGCCCGCGGCACCGGCCGACGGCCAGACGAGCGGACACGTCCAGCTGCCGCCCGGGGCCGTGATCCCGGCCGCGGCGGCCGCACCCGGCGCGGCCGTGCCCGACGCCGCGCACGCCGGTGTCGCGGTCCTGCTGATCGGGCCGGCCGGCGCGGGGAAGACCACCGTGGCCCGCCACTGGGCGGAGCGCAGGCCCGTCCCGACCGCCCACATCAGCCTTGACGACGTGCGCGAGTGGGTGCGCGCCGGGTTCGCCGACCCGCGCGCCGGGTGGAACGACCGCTCTGAGGCCCAGTACCGCCTCGCCCGCCGCACCTGCGGCTTCGCCGCGCGGAACTTCATGGCGAACGGCATCTCCTGCATCCTCGACGACGCCGTCTTCCCCGACCGGCCCGCCGTCGGCCTCGGCGGCTGGAAGCGGCACGTCGGCCCCGGGCTCATCCCCGTCGTGCTGCTGCCGGGGCTCGACGTGGTCCTCGAACGCAACGCCGCCCGCACCGGCACCCGCCGCCTCTCCGACGAGGAGGTGGCCACCATCCACGGCCGCATGGCCGGCTGGTACGGCTCGGGCCTGCCCATCATCGACAACTCGCGGCACGACGTGGCCACCACCGCGAGGATGCTCGACGAGGCCGTCGCCCGCAGCCTCACCAGCCCGCCGCAGTGGTGAGGGGCGCACGACGGCACACGCGCCCGCGCGCCCGCTCGTCCGGACGCGTCGGGACGGCCGTCCCGGCGCGCGCTGCGTAGGCTCGGTGCATGTCCGAGGTACTCGCCGGCCGGCGCTCACAGCTGCGTGCCCGCTCCGCTCCGGCGGGGCCGGACGCCGTCGTCGTGACAAGACCGGCCAACGTCCGCTACCTCGCGGGCCCGGCGCCCGCGGGGGCGGTCCTGCTGCTCGGCCCCGGCGGTGACGACGTCCTGCTCGCCCACCGCGACCCCACGGTCGACCCCGTCGGCGCCCGCCGGCCGGGCGCCAGGTGGCCCGACCCGGGGGCGGCCGAGGACTCCGGGCTGCGCCTGGTGATCCTGGAGGCGGGCGAGGACCCGGCCGTCGCCGCCGTGCGGATGGCCGCCGGGACGGGCGTGACCTCGGTCGCCGTCGAGGAGCACCATCTGACGGTGGCGCGGCACCGGGCGCTGGCCGCCGTCGCGCCGGGCGCGGCCCTCACGGACCTGGACCGCGCCGTGGAGCGGCAGCGGCTCGTGAAGGACGAGGACGAGATCGCCGCCCTGCGGGGCGCCGCCGAGATCACCGACCGCGCCCTGGGGGAGCTGCTGGAGTCGATCCTCGTCGGCCGGACGGAGCGCCACCTGGCCCTCGAACTGGAACGGCGGCTGGTCGACCACGGCGCGGACGGCCCCGCGTTCCCCACCTCCGTCGCCACCGGCGGCCACTCAGGTCTCGCGGGGCACCGGCCCACGGACCGGCGGGTCGAGGAGGGCGACTTCCTGACCGTGCGGCTCGGCGCCAGCTTCCGGGGCTACCGGTGCCAGATCGGACGCACGTTCGTCATCGGCACGACGCCGGCCGACTGGCAGATCGAGCTGTACGAGGTCGTCTTCGCCGCCCAGCGGGCCGCCAGGGAGGCGCTCACGCCCGGCGCGGAGCTGCGGGCCGTGGACCGGGCGGCCAGGGACGTCATCACGGCGGCCGGGCACGGCGGGGCCCTCGGGCCCGTGACGGGCCGCGGGGTCGGCCTGGAGATCGGGGAGGACCCTCGGCTGTCCCCTGCCGCCATGGGTAGACTTGGCCCCTGTGTGCCGGTCACCGTCGAGCCGGGGGTCCATCTTCCAGGCCGGGGCGGTGTCCGGATCGACGACACGCTCGTCGTCCGCCCACCGGCGGACGGCGGACCCGAGCTACTCACCATCACGACCAAGGAACTCCTCGCCCTGTGACCCCGTCCGGGGGCAGCCGCGCGGGGGGACCGTGGTCTCCCCCCAGCAGCAGTCCGTAGGAGATTCCGCAACCGTGGCCACCACGAACGACCTCAAGAACGGCATGGTGCTCAAGCTCGACAGCGGCCAGTTGTGGTCCGTAGTCGAGTTCCAGCACGTCAAGCCCGGCAAGGGCGGCGCCTTCGTCCGCACCAAGCTCAAGAACGTGCTCTCCGGCAAGGTGGTGGACAAGACCTTCAACGCCGGCACCAAGGTGGACACGGCCACGGTGGACCGGCGCGGGATGCAGTTCTCCTACAAGGACGGCACCGACTTCGTCTTCATGGACACCGAGACGTACGAGCAGCTCTACGTCACCCCGGAGACCGTGGGCGAGGCCGCCAACTACCTTCTGGAGGGCCAGGACTGCACCGTGGCCATCCACGACGAGAACCCGCTGTTCGTCGAACTGCCCGCGGCCGTCGAGCTCGTCGTCGAGTACACCGAGCCCGGTGTGCAGGGCGACCGCTCGACCGGTGGCACCAAGCCGGCGCGTCTGGAGACCGGCTACGAGATCGGCGTCCCGCTGTTCATCACGACCGGCGAGAAGATCAAGGTCGACACCCGCTCAGGTGACTACCTCGGCCGGGTGAACAGCTAACCGTGGCCGCCCGCAGCAAGGCCCGCAAACGAGCCCTGCAAATCCTCTTCGAGGCCGACCAGCGCGGTGTCCCGCCGACCGAGGTGCTCGCCGGCTGGGTCACCCTGTCGCGCTCCGACGAGCGGCAGCCGCCCGTCAGCGAGTACACCCGCACCCTGGTGGAGGGCTACGAGCCCCGCGCCGCGCGGATCGACGAGCTGCTCGCCCAGTACGCCGTCAGCTGGCCGCTCGACCGCATGCCCGTGGTCGACCGCAACATCCTGCGGCTCTCCGCCTATGAGCTGATCTGGGAGGACGACACTCCCGACGCCGTGGTGCTGGACGAGGCCGTGCAGCTCGCCCGCGAGTTCTCGACGGACGAGTCCCCCGCGTTCGTGAACGGGCTGCTGGGCCGTCTGAAGGACCTCAAGCCCTCCCTGCGTCGCTGAGCGTCGCCGGAGCCGCCGAGGAGCCTCCACACGGGCCCCAGGGGCACGGGACGAGCACAGGACGACCTCACCGGGCCGTATGGCAGTACGGGGCCCCACCGCGCGGTGGGGCCCCCCACCTCCCCCCGACCCCGGGAG
>NZ_JBJZOH010000055.1:0-25303 GCF_047200595.1 Streptomyces sp. MS19 | reverse complement strand
GCTAGACCGGCGTGGCGCCATGCTCTTGCGGACAAGGGGCCCCGGGCCTTGTGGTGCCCGGGTCCGCCGTCCGGCATCGGCCGCCCCCCACCGTGATCGTTCTCGCGGCTCGGGCGCCCGGTTGCGGCCCGGGAGTTCTCCTCCGGGCAGTGGGCTCCCGGTCCCGGCGGGCCTGTGCTGCTGCTCCGCCGCCCGGTGACACCGGCTTGTGCCGGAAAGGGCGGTATGGGGCGTGGGGGAGAAGGGCGTACGCCGCCCGTGGTCAGTATCCCCGGGAAGGTGCCGGCTGCGGTACAGCGGAGCTGTCCCTCCCCGGGGTGCCTGTGCTGCTCCGGAACACCGCACGGACTGCCCGCCCCGCCGCGTCCCCCATCGCGTCTTTCCCTCCCCTCCCTGCCCGTCCGCGCCCTGCCCGTCCCCTCCCTGCCCGTCCGTGCCCTGCCCGTCCGCGCCGGTGCCGGTGCTGGGGCGCGTCTTGTGGGTCTTGTCGGGTTGGGCCGTGTTGTCGGGTGCGGTGCATCGGGAGGCGGTGCGTCGTAGCTCGTACTCGGTTCGTACTCGCGTGATGCGACGGCGCGGCGAGGTTTCCCTCAGGTGCAAGGGGTGCCTGGGAGGTGCCTTCGTGCCGGCGGCGCGGTCCCGGGAAGGTCCGCAAGACGCGTCCTGGCGTGCCGTGGCTGCAGCGCTGGTTCCGCCCGGGCCCGCGGTACCGGCCTGTACGGCGGGGCTGCCCTGCCCCCCTGCCCCCCTGCCCCCCCTGTCTGCCGGGCTGCCGGGCTGTTCGCGGCTGTGTCGGCTTCCGGTGCGGTCCCCTGGGGTCTGCCGGGTGGCGGTGGTGTGAGCTGTGGTCTGCCGGTACGTCTTTCCCGGGGGCGCTCCGGTTCCCGGGGAGGATGAAGGGACGCGGGCCGGCGGTGCCGTCCCCGGGCTGGCCTGGGGGCGGGGGCGGGGGCTGGGGGTCCGTGCAGGTGACGGGGGTGTCCTGCCTGGCCGGTGTGTCTCGGCCGGCGGGGGAGAGGTCTTCCGTTCTGTGCTGTCCGTCTGGCCGGGGCGGGCGGGCAGGGGCGGGGTGTTCCGGTGACCGGGCGGTGGGCCGGGGTGGTTGGCGGGAGTACCGGAAAATGCGTCCGGTGTGTCCGGACTCTTGACGGTGCTTCACCGGGCTTCCTACAGTTCCCGCGACACAGCAAGTTTTTCGAAACATTTCGAGCCGTGGGGGCCGTGATCCCTGTCCCGCACCCCCCACCCGCCCCCACAACCCTGCATCCCACCCATTCCCCCCACCGCGTCCAGGGCCTGGAACTCCCCCCGCCTCCACCCTTTACAGGTCCGGCGCCGCCCCCATCCACCGGTACGTCCCGCGAATCGCGCTCACGCACCTGTGTCCCGGGGGCCTGGACTTCCCGCACCCCCACAAGCCCCCCACCCCCCACCCCCACCCCCAACCCCCCACCCCCAACCCCCTGGCCCTCTGGCCCTCTGGCCCTCTGGCCCTCTGGCCCTCTGGCCTCTGGTCCTCCTGGTCTGCCACCTCTCTCCGCGTCTGCTGCCCGTCCCTCACCCCTACCCCCCCCACCCCATTTCCTGCTTACGCCCTCTCCGTGTGAGGTCCCGGTTGCCGGGGCTTTCCACCGGGGGGTGTCCGGCGAGCCGCCGGACATCAGCCCCCACCTCGGGGGCTGTCCCGTCATGCACAGGAATCGGACGCCCGGCCATTGCCGCAGGCGTTCCCCCACTTCTCTCCTGTGAGGAGCCGTGTTTTGAGAACAGCACAGCATCTGTTCCGGACGACAGCCCGTACCGGCGCAGCCGTTCTGACCCTGGCCCTGGTCTCCAGCGGTATCGCGGCCGCTCACCCCGGCCACGACGCGGACACCTTCAACGCCCTGGTCTTCTCCAAGACGGCCGGTTTCCGGCATGATTCGATCCCCGCGGGGATCAGCGCGATCGAATCCCTCGGTGAGGAGAACGGTTTCGAGGTCACCGCCACCGAGGACGCCTCCGTCTTCAACGACACCGATCTCGCCCGCTACGAGGTCGTCATCTGGCTGTCCACCACCGGCGATGTCCTGAACGGCGACCAGCAGGCCGCGTTCGAGCGGTACATCGAGGGCGGCGGCGGCTACGCCGGTGTCCACGCCGCCGCCGACACCGAGTACGACTGGCCCTGGTACGGCGAACTCGTCGGCGGCTACTTCAACGGCCACCCGCAGCCGCAGGACGCGACCGTCCGCGTCGAGGACCCCGCCCACCCCTCCACCGCCCACCTGCCCGCCGCCTGGGACCGCCACGACGAGTGGTACAACTACGCCCCCAGCCCCCGCGACAGCGCTCACGTCCTGGCCACCCTCGACGAGACTTCCTACGAGGGCGGCACCATGGGCGCCGACCACCCCATCGCCTGGTGCCAGGACATCGACGCCGGCCGCGCCTGGTACACCGGGATGGGCCACACCGCCGAGTCGTTCGCCGAACCGGCCTTCCTCGGCCACCTCCTCGGCGGTATCCGTACCGCTGCCGGCGCCGACCCCGCCGACTGCTCGGGCGGCACCGCCACCCAGCCCCTGGCGTCCGACTTCGAGAAAGTCACCCTGGACGACAACACCAGCAACCCGATGGAACTCGACATCGCCGACGACGGCCGTGTCTTCTACATCGACCGCAACGGCGCCGTGAACGCCATCCTCACCGACGGCTCCGTCGTCACCGCCGGCCAGATCCCCGTCTACACCGGCCAGGAATTCGGCCTCCTGGGCCTGGCCCTCGACCCGGGCTTCGCCGACAACAACCACCTCTACCTCTACTACTCACCCCCCGGCGACGACCCCGTCGACCGCGTCTCCCGCTTCACCCTCCAGGGCAACACCCTCGACCCCGCCAGCGAAGAGGTCGTCCTGACCGTCGGCACCCAGCGCCAGGAGTGCTGCCACGCCGGCGGCGCCCTCGAGTTCGACACCCAGGGCAACCTCTACATCGCCACCGGCGACAACACCAACCCCTTCGCCAGCGACGGCTACTCCCCGCTGGACGAACGCGAGGGCCGCGCCGCCTGGGACGCCCAGCGCACCGCCGCCAACAGCAACGTCCTCAACGGCAAGATCCTGCGCATCACCCCCCAGCCGGACGGTACCTACACCGTCCCCGACGGTAACCTCTTCGCCCCCGGCACCCCCGACACCCGCCCCGAGATCTACGCCATGGGCTTCCGTAACCCGTTCCGCATAGGTCTCGATCCCACCACCGACCAGCTGTTCGTTGCCGACTACGGCCCCGACGCAGGCGCCGCCAGCCCCACCCGCGGCCCTGAGGGCCGCGTCGAGTGGAACATCATCTCCCAGCCCGGCTTCTACGGCTGGCCCTACTGCGTCGGCGCCAACACCCCCTACAACGACCACGACTTCGCCACCGGCACCTCCGGCCAGCCCTACGACTGCGCCGCTCCCGTCAACGACTCCCCGAACAACACCGGCATCACCGACCTGCCCCCCGCCCAGCCCGCCGCCATCTGGCTCGGCGCCGAGACCAGCACCCCCGAGATCGGCCGCAGCGGCGCCCCCATGACCAGCGGCGCCTACCAGTACGACCCCGACCTCGCCTCCGACACCAAATGGCCCGAGTCCTTCGACGGCAACGTGATCTTCGCCGACTGGAACGACAGCCGCCTGTTCACCCTGGGCCTCGACGCCGACCGCACCTCCGTCACCTCCGTCACCCGCGCCTTCGAAGACCTCTCCTTCAACCGCCCCCACGCCCTCCAGTTCGGCCCCGACGGCTCCCTCTACATGATCGAGTGGGGCAGCGGCTTCGGCGGCAACAACACCGACTCCGGCGTCTACCGCATCGACTACGTCCAGGGCAACCGCGCCCCCCTCGCCCACCTCACCGCCGACCGCACCTCCGGCCCCGCACCCCTGGACGTCGCCTTCGACTCCGCCGGCTCCCACGACCCCGACGGCGGCCCCGTCACCTACTCCTGGGACCTCGACGGCGACGGCACCCCCGACAGCACCCAGCCCACCGCCACCCACACCTACACCCAGCCCGGCCGCTACACCGCACGCCTGACCGTCACCGACGAAGACGGCAGGACCGCCGTGTCCAACCTCGACATCACCGCCGGCAACACCGCTCCCGCCATCGACGTCACCGCTCCCGCCGACGGCGGATTCTTCACCTTCGGCGACACCATCGCCTACGACGTCACCGTCACCGACCCCGAGGACGGCACCGTCGACTGCGACGACGTCATCGTCCAGCCCGCCCTCGGCCACGACGAACACTCCCACGGCTACGAGCAGTACCACGGCTGCTCCGGCACCTTCCCCCTCCCCGGCGACGCCGGGCACATCGGCGCCAACATCTTCGGCACCGTCTCCGTCACCTACACCGACCACGGCAACGGCGACGCCCCGCCCCTGACCACCCAGGAGATCGTCGTCCTGCAGCCCAAGCACCGCGAGGCCGAGCACTACGACACCACCGGCCGCCTCGACTCCGCCGGCGGCGGCGGCGACCCCGGCGTCAGCACCGAGACCACCGGCGACTCCGCCGGCGGCGGCCAGAACATCGGCCACATCGACAACGGCGACTGGTGGGCCTGGGACCCCACAAACCTCACCGGCATCGACAGCATCACCCTGCGTGCCGCATCCCCCACCCTCGGCGCCACCGTCGAGGTACGCACCGGCGACCCCGACACCGGCCCCACCGTCGCGACCCTCCAGGTCCAGCCGACCGGCGACTGGCAGGTCTACGCCGATGTCACCGCCGACACCACCGGCACCCCCGCGTCCGGACCCCTCTACTTCGTCAAGACCACCGGCGAACTCAACGTCAACTGGGTCACCTTCAACGGACAGGGCATCACTCAGCCCTGACCACCCCGCACCCCCGCCCGTCCCGGCCGCCGCACCCCCACCAGACAAGGAGGGCGCGGCGGCCGGCCGCACCCCGGCCGTCCCGCAAAACCTCCGCGGCAGCAGACAATGGGCCCCGTGACCGGAAGCAACACGCCCCGCCCCACCCTCGCGCACATCGCCGAGCTCACCGGAGTGTCCGTCTCCACCGTCTCCAAAGTCCTCAACGGCCGCGACGACGTCTCCCCCGACACCCGCGCCCGAGTCGACGCGGCACTGCGCGGACACCACTACCAGCGGCGCGGCACCCCGGGCCCCGACCAGACCCCCCACACCGTCGACCTCGTCCTCAGCGGGCTCGACGGCTCCTGGCCCGCCAGCGTCGCCAGCGGCATGGAGACCGCCGCCTGGGAAGCCGGCCTCCACGTCGTCGTCTCCCGCGCCAGACCCCCCGCCCCCGGCCACCGCACCCCCGACTGGCTCGAACGCATCCTCGACCGCGGCACCGCCGGCATCGTCCTGGGCCTCGTCGAACCCACCCCCCGCCAACTCACCCGCCTCGCCACCGCCCACACCCCCTGCGTCGTCATCGACCCCCTCAGCGACCCCCCGCCCGACGTCACCTCCATCGGCACCACCAACTGGTCAGGCGCCTACGAAGCCACCAACCACCTCCTCCACCACGGCCACCACCGCATCGCCCTGGTCACCGGCCCGCCCCACCACCTCTACACCCGCGCCAGAACCGCCGGCTACCGCTCCGCCCTCACCGCCGCAGGCCTGGACACCGACCCCCGCCTCATCCGCCACGGCAACCACGACCGCGCCAGCGGCGCCGAACAGGTCCACGCCCTCATCACCCTCCCCGACCCCCCCACCGCCCTGTTCATCTGCTCCGACCACATGGCCATCGGCGCCTACGAAGCCCTCGCCCGCGCCGGCCTGCGCGTCCCCGCCGACATCAGCGTCGTCGGCTTCGACGACCTCCCCGAAGCCCGCTGGGTCACCCCCGCCCTCACCACCGTCCGCCAGCCCCTCAAAGAAATGGGCGGCAGCGCCCTGCGCACCCTCACCCGCCTCATACACGGCGAAGAACTCGAAAGCCCCCGCATCGAACTCGCCACCACCCTCATCATCCGCAACAGCACCGCCCCCCGCCCCTGACACCCACCGCCCCGCAGCCGCCGCAGGTTCCCAGCGCGCGCCACAAGGAACCGGCCCGGAACGGACACCCCCGGGGCCCCGGAAACGCCCCGGCGCCGCACTGCCCTCCCACCAGCGCATCACCCCCCCCGGACCCCCGCGGTGGATCCGTCAGTGCCGGGCCGGTCTGCCCCCAGCCCACGCCCCGTCCCTTCCGGCGAAGCGCCGGCTCTGGCATTCGGCGGCAGCAGCTCATGTCACCCGCCGGCCCGGCACGGGAATTGATCTTGTGGCTAGGTCGTGTCTCTTTGGTTAGCGTTGGGTCCAGATGAGGATGCCGGCGAGGTGGAGTGCGGCTTGGTAGGCGATGGTGAGTTTGTCGGTTCGTGTGTGTGATTGGGCGGTGGGGTGGCGGCGGGTGGATGTCAGCCAGGGTTGTGGTGTTCGGGGCTGGTGGTGGGCGCATCGTGGGGGTGGGGTTGCTGTCATGGGGTGACCAGGCGGGTGTTGTGGTGTGGCTAGCAGGTTGATCGCTGGCTGTCATGGCTTTCGCTGTTCCTGTGTGTGGGGCTGGTGGGGGCTGGTGGGGTCTGGTGGGCTGGTTCGTATGACGGTTCAGGGTGTTTCAGCGGGTGAGGCCGGGTCGGGATCGGCTGCTGTGGTGCCAGCCGGGGGTCCGCCGTTGGAGCGGGCGGTGGTGGTACGGCGGCTGCTGGCGGTGGACCGGGAAGAGGGCGGTCTGTCGTCGTTGCACGTGCGGATCGCGGCCGGTCTGGCGGGGGTGTCGGAGCGCACGGTCTGGCGGTGGCTGGCCGACGCATCCCAGAGCCCGGCGGCGGCCGCGCACCCCGGGGCTCGCCGCACCGGCCGCTTCGAGATCACGGCGGAGATCCGGGTGCTGCTGGCGTACTGGCACGGCAACGCCTCCGCTGTCCACCGCCAGCTCGTGCAACGCGCCGCGGCCGAAGCCGGAGGCGAACGCACCCAGGGGTCTGGCACTGCCGAGCCTGTCCCGCCGGACCTCGTGGCCGTTCCGGGCGGGGCAGCCCTGTCACAGGTGCCGCTGCTGGATCCGGTCCCGTCCCTGTCGACGTTCCTGCGCGCGCTGCGCAGGGACCTGACGGCGGGGAACCGGGCCGGGCTCGCTATCGGACCAGAGGCCGCACGCGCCCACGATGTGTTCGGAAAGCGGCCGACGTCATGGCGTAACTGCGCCTGGGAGAGCGACCACGTCCAGGCCCCGCTGCTGGTCGACGCCGACGGCGACCTGGTGCGCCCGTGGATCACCTGGTTCATCGACACCGCCACCAAGGTCATCACCGGTACCGCCATCACCCCGGGCCATCCCTCCCGCGCATCGGTACTGGCCGCCCTGCGCGCCGCCGTGGTGCGTGACGATCCCTACGGCCCGGCCGGGGGAGTGCCGGAGCAAGTGAGGGTGGACCGGGGCAAAGACTTCCTTTCCGCCGCCGTCACCACAGCGCTCGGCGCGATGGGCGTGACAGTCAAAGACCTGCCCGCCTACAGCCCGCATCTGAAAGGAACGGTGGAGAGCCTCAACCGGGCCGCGGACCGCATGCTGTTCGCAGCGCTGCCCGGCTACACCACCGGGCCCACAAAGCCCCGCTCGGGCCGCCGCGGACGCACCAAGCGGACAGGCGAGGCGGCATCTGCTCTGTCATTCCAGGACTTCACCACGGAAGTCTTGGAATGGACGAACTGGTGGAACACCGCACACCGCCCGAAAGCCCTGTCCGGCCTTACACCACTTCAGGCGTGGCAGGCCGATCCGACACCTGTCACCGACATCCCCGCAGCCGGACCTGTGGGCCTTCACCCTCGAAGACGACGGCCGGCCCCGGAAAGTGACCAGCCACGGCGTGAACTGGCGCGGCCGCACCTACATCGCCGCCTGGATGACCGGCCAGGCCGGACGCCAGGTCCGCGTGCGCTACATGCCACACCACGCCCACGAGATCGAGGTCTGTGACGCCCGCGGCCGTCACCTCGGCCCGGCATATCTCACGGACGCGGCCACCCCTCCACCGCCCTTCCCCGTCGCGTAGGAGCTCGCGCAGCGCGGCGTAGTGGCGTTGCCAGTCCGGTGGCCATGCCGGGTTCCAGTCCGCACCGACCGCCTCCAGCGCGTTACAAGGAGCAGGCCGACACGCGCTGGATGGTCCCGGACCAAGGACATGATGTGAAAGCCCTGACGGCACGGGAGAGTTGCGCACCACATCACGTCCGGGAACGGCGCGGGGTGCGACGCAGACGAGAAGAGAGATGCGCAAGTGAACACGGTACGAGCCCGGGTGTGGCAGTTCCAGGTGCAGGAGCCGGTGGTGACCGTCACGGAGGTCGGACAGGGTGACCTGGGGGTGGGACTGGCCCGGCTCATCCACATCAACGCGCTCGCCCGCGACCACAACCGCGTCCTCGACTACCGGACCAAGCAGCTCGAGGTCCGTCTCCTTGCCAGCTACCTCCATACCGCTGGAGCCGGCGGCCCCCTTCGCGTCGATCACCGCGCGTTCACGGCGAGCTCGCGGCACATCCGCGGCTTCGTCGCCGCAGCTCAGGGCTGGGCATGCTGACGGCGGCCGACGAAGCGCTCTTCGCGTGGGACAACACGGCGCATCCGCTGCACAGCTTCGACGCACTGCCGGGCAGCATGACGGGCTGTCAGAAGGGCGAGATCCCAACTGATTTGCTGTTCCACCTGCCCGGCGGCCGGGTCGCGGGAGAGGCCCACGGCCGACACCGCCGCACCAAGACACTCCTGCCGAAACGACCCCTTGCCGAGCAGAAGAACCGGCTGCAGGACCTGGCGCGATGGTCCGCCGCCCACCGGGACCACGCCTACTTCATGAGCTGGGTCTGGATCGGTTGCTCCGGCGTCACCTGGACGTCTTCCTCCCCCAGGACGAACGCTGGGACGGCGCACTCGACGTCCGCTGGAAGCGGCAGAGCGAAGGCCATCAATGCCGCTTTCCCGTGCACGAGCGACGGCGCAGACCACCAGAGGGCCCCTTCGGGCAGATGCCGACGGATGAACCTGAACCGCCACTCGACCCGCCATCCGCCACGGGCACACTGCGGACCATGTTGCCGGTGCCTGCTGCTGCTCGCACACAGCCCACGACCGACCCGCTCTCACGAACCGGTCGCCTGGTGCAGCGGCTGTGAGACACCGCCCCCGAACTCGATGCGGAACTCGCCGGCAATCCCGTCCACGGCACCTGGGTGCCCGCCGACGCGCTGGGACCTGCCCAGCACGAGGTACTGCTGGCCGTCCTGGCCGAACAGCCCCCACCCCAGGCCGGCGTCCGAGAACGTCTCGCACGGGCCGAAGGCCGCTTCGACGCCTGCCTCGACGGACGGCTGCTGACCGTCGTGCGTTCTGCAGCCGAGCCGCCGCCAAGCCGGCAAGACCTGGAAGAGGTGCTGCTGAGCTCGGCGTGACACACCGACACCCGAGCTTGCCTGGTAACCGGTAGGGGCGCCCGATGGCCGAGGTGTCCATCGGGCGCTTGCCTGATGCCCGCTGGACGCCAGGCAGCCTTCCCGCCGAGTGTCGGAGCCCTGTCCTCGGTCATGCCGATCCGGGCAGCTCACCCAGCAGAGCGTTCACGGTCTGCTGCCACCTGCGGGCCTCCTTCCGCAACGGGAACCATGCCTGGGCAGTCTCCCGGTCAAGATCAGTAAACTCCTCCAACGTCGCTGCCAGTTCAGTGCTGCCGGCGCTGTTGCTGCGAGCCGCTGCAGAGTGCACCTGGTGTGCGAGGACGTGCAGCCGGTGTGCGGCACGGTAGTAGGCGACCTGGTCCTGGCTGAGACGGCGGACGGCGTACCCGCCGCACTTGCTGCACGGGTCGAAGCCCTTGTTGCCCATCAACTCCTTGATGGCCACCAGGTCATCGTCGCGGCTGACTCCACGCTCCGGGCGCCGGTGCTTGCAATCGGGGGAGTGGGCCCGGCCCTGATACCGGCCGTCCGCGTCCGAGGTGTAGGCCTGTACTCCGGCGAGTACGCCAAGCGGCAGCTCGGAGCCACTCTGCCATCCGGTATCGGTGACGGGTTCGAAGGGTTCCAGGTCCAGTTGCTCCATGGCCAGCAGACCGTGCCAGACCGCCGATGCGAAGGGACGGTGCGGAAAATCCCGGTCGTTGTACCCGACAGCCTCCAGCTGGCGCAGGTCGGCTACCCCGCGGGCCAGGGCCAGGGAACGCAGTGCATGATCGGTGTCGCGTCGCGCCTCGCACAGCCGCACCAGCACCCGTTCGCCCTCCGCCGTGCTCAGATGGCTGCCGAACGCCTCGTGATGCGGATCGTGGATACGCGCGGGCCAGACGGATTCCTCCTGGTCGGGAGACGGCCGGCGGGGCGCGAAGAGGGCATCAGGCAGGTCACTTGCACCGGCGATGACGGAACCCTGCCATCCTGCAGCGCACCGTTCTTCCAGGACGCTCAGCGCCACGACCTCAAGCCCGCTGCCAACGGAGAACACCACGTACAGCTGCTCGGCGTCCCGCGTAGCGGCGCGCAGCGCGCGCAGGTGCTCGCCGGTGACCAGACGCCTGCTGTGGACCGGCGTGTCGTCGAACACCCCAGGCCCGACACCCGATCCGGCCGCGGGCCAAGGATCCGCCGGGGATTGTGCCGCCAGCTGTTCGGCCTCGGCGGTCCCCGGCTTGCTGTAGGACAGCGTGTGCTGCGGTGTCAGCAGCCGCACGGCCACCGGCTCCGGCACCCGCACGGTGATGACGGACTGCGGCTCCCAGACAGCGTCGGCCGTGTACGAGGCGAGCACCCCCAGCTCCCACTCACCCAGCCGGTCAACAAGCGACTTGCCAGAGCCGCGCTCCGCCGCATCACGGGGAAGACGAGCGACCACAATCCGCTCGTCGTGCTTCTCTCCGGCCGCTGCTCGGACGTCGGCCTCCCAGCCTGCCACCACCGCCCGGGCCCGCTCCAGCATCTGGTCGCGACCCTTGCGGCGGCTGCCCATCGTGTCGGTCAGATGATGCACCACGTAGGTCTGCTGCCGCGGGTCGTCCCAACTGTCCTCAACCGCGCTGCGCCACCGCCGCCACAGCGACAACAGCTGCCGGCGAGCCTCGCCGGGGTCGCCCAGCGGTGCGAAAGCCGGCTCGTCGGCGGGCACATCCGGCTCCGTCATGGCGGCCGCCGCGGTCGCCGCCAACAGCGCCCTTTTGGCGACCAGCAGCTGGGCCTGCTCCTGCAGGACGCGCAGATACCCGGCCTTCGCTTCGAGAGCCGCCCCGGCCCAGGCCCGCAGCCAAGGGAACAGCGCCAGCTGCCGGTGCGTGCGGTGCATGCTCGCCAGCGCGCCGCCCCACTGCCGCAGCACCAACTCGCGTACACGCTCGGCCTCTCGCCGCTCCTCCCACGTGTCGTCCTCGCTGTCCTCGTCGTGCTCCGCGTTGTCCTGTTTGATAGGGACCGCCGGATCGTCGGCCACGGGTTTATACAGCACGGCGGCCGCGTGCCGGACCTCTTCGTCCTCGAAGGCGTTCTCGTCGGGATCGCGGAAGCTGTCCAGTTCGTACAGCAGACCCAGCCCGGTCAACGCGCCCAGGAACACCGCCAGACCCGTACCCGGGCGTGCCCAGGACCCGTAGGTGCCGCACTGTGGGCACATCCGCCCGACCACGGCGGCATTCAGATGTACCGTCCGTTCGACACCGCGAGCCGAGCGCAGATACGAGCACGACGGTGTGGCATGCAGTTTCGCCTGCTTGCCCTGACCCGACCATATGGTGATCGTCGTGCCCTCGAACGGGCCGAGTGGCACGTCCGACGTCAGCTGACCGTACATCCCGCAGACTCCCCCTGTGAATGAGATCCGCCACCGCCTCAAACCGCTGCGACAGGCGGAAGTCGACCCTAACGCGCGGCAGGCCGAGGATGGGCCGGTTGATCTCATAAGGCCCTAAGCGGACAGGCCCGTCCACGGGCGGTGGCCTCATGCCGGCACTGATGCCGACAGCGTGGGCACGCCGAGCAGCAGTCTGCCGCCAGGCTCGTGGTGTCTGCCCCCGGCGGTGTGCGGGGACAGACACCACGAAGGGTCATGCGACGCGGACCGGTACCTGCCGCTCGGTCAGCAGCCGGGCCAGCTGATCACTCTCCTCGTCGGGTAGGGCGACGGCGGCCAGGCGGCGGGCGCGGGTGACGGCGACATACCAGATACGCAGGACCTCGTCGGTGGCCGGGTCTGCGGTGGCCCAGCGCTGGACGCTTCTGGCATCGGGCAGCAACAGCAGGACGCCGTCTGCTTCATCGCCCTTGAGCTGGTGGACGATGTTGGTGCGGATACCGGTGGCCGCCTGGAGGCGCGACACGGTGGGTCTTCCGGCGGGGCGGCCTTTGCCGCCTTGCGGAGCAGCCCCGGGCAGAGCGGGCCAGGCCTTCATGGCCTGCCAGACCTGCGGCCCCCATTTCCGGTGGGGCGCAGGCAGGCTGTGCAGGAAGGCGAACGCCGTGCGGTTGACCTGTCCGGCCGAGAGACGGTGGTCGGCCATGATGCGGTCGGGGCCGCCGGGCTCGCCCGGGTACCAGTAGCCGAACAGGACGCGCACGGCGACCGCGCAGGCCCGGGCGAGGTCATCGCCGCTGGCGCCCGGGGTGTGGGTGACGGTGCGGGCCCAGGCCAGGCTGGTGATGGCGTTGGTGTTGGTCTTCTCCCGGGTGATCCCCGGCAAGGTGGCGTACTTGTGGGCGGTCACCAGGCAGTCCTTGGCCGGGACGGCGTACTCCTGGGCCAGCGTGCGGAAGGCGTCGACGATGCCGGCACCGGTCGGGGCGTGCAGGTGCCGGCTGCCGGAGTCGGCGTACCGGGTGGGCAGCACGAGGACGGGGATGTCGTCGTCGCGCACCACGGAGGTGTCCGGTGGGCGCTGCCCCGTGCGCAGGGTGGACGCGAGCCGGCAGATGACGGGGAGCTGCGCCAGTTGCCGGTCAGGCGGTGCGGGGCGGGGGAGAGCTGAGCGGCGAAGGACTGGAGAGCTTGGGGTTCGGCGCCGCGCCAGGCGTAGATCGCCTGGTCCGGGTCGCCGACGAGGACCAGCGGCAGGCCGGCGTCGTGCAGCAGCTGAAGGATCGCTAGGTCGGCGGCGGAGCAGTCCTGTGCCTCATCGACGACGACTTCCGCGAACCGGGAAAGCAGCGGGGGCAGCAGAGCGGCGGCGGTCTTGGCGTGGCGCAGGTTCCACAGGGCCAGGACCCGCGCCTCGTGCCCAGAAGCGGGGCCAAGATGCTCAGCCCAAAAGGGGACCAGCCCGAGCCCACGGTCTTGTTCGTCCCGTTTCTCGGTGGGATGTCAGTGCGTGCTCCTAGTCTCTCTGCCATGACATCAGCGATGCCTAAACGGCTGGTCACTGAACTTCCGGGCGATCCCGCCCGTCTTCACCTCCATTACGGCCATGGACATCCTGCGGTGCCTTACGACTACGAGGACACCCTGGAACCCTGGCATGTCGCGGTCACTTATGGGATAGCGGGTAACGAGGAGTGGGAAGTCGAAGAAGGGGACGGGGGCGGTCACGCCCCGGCAGCGGGCTCCGAGATCGGGCACCTTATCCTGTGGAGGCTGCGTGACTGCACCGGCGACAACCGGTGGGAGGTGGCGGACGCCGAGTCCGGCGATCTTGAGGTCATTGTCTCCGCCGTCCTTGGCCGTTCCGGACGCACCGGCTACAGCGCCGCGTTCGAGAAAGCGGTCACGCATCCCGTTGGTGATCTGTTGATCCTCGACCGCGTCAGCCTCGACAAGGCGTGGAGGGGTTTCGGGCTGGGCCCGGCTCTGGCCGCTGAGGCGATCCGCCGCCTGGCCGGGGGCTGTTGCGCGGTAGCGGTGTTTCCCGGCATGGGCGAGTACCCCGAGGACCGTGAGCAAGTCACCGAGACCTATCGGCTTCAGGCGAAGAAGAAGATCGCCGCGCTGTGGGAGAGCATCGGCTTCCAGCCGTTCCGCCGCGGGGTGTGGCTCCTGGACACCGCCCTGCGTCGGTCGGAGGAGCTCATGCAGGCCCGCCGCGCTGAACTGCGCGCGCTCGGCAGGCCTTCCAACTTGCCCCCATCCGCCTGAGAACGGCCTGCCGGACGCCACGGCTGCCGCGGAAGGGGCACCGGAGTGAGTCGGCGCGGCCCGCGTATGTTCTGGTCTCAACTTCAGGCGCCACATCGCGGATGACACGAACACCGAAGAAAGAGAGGGAAGTGGGGAGCCATGGGGGAGAGCGAGCCGGTGGGCGAGGACATCCAGGATGCGCTGGACTGGGCGCGGCAGCGCCTTGAGGAGATGGGCGTCTTCACGGCGCAGGACGGACTGCGGTGGGCGGCGGCTCATGGGCTCGTCCTGTCCGTGTGGCGCAACGGTCCGATCGAGGACGCGCACGCCTCCCGGCCGACCAGCCGTCGCAAGGCATTGCATGACGGGACGATGTTCGCCCGCAACACTTGGCTCACCCGGCAGGCCTTCGACGTCCTGGGCTCCGACGACCAGTTCCGTCTCTACGAGCTGGAGGACCTGGTCCTGGACCGGGACATGGTCTGGCCGGGATGCGAGGGGACCCTGACGGAGTTCGGCTGGGGATTCCTCGGGGAGATCAAGAAGCAGGTGAAACAGCGCATCGACATGTTCAGGCACTTCGAGAAGATCCTGCCGGCGGACGACTTCCTCGTCTTCGCTGGCGCTCCCCGGATCGGGACCCACGACGATCACTACGGTATGCCGAAATGGCCTGCCTGCGTGGACGCGGCGATACGCCGACTGCGCGGCGAGGACGAGGAGTTCTGGCATGCCCGGGGCGACTTGATGACTCGTATCGGTTCCGCTCCCGCTCCCGTCACCGCGGACCTTGAGGCAACCCGGAAACTGCTGCTGGAGTCCCCGTGGGAACTGGGCGCCGGAACCCTGGACTGGTTCGCCTGGAACCCGATCCTGAGATCACCGCGCCCGACACCCTAAGCCTGGGCGGGAAACAGCGGCTATGCCCACGCAGTGGGCGCCGCCGTCCGTGGTGCACCCGCCCGCCGTGGCCTGGTGTGGACTGCCCGGTGGGACGGAGGAGAGGAGCGGCATCTGGGGGTGTGGCCTGGGTGAACCGCTGTGGTCAGTGGGAGTTGTCGGCTGTTCCCGGTCGCAGCAATTCCGACATGCGGTTGAGTGCTTCGGCGGTCCGGGCCTCCTGTTCCTCTTTCGGCAGTCTGACGAAGGCCAGCTCGGATGTGCACCGTTCACGCAGGTCGTCCCGGTCGAACCAGCGAAGAGGGTGACGGGGGTCGCCGGGGTCGTAGACGCCTTGTCCGTACGCCTCCATGAGTGTCAGGTCATACCGCCGGTGGCCGTGACTTTCGTCCGGCGGGAGGAGGCCGCCCACCATGCGGTTCATCCAGTCCTCCCGGATCGCGTGCTCGTCATCGGGTTCGTCGGCATCGGGGTCGTAGCCGAACACGTCATCCGCGTTCCGAAGTCCGGGGAACATGTCAAGGACGTCGCCGATCTGAGGCGGGTCGGTGTTCTGGATGACGATCCACAGGGCGTACTCGTCGGCCAGGCACTGAGGACGCGGGATACGCCCTTTCCCCAGTTCGCTGCCGATCCGCATGATGCGCTCACCCATGCGCACCAGCCAGTGGTTGCTGACCTGGGTGAGAGCCAGTTCAGGCAGCTCGCGCAGGAGGCCGACGTCCCGGATTGTCGCCTCGCCTTTCAGGTAGGCGGCGAACTCGTGGTCGAACGAGGTGTCCAGGTGCAGCTTGCCGTCCCGGGTGGGGGTGAAATCGGAGAAGTCGACCGTGTTGGCCAGGGCCATGGCGTCTGCCGGGGTGAGCGGCTCACCGGTGAAAGACCTGTTGAACAACTGCACGACATCGCTGACCGACTGGTCGATCTCGACGCGATCTTCGGCCTCCGGAGTGGCCTCGGCATCAGTCAGTTGCCTCAGCGCCGTGACGCTGAGCTTCAGCGCCCGGGCGAATCCTTGCAGGTTGTCCGCCCGGAACCCGTCCAGCGCGCTGGCACTGTCTGCGCTGTTCTCGAAGCGCCGCCAGGTCGCCAGAGATACGTCAGCGCGCCGAGCCGTCTCCTGCTGTGTGAGGTTCAGCTGGGCACGGCGCCGCTTCACCGCGTTGTTCGCCGATTCCTTGGCCATGCTCGCCCCTTCGCGTGTCCGACAGGTAACCTCCATTGAGATTAGCACTCATTGAGTGCTTGTTTGATGTTGGGTGTGAGTTGGTTGTGGTGCAGGACAGGGACGGGACGGCCGGCCGGAACACCGGGCCGGCACGGAATCTCGGGCAGGGCTGGACCTGAATCTCAGCGCGCGCGGGACGGGAGAGGGGGATGTCGCTGTTCGGCGCTCTCCCGAGGGCGCTGCGGACACGATGCGGTGCGCAGGGAGAAAGGGAATCTCGGCACGTGCCAGTCCGAACCAGGCAGGCCACGTGCCGGCTGTCTGACGAGAAGAACTGCCGACGTCCGGTGGTCGGCAATCCGGTGGGGAAAACCTGCGTGTGCTCTTCAGCCTCCATGCGCTGCGGGCAGGGCTGTTACCTCGGCCTCCGCATGACGCTCAGCTGGGCAGACCGGCAGATTGCGGGGCTGGATGTCCGACCCCTGGTGCAGGATGAAGGCACTGCGCTCCACGCCCTTGCGGAGAGGTGCCAGGGCCGGGGGTCTGCTGCGTCAATAGGGGGCGTTCGTGTTCCAGCGTCATCTTCACCGTCACGATGACATCAATCTGGTGATGTCCGCGCTGGGGAACGATCCTCAGTGCCTGCCGGTCCTGATCGCATGGGGTTCGGCACTACGGCGGCACAGGGCTTCGGCGTTGCGGGAGGTCATCGCGACCGGAGCGTGGCAGAACGACGTCCGTGTCCGCCGCGCTGCGGCCCACTGGCGTGAGGAACCCCGCTTCCACGTCTTCCTCGACCACGGGCTCGAAAAGCGCCGAAACCGCGGCCCCAAATATGAGCACCTGAACACCGCGCTGCTGACGTTCCCCGAGACCCGCGCCGCCCTGTACCGGGTGAGCGCGGCGGAATGCCCGCAGCACTGCCGCACCAAGACCGGCACCTTTGCCGAGGACCGGCACGTGGATGACTACCGCGAGGCGCTGTTCGGCTGGTACGCCGCCATCCAGCACGCGCACGCCTGTGTCGTGAGGGCGGCGCGCTGGTTCGCGGAGACACAACCGCCCGACTCCCGCCGGCCTGAGGCCTTCACCGACTGGATGACCGGAAACCGGCGCCGACACAGCAGCAATACCGTCCAGGAGACGGAGCCGGCTGCCCGGGGCGCCTTGCGGGAAATCATCCTGATGATGCAGGCCTGGAGCCCGCATACCTCGAAGCCATCGACGTGGCCTTCCAGAGGGCGGGGGGAGAGCGCGAATCCCACGCCTGGGGCGGCGGCTTCGAGCCCGCCGGCCGGCCCGAGGCCCAGGCCGCCGCGGAGGCACTCGCGAGCGTCCTGGGCCCGCAGGAACGCCAGCAGGTCCGGGCGGTCATCGACGAGATCGAGACCGACGACGAGTTCCGTGACATGGACCGCGCGAAGGACAGCACGCTGCCCTGCACCAGAGACCGGCACCACACCTACGGCGCAGACCCCGGTGAGCGCGAGGACTGCGCCAAGACCCGAGGCCGCGTATACGAGGAAGCCTCTCAGCCCTGGAGTGAGGGCGTCGACCACGGGGCCGGTGCCGCTCGGCTCGCCCGGTTCCTCCTCGGCCCCCGTGACGACCGAATCCAGACCGCTCTTGCCGCTGCCCGGGCATCTGTCGCCCGGCAGACCACTGAGAATGCGCCGCAGGTCTGGCACGACAATGCCGAACTCCTCCGGGAAGCCCGCGAAGCCGCAGGACTCGACCTTCACGCCGCCGCCGGCCACCTCGGCATCAAGCCCGCCACACTCCAGCGCTTCGAGCAGGCCACCGGCAAGCTCCCCGGACGCCCCGTCTCCCTCAACTACCTCCAACTCCTCACCCTGACCTACAGTCAGGCGGCTCGCATCCCTCCCGCCTGTATCCCGCAGGCCATCTCCCAGCCGGTGATCTCACTACCGACCACCCTGTAGGACGCACCCGCCGCACGCCCCTCCCGCCACTCCACCACTATGTGAGGAATCCGCATTGTTCGAAGAGATACATCACCGGCTCTGCGGGCGCCCCACCAAGTCCGGCGCTCCCTGCCGTGCGCAGTTCTCAGGTCCGGGCTTCGCCTGCAAACTGCACACCACCGACCACGAAAAAGCCCTCGTGGACGCCTATGAGCAGGGCCTTCAGGCCGGCCGGGCGCAGGAAAGGGAGTGGAGACAGCGGGCCGAGACCGCGCAGGTCGAACACCTTGAGCACCAGGTACGGACCCTGCGGGAAGAACTCGACGCCAAGAACCGCCGCTTCGAAGTCGACGGCCACCAGGCCGTCACCGTCGACGGCTACGGATACCGCTGGAACGGCCCCGGCACGCTCGAGGTCGGCGACCGTGTGCTCCTGCCCGAGAACTACGTCAGCGCCCTGCGCCACGGCCCGGGCCCCTTCCCCGGGATTGTGACCGAACTGGGCACCACCTACACCGGGACCCTCAGCACGATCATCTCCCGGGCCCCTGCCACCCCGCGGCAGACCGGCTGACACCACACGCCCACGCCAACCGGTACCCGACGACCAGCGGAGTTTTTCCGTGAAACGCGAGCGCGCCACCACGCTCCTGAACGACATGCTCGACCGGCTGGAGGAAGGAGGCTGGCCGCTGGACCTCGTCGACGAGATCCTCGTCTTCGGCTCCTACGCACGCGGCGCACTGAACCCCTCAGACGTCGACCTGGTCGTGGAGCACCGCACCGACGACCGCCTCACCTCCGAGTTCCTCCACGCCCTGTCCTACGGCCGCGACCCCTCCGCCTCGATGAAACGCGCCCTGAAAGGCAACAGCCGCGGCCTACAGATCCACTTCCGCGAACGCAAGACCCTCGAAGCGGAAGGTTTCGAACTGACCTTGCTGTGGACCCGCGGCGAACCCGTCGACACCGCCCGCACCCGGCTCGCCGCCATCACCCCTGACCCCGAGGCAGGCCGTGCCCCACGCGACCACATGATCGAAGCCTTCGACGGCATCGACCGCTGGGTCCCGCGCCCGGTCCGCATCGATCTCACCGACCTCGTCGACCGTAAGGCGGCCACCATCCGCCAACTCCAGCTCCCCAACGCCGAACCCGCCCATCCCGCAGCCCTCGCAGCCCTCACCCGCTGGAGCGACACCAGCCCGCTACGCCGCGCAGCAGCAGCCGTCCTCGCTCATCTCGAAGCCGCCTCCCGCCCCCTCGACTCCGTCTACCTGCACGGGGAACCGGTCATCGGCAGCCGTTACAGCGACACCGCATGGCAGACCGGCATCGGATTCGGCTGGAGCCACTACCGCCGTATCCCCCGCCACCTACAGGAGGGCACTGACTGGTTCGAGGTCGTCCGCCCCACACGGACCCAGCCCCTGCACACTCTCCACATCACCGTCCAGGACCGCTCCGCTCTGCCCCGCCGATGACGCAACACCCCACACCCGGGTGAGCTGCAGGGCCGCGCGCAGGACGTGGACCGGGGTGTGCCAGGGTGATGGGGAAGGAGGCGGTGTCGGGTGAGTACGCTGCGGGTGGACGTGTTCGCATTCGACATGCCGTGTCAGCAGTGCTCGATGCCCTTGCGGTGGGTGTTCGGGCTACTGCCTTCGCACCGGCCGGACGGCAGCGAGTTCAGCACGACCGACTTTCCCGAAGCCGTCGATGTGGCACGCCGGATCCTGGCCGACCCCACCGGCGACACCATGGACCTGGCTGCGCAACTGCACGACCGCCCCGCCTGGCAGCGGGGGCGCAGCTTTAACCCGAACACGTGTGGCCGCTGCGGGCACCAAGCGGACTGGCACGTCCTCGACGACGTCATTCACCGTGCCCTCCACGGGCGATGGGTCCGCACAGCAGAAGGCAGGGTCGCGGTGCCGCAGTGGCGCGCGATCCGCGGTCGCGGGCAGGGAATCTTCTGGACACCGTGAACCACCCCGGCCCGAATGCTGAGCGGCCGAATGCAACGGCCCCCGTTCACCGGCTGCCGCATGAGACGGGGCATCTCGCCAGCAGACGGTCCCGGCCGGTCCGGTGATGCCGGGCGAAGGCCGTGCAGCTTCCCGGGAGTCCGGCCTTCCCCATGAGCCGGATAGATCTGTTCGGCGGTGAAGACGGCTCCCTGTCTGCTTTCGTGGTGTCTTCAAGTGCTTTGCGCATGGGGAGGCCGTCGTGAGTAGTACTCGCACATCCCGGTCCGCCACCCGTAAGTTCACCCTCCACCGGCTCAAACCTCCCGAGGGCACTACCCCGGAATTGCACAAGTTCGTCCGCGAGAGATGCCTCGACAGTGAGGATTACCAGGCCAGGGAGTTCACCCGCCAGGGGGTGGAAGGCCTGCTGATCACCGGAGGTGTTCCCCGAGGGTGCGCCGACTGGTGCAGCGCGGTGGAATACATCACCGGACTGGAAGTCAACGAACGCAGCCGGGCCGCGGCGGGACTCATCCTCATATGCACCGGCGGTGGCACCTACGCGCTGAGTTACGGGGTAGGGCAGCACATGCTGGATCCCTACTTCCGTGACGACGAGTTCGGACTGGAGTTCGCAACCCGGTGCCTCAACGACGATGGGGTCATCAAAATCCGCAACCAGATCATGGACGGCAGAGGCCGCGTCGACGAGTACTCGGTGTCACGGGGCGAGCGGATCGACGACTTCGGCCTGGACCGCTTTGGTGCCGTGGTCCGCCGCATCTGCGGCACCGTCAGCGGACTGTCACTGACCTCCCTGGAGACAGGCAGGACACGACAGATCCGCGTTGAGTGCTCACAGGCCACCAATAAGCTCCCCCTGACCACCGCCGTGGAACAGTTCCTGAGCGACCTCCAGACGATCGAAGACGTCTGCTCGAAGCCCGATCCGCTGCCGCAACTGCGTTTTGTGAGCAGGGTCCACACCCTCGACAACCGCAGCCGCAAGGCCGTGGAGGCCCAGGCGGTCCTGGAAACGTACCTCACGGACCCGGACAGCCCCCGCCTGACCATCGGGATCCTCGACTCATGCCAGGAAAGCTATAGCTCGGCCCAGGCGTTCCGCGCCAGACGAGACGCCCGCACGATCGAGACAAGCGACCTCGAACTGCACCACCTCTGCAGCTCGTACAGGACAAGCCCGAAGGAGAACGGCTCAAGGCTCTCGGCGACGTACGGGTCACCATGTTCAGCGACGACGACTACCAGACTCCGGCAGGCTTCACCACCAACGGAAAAGAGTGGCTCATCGCCGACATCACGATGGGCACCGACCGTCTCTTCTACGGCAACGGCAAATGGTTCGAGGTAGGGGCCGGCTTCCTCGAGACCCTGGAGGAAGAACTCGCCGCCCTGTTCTCCCAGCCGCAGACAATAACCCTGCCGCCGTGGCCCAAGGGTCCGCCCAACTCCAAGGGCCACGACTCTCACGACGAGGACCGGTTCAACCACCAGGCAGCGAAGCCCGACGGGTATCTCCTGTTCGACAAAAAGGACATCGTCAAGGAGAAATTCAGAGGAGGGCGACTGGAGATCTGCGACGTCCTCGGCCCCGAGAACCAGCTGATCTGCATCAAGAAGGCACCCGCCAGCACAGCCCCCTCAACCACCTCTTCGCCCAGGGCGTGGTCGCCGTTGAGACGCTGCGCAGCGACCTCGACGTACGGACTAAATTCCTGGAACAGGTGGCCGCGCACACGCCGGACCATCGCCTGCTCCACGACTTCGGCACACTCCGGGTGGTCTTCGGGATCCTCTTGAAGGACGGCCAGGACATCCGCGTCGACTCACTGTTTGCCTTAGCCCAGGTCTCGCTGCTCCAAGCGGTCAGACGGCTGCGCGCGATGAACGCGGAGGTCGAAGTCGTCGCCATACACCGCTGAACCAAGGAGAGCCTCACCGGTACGGAGGCTGTACCAGAGTCAACTGGTGTGCATTGGGATGTGGTCGAAGAACCTCGGCACCCGTAACGGCGCTTTGGCCTCTGCGCTTGAGGCGGTCCGTCTCAGCGGGCATGTCGTCTCCGGTGGCGGCCGAGGACGACACGCCCGGCGCCCCGCTACAGCCCTGAGCCGATGGCTTCGTCGATGAACCGGCTTACCAGAAGCTTCACTTCGTCCGATGGGACGGTGACGGACCATGCAAGCTCCGGCTGATGCTGATAGCACCGGAACCGGGCCACGACCGATCCGTCGTTCTCGGCGTAGAACCACCTCCAGGACAGTTTGTGCGTACATGCCGCGTGCGGTTCGAATACGGCAAGGCGGCGGACGATGTCGGCGTGGTGGTGGAGGGGGAGGGTCCGCTGAGCGCGGCAGTCCGTGCACTGCAGAAGGTGCTCGATCCCTCCGGGACGGTCGATGAACCTATGAGCGCCCTCGGAGTTGTTGCACTTCACGCACAACGGCCCGCGGAACAGACCGTGGGAATGGCAGTGGTCCCAATACAGGGCCCGCCGGGGTTCAGGACACATCCGGCACAGGAAGACCTCGGCGGGAGAGCGTTTGGCGAACCCCTTCGTGTACTGGCGGCCTCGCAGATGGCCGGTATAGGGCCTGGAGGCCCGGGCGGCACACGACGGGCACAGAACGACGAACCCTGAGGCGCTCGAAGAACACCACTGCTCGCGGCTGGCCGGCGTTCCGCAGCCCCTGCACACGTCGTCCTGCGCCGCGAGGCCCGCCTCGATCTCTTCGGCCTGGTCCAGCACAGCGGCATAGGTGCGAGGAACCAGCCACTCCTTCCCCGACCAGACCATCAGCGGCAGCGGCCGGGTGCTCGCGATGGTCCGCCGAGTGAATGCTTCGGGCAGCTGCTGCCCGGTGAAACCCTCAGGTAGGACACCGGGGTCCTGCACCTGGGGAAGCTCGGACTCATAGGTGGCCTGAGAAATCCACTGCCAGACGCGAGAGCGCCAGGTGTGTGATTCGCTGGCCTCCAGGCCGGCGTCGACCAGGTCGCCGGGGTCGACCTCGAGTCCAGCGAGTCGCTTGCCGGCCTTCTGGATGTCCCGGTCGAGGAAGCGCCATTGCTGCCGGTACTTGTAGCCTGGCACGGCTGTATCACCGATGAGCACGTGGCTGGCAGCGGCGAATGTGTAGCGGTTCACATGATCCAGATACGCGTGGACTGTCGTGTGGTGGGTGAGGTCGGCAAGCCTTTGGTGTGCTGCATGGAGTGAAAGCCACATGAGGCATAGCTCCTTGAGATCGCTGATAGGGACAACGGGCGAGTCACCGAGCAGGCCGACGGGGCGGCACTGCCTTGATGGGGGAGATGTCACGGGCAGGGCGCAGGCCTGGGCCGCGGTGCAGGCACCGGTTCCCAGCCACCGGTCAGGAAGACTGCCCCGGCTTCTTCGCAGATGCTGCGGCAACGGCGGTCGGTGAGGAAGCTGGCGCGGTCGCCGTACTCGGTGGGCCGTACGGTCGCCCGGTGCAGTGTCCATAGGCCGTCGCTTCCGGTGCCGTCCGCAGCGGTGAGCCGGCGCAGCCATCCGTTGAGGGGATCGGCTTGTGCGGCTGTTTTCGGCCGGGTGCGGGTGCAGGCGGTCAGCCAGTCTGCGAGCCACGGTCTGCCGGCCCGGCGGCTGATTTCCGCTAGTACTCCAGCAGGATTTCGCTGCCTGACCTGCGAGTTTGGCTGGGCGGCTGGAGTGTAGCGACTCGTGGAGTGGTGAGAGGCGGTTTTACGGAGGCCGCCCCTCGAACGTGTGCCATCGCCGCTGGTAATGGCAGTGTCTGGCTACTGCTTGGCGTCGCCGGCGCCAGTTCGACCAGTTCATCGCGTGGCATCGGCCTCGGTGTCCGCGCAGGTGCGGAGGCCGGGGGAGACAAGCTGCCAGGAGTCGCCGAACCTCCGCCACTGTGAGCTCGATGACCCCGGCCGTTGCACCGGTTCCGCCCCCTTTTCCCTGACCTGGTGTGTGGTGGCTGCCAGGTAGGCGTGCGCGAGCATGGCGAGGGTGATGTGCCGATACCAGCCCACGTAACGGCGGACTTCGTACTGGTCCAGGCCGCACTCGTTCTTCGCGGCCTGGAAGCATTCCTCGATCGCCCAGCGCGCCCCGGCGACCTGCACCAGCTCCCGCGCGGTGGTCTCCAAAGAGGCATAGGCGAGGTAGTAGGCAATCTCGTCTGGCTTGCTGATGCTGCGGCGGGCCAGCGCCCACCGCATCCGGTGAGGGATCTCGCCTTGGTAGTCGAACTCGGCGACGGCCGGCAGTCGCACCGCCGCCCAGTGGTAGAAGCGCGGCCCCTTCGCGCCGTCTCCGCACGAGATTTTCTCCCACGCCTCATCCGGCGCCTGCGCGATCAGGCCCTCGATGCGAGGACAGCCCACGGTGAACTGGGACTTGGGCACGGCCAGCACGTAACCGACGCCCGACTGTTCCAGAAGCCGGCGGAAGCGACTTTCCTGCCCGTAGGCGGAATCCGCGGTGACCCAGGCGATGGGCAACGGCGAGGCGAGGGAACGCAACACCATGCGCCGGGCCAGTTCACCCTTCGTCGCGAAGGTCCGCTCGTGCGGGACTCTCGCCACCTGGCAGCGTTCGTGGTCCTCGGCCCAGGACTTGGGGAGATAGAGCTCACGGTCGACCAGAGCCCGGCCATGGGAAGTCGTGTAGGCGGCGAAGACACCGATCTGGCAGTTCTCCGTGCGGCCCGCGGTCCCGGAATACTGGCGCTGCACCCCAGCCGAGGTAGTGCCCTTCTTGATGAAGCCGGTGTCGTCGATGATGAGGATCCCGTCGTCCTCGCCGAGCTTGTCAGCGACGTATTCCTGCAGGTCGTCGCGGATGTCGTCGGGCTCCCACTTCGCGCCGGCGAGCAGGTGTTGCAGCCCGTCGGGAGTGGAATGGCCCGCCCGCTCGGCCAGCTGCCAGCTGTTCTTGCGGGCAACCGGGGCGAGCAGACCGTGCACGTAGTCACGCATGCGGCGGCGGAGCTCGACGCGGCAAAAGCGGTGGCCGATAGCCACGAAGAGATCGTCCAGTTCCTGGTCCCACTGCTCGACAGCACGCTCGGTGATCACCACGCGAGGTTCTCCCAGGAACGGCCAATGACAGCGGCGATGGCACACGTTCGAGGGGCGGCCTCCGTAAAACCGCCCCTCACCACTCCACGAGCCGCTACACTCCAGCCGCCCAGCCAAACTCGCAGGTCAGGCAGCGAAATCCTGCTGGAGTA
>NZ_JBJZOH010000054.1:0-25503 GCF_047200595.1 Streptomyces sp. MS19 | reverse complement strand
GCACAACGGCCCCCGCACACACGCCACAACGACGCAATGACCCCACGAACGGGTCCCCGCGGGGCCCGCCGCTGACGGCGGACGGGCGGGCGGGCGGGGTCAGGGCCTGTGGAGGTGGTCGCCGAGGAGGGCGAGGCCGTGGCGGAGGCGGCGGAAGTACGTGGCACGGCTGAGGTGGAGGCGTCCGGCGAGCTGCTGGTGGGTGCGGGGCGGGCCGAGGTAGTAGTGGCGCAGTATCCAGCCCGCTTCGGCGTCGGTCGGGTCGTCGCTGTCGGCGAGCGCCTGCACGGCGTCGGCGAGCCAGGTGCCGAGGGCGTGCGGGGTGGGCGTGCGGGGCGTGCCGAGCAGGGGGCTGTGGGCGAGGTGCCCGGGGTCGCGGACGTGGGCGAGGGCGTCGGCGATCTCCCCGATCGGGGACGGTCCCGGCGGGCCGCTCGCCGGGTCGGGTACGAGGGGGGCGAGCCGGGTGAGCCAGTGCGTCATGTCGTCGCCGGCGAAGTCGTGGCTGAAGACGAGGGGCCGTCTGCCGCAGCGGTAGACGTCGTCGCGGATCGCACCGTGCGCCTGGAAGCGCAGGCCGTGCAGGAGTTGCTGGTATTCGGTGGACGGGGTCGAGACCAGCAACCGCGTAGGGCGGGTCATCGCCTGGCGCAGGATGTAGCGCAGGAGATGGGCGTGCAGGGCGGGATCGGGGCAGTAGGCGGCGCCGAGGAACAGACCGCCAAGACCGCCGGGATCGCCGGGCTGCTCGGTCAGCAGCGGCTCGGTGTGCTGCTGGAGAAGGGGTTCGACGGCGCCTACCGTGCGCCGTTCCACGCGGGGCAGCCAGGCGAGGCCGGCGAGGCGGCTGTCGCGGTCCCTGACGAGGTGGAAGCCGGACACGTCGGAGCCGAGCCAGCGTTCGACCAGGCGGTCCGTGCGGCGTGCGTCGAGGCCGCCGTGGTCGGCCCAGCGGCGCATCAGGCGGCCGATGGCGTCGGCGTCGCCCGGGACGGCGGCGGTGACGGCCGCGACGGGCCGCGACGGCGGGAAGATCGTGTCGCGCAGTTCGGGGACGCCGGAGAGGAAGAGGCCCTGGAGGGTCAGTTCCTCGCGGGTGCGGTGGTCGGCCGTACGGGCGAGCTGGCCCGCCCGGTAGGTCAGGGCGCGCTTGCGCGCGGAGGCGTGGGGGCCGGGGCGGCGCCACTGGTGGGCCAGCTCGATGACGTGCCGGAACGGTTCGTCGACGGTGAGGCCGATCGGGTCGCGGGAGACGATGCTCAGCGCCGCGAGCGTGTCGAACGTCTCGGGGCCGCCGCGCAGCAGCACCTCGTCGCCGGCCCCCAGCGTCGCCAGCAGGAACAGCGACCGGTGCCAGTGGCGGCCGGGTGCCTCGCCGGCCAGCCGGTGGAGGAGTTCGCCCGCAACCTGGTCGGCGACCGCTCCCGGGGTGTCCGGCGGGGTGCCGGCGTGGAGGGCGCGGCAGACGGCGGTGGCGACGAGGGGGTTGCCGCCCGCCATGCCGGTGGCTAGCCGCCGGGCGCGCGGGTCGTGCAGCGCGGCGACGGCGGGGAGCCGCCCGAGGCGGTCGTCGGTCCACTGGGGCAAGGGGACGGTGGCGGGCGAGGTGTGGGTCCATGCGGGGTGCGCCATGAGGGGACGGCGGGTGAGGAGCAGCAGCGGGCGCGGGGGGCGGGCGGCGGGGGTGGCCAGGGCGGAGGCGGCGGCCCGCGCGTCGGCGCTGTCCAGGCCGTCGAGGACGAGGAGTCGCCGGGGGTCGCCGGGCGCGTCGAGGGCGGCGCGCAGCGTCGCGCGGGGGTCCGGGCCCGACAGGTCGGTGACGTCCGCGTCGGGGAGGCGGGCGGCGAGCCAGGACTTGCCCGAGCCGAGGGGGCCGGTGAGGTTGACCAGCGGGTGCGCGGCCAGGGCGGCGAGCAGCGCGGCGGGCGGGTCGTCGTCGCACGTCTGGTGCGCTGACGGGGACGAGGGCTGTGTCACCGGCGCGGGCGGCCTGGCTCCCATCGGATGCTGCGCTCCCCTGGCGGACGGGCGGACGGGCGGGGCGGGACCGGAGGGGCTCCACCCTAGCGGCCGCGCATCGCGGGCAACAGGCTCGTGCCGCACGGCGGTCGGCCATGGGATGAGACTCGCGTGAGACTTCACCGGCCCGCCGCGCCGCTACGTTGGAACACCCCCGGGGACCGGCCAGGGCCATGGTCCGTCTTCGAAGAGGCCGCCGCATGCACCGGACGTCGCGGGCGGCCGGGCGCCCCCTTGGCACGACCCCGGGGGACCGGGGTGTCGCCGTACGCGCGGGAGGACCCGGGAGGACCTGTGGAGGCACACGCCATGGCCGTGCTCGGACTGTCGGACATGGAGGAGGCGGTCTACCGCCATTTCCTGCGCAACCCGCGCACCTCCCCCGGCGACCTGCACGTCCTGCTGCGCTGCGAGCGCGACACGGCGGAGCAGGCGGTGGCGCGGCTGCTCCGGCTGCGGATGCTGCTGGGGGACGGCGCGAGCGTGTGGGCGTCGGAGCCGGACGTGGCGGTGCCGCGCCTCGCGGAGGAGCGCCTTGAGGAGCTGCACGGCGAGATGCGGCGACTGACGCGGTATCAGCCGATCCTCAGGTCGCTGGACGGGGACCGGCCGTCCGCGGCGGACGGGGTGCCGGCGGGCCAGGCGGGCTCGGCGGGCATCGAGCGTCTTGAGGACCTGCGGCAGGTGCGCAGCCGCATCGACGACCTGGCGTTCTTCGCGCACGAGGAGGTGCTGTCCGCCGAGCCGTACGACGCGCTCACTGCGGAGAACATCGCGCACGCCCGCGCGCTGGACATGCGCTGCCTGCGGCGCGGAGTGCGCATCAGGAACCTCGTGCGCAAGGCGGTGCTGGACGACCCGGTGACGCTCGGGTACCTGACGGAGCTGCGGGCCGCGGGGGCGCGGATCAGGGTGGCGGAGGAGTTCTCCGAGCTGATCCTCGTCTACGACCGGCGTACCGCGCTCGTACCGATCGACCCGCAGGACACGGCGCGGGGCGCGCTGTGTGCGCGGGAGAGCGGTCTGGTGGGCAACATCGTGACGCTGTTCGAGCGGTTGTGGGAGGGCGCGGAGGACCTGGGGGATCTGATCGGGGCGGGGGCGGCCCGGGAGCCGGAGCTGACGGAGACGCAGCGGGCGGTGCTCGACCGGATGTGCGCGGTGAGCAAGGACGAGAGCGGGGCGCGGCAGGTCGGGGTGTCGCTGCGCACGTACCGGCGGCACATCGCCGATCTGCTCGCGATGCTGGGCGCGGACAACCGGGCGCAGGCGGCGCTGCTGGCGCGGGACAGGGGCTGGGTGTGAGGCCGTCAGTCGCCGGTGAGGGACCAGGCGCTCAGGGCGGGGTCCTCGGCGAGTGCGGCCCGTACCCGTTCCCGTATCTCGCCCGGCCGTGCGTCGGCCACCGTGATGCGCAGGCCGATGCGCGAGGGGGTGGCGCGGTGGAGCCAGGTCCAGTGGGCGGGCAGCAGGCTGAGGAGCCGTACGACGGCGATCTCGCCGTCGTCGGCGCCGGGTGAGACGACCATGAGGTCCACGGTGATGTCCATCAGGGGGCCGTCACCTTCCGGGCGGGGGCGAGGTCGGGCAGCGGGAGGCCGTACTCCCTGCGCAGCGCCGACCTGGCGGCGAGCAGGCCGCACATGCCGTGCACGCCGGGGCCTGGCGGTGTGGCGGCGGAGCAGAGATAGACGCCGGGCAGGGGGGTGCGGTAGGGGTCCCAGCGGGCGACGGGGCGGGCGAGGCTCTGACGCAGCGTGACGGCGCCCGTGCCGATGTCGCCTGCCACGTAGTTGGGGTTGTAGCGGGCGTATTCGGCGCCGGAGATACCGCGTGAGGCGAGGATCGTGTCGCGGAAGCCGGGGGCGTACCGCTCGATGATGTCGGTGATCAGGGGGACCGGGTCGCGGTCGTCGCCCGGGGGGAGGTGGGCGTAGGCCCAGAGGGGGCGGCGACCGGGACGCGCGCGTTCCGGGTCGGTGACGGCCGGGTCCACCACGAGGACGAACGGTGTGCCGTCGGCGCCGCCGAGGGCGTTGGCCGTCTCCTGGCGGTGCAGTTGGGCGGCGGTGCCGCCGAGGTGGACGGTGCCCGCGAGGCGGACGTCCGGGTCGGTCCAGGGCACGGGCGCGGAGACGAGGAAGTCCGCCTTGCCAGCGGCGGGTCCGTACGTGTAGCGGGCGAGGGCGCGTGCGTAACGGGGTGGCAGGCGGTCGCCGCCCAGTGCGAGGAGGGCGGTCGGGGAGACGTCCAGGAGGATCGTGCGGACGGGGGCGAGCTGCCGCAGGTCGGTGATGGGGTGTCCGGTGTGCAGGCTTCCGCCGTGGGCGGTGATGTCGTCGGCCATGGCTTCGGCGATGCGCC
The DNA here is from genome assembly GCF_047200595.1 of Streptomyces sp. MS19. NCBI lineage: Bacteria > Bacillati > Actinomycetota > Actinomycetes > Kitasatosporales > Streptomycetaceae > Streptomyces > Streptomyces sp. MS19. The sequence continues at coordinate 21,120 of NZ_JBJZOH010000054.1, read as the reverse complement.
GGCTGCCGCCGCGTGGCAGGGGCCATCCGGTGGTGTGCGCGAGGTGGGCCATCAGCAGGCCGATGGCTGCGCCGGGGAGCGACGGGAGGGGGCCGACGGCGTGGGCGGCCGCCCCGGCGAGCAGTGCCGGGGCCTGCTCGCCCCGGAACGCGGAGCGGGTCAGCCGCGTGCCGTGGCGCAGGATGCGGGGGGCGAGGGCGGGGGCGGCGCGCAGTCCGGCGGGGCGGCGCATGCCGGACAGGAGGAGGTCGGCGACGTCGTCGCCCCTGGCGGTGAGGGGACGCAGCAGGCGCCGCCAGCGGGGGCCGTCCGCGCCGAGGCCGTCGCAGGTGGTGTCGAGGTCGCGCCAGGCGAGCCCGGAGGCGGCGCCAGGCAGCGGGTGGGCGTAGCTGAGCGGGGCGTGCAGCAGGTCCACGCCCCGGTCGGTGAGGCCGAACGCGCGGAAGAAGGGCGACGCGGCGGCCATGGGGTGGACGGCGGCGCACGTGTCGTGGTGCACGTCGGGGTCGAAGAGCGCGGCGCCGCGCAGGCCGCCGCCTAGGGTGTCGGCGGCCTCGTGCACGGCGACGCGGAGGCCCGCGCGGGCGAGGGTGACGGCGGCGGCCAGACCGTTGGGCCCGCTGCCGACGACGGCGGCGTCCACGGCGTTCATGAGGTGCTCCTTCTCGTCACGTTCGGCGCCTCGTTCGGCGTCGCGTTCTGCGCGGCGTGCTTCGCGGCGTTCCTCCGGGGCCGGGTCCGTCCGGCCCCGGGCGGGTCACTGCCAGCCGTTGGCGTCGGGCGTGACGACGGGGCCTTCGTCCTCGTCGCAGGCCGGGGCGGGCTGCGGCGCGGCGGTGCCGCAGGCGGGGGCGGGCTCGGCGGCGGGGGTGTCGGCCAGGGCGGTGCCGGTCGCCGTGCCGGCGCACAGGGCGGCGAGGACGAGGACGGCCAGCGGGCGGGGCAGGCGGCGGGCGGCGGTGCGGGGGGTGTGGGCGGTGTAGGCCTGGGGGGTGGTCCGGCGGGTCATGTCCAGCTCCTCCGAGGTGATGGGTGCGCTGCGTACGGGGATGCGGTGGGGGTGTGGGGGGTGGTGTTCTCGATTCTTGCGGCGGGGCGGCCGGTGCGGGGGCTTCGGCGGCGGCAGCAGGCTGCCGGGGGCGGGCAGGATGCTGCCGCCGTTCAGCGTGCTCCGGCGGGGACGGCGGTCCCCGTGGCCCCGGCGAGGTGGGCGGAGGCGAAGCGGCGGTACAGCTCGTCCCGTTCCATCAGGTCGTCGTGACGGCCCGTCGCGCGCACCCTGCCGTCCTCCAGGACGACGACGGTGTCCGCGTCGGCCACGGTGGAGAAGCGGTGGGCGATGGCGACGACGGCGCAGCGCGCGGCGATGGTGCGCAGGGTGTCGCGCAGGGCGGCCTCGGTGTCGGCGTCGAGCTGGGACGTCGCCTCGTCGAGCAGGATGACCTCCGGCCGCTGGAGCAGGGCGCGGGCGATGCACAGCCGCTGGCGCTGCCCGCCCGACAGGCCGACGCCCTGGTCCCCGAGCGGGGTGTCGAGCCCCTGGGGCAGCTGTGCGACGACTTCGGTGAGCCCGGCGAGGCGTACGGCTTCGAGCAGTTCGGCCTCGGTGGCGTGCGGGGCGGCGTAGGCGATGTTCTCGCGGACCGTGCCGCGCATGGCGGGGCTGTCCTGCTGGACGTAGCCGACGCGGCCGCGGATCTCGGCGAGCGGCAGTCCGGCGATGTCGCGGCCGTCGAGGCGGACGGTGCCGCCGGTGGGGCGGTAGAACCGTTCGACGAGCTGGAACGCGGTGGTCTTCCCGGCGCCCGAGGGGCCGACGAGCGCGGTGAGGCCCCGGCGCGGGACGGTGAACGAGACGCCGTCGAGCACGGTGCGCCCGTCGTACCGGAAGCGCACGTCCTCGAACGCGATGGCGGGCCGCTCCCCCGCCGGGACGGCGGCCGCCCCGGCCGGACCGGCGCCGTCCCCTGTCTCGTCCCCGTCCTCCTCCTGCGGGAGCGCGGCCAGTTCGTCCACACGCTGGATGGCGGCGCGGCCCTGCTGGTAGGCGCCGATGCCGAGGAAGACGAGGACGAGCGGCGAGACCAGGTAGAACAGGTACATCACGAAGCCGGTGAAGTCGGCGGCCGAGAGCGAACCGGTGGCGACCCGCGCCATCCCCGCCCCCATGACGGCGGCCAGGGACGCCTGGAGGCCGACGTTCATGGCCGGGGACAGCAGGGCGTCCAGGGCGCTGACGCGGGTGCCGGAGGCGCGGGCGCGGTCGGCGAGGACGGCCAGCCCGCGCTGCTCCCGGCCCTCGGCCCCGGCGGCCTTCACGGTGGTGACGGCGGACAGGATCCGTTGCAGGCCGGCGCCGAACTCGCCGACGTCCTCCCGGTTCACCAGCGCGGTCCTGCGCAGTCCCCTGGCCAGCCAGACGGACGCGGCGCTGGCGGCGCCGAGGCAGCCGAGCGTGATGAGCAGGAGCCAGAAGTCGATCCAGGCCATCATGACGACGCCGCCGACCACGACCAGGCCGTTCACGACGACCTGCGCGAGGCTCTGGGAGAGGGCGATCTTCACGAGCGAGGTGTCGGAGACCAGGCGGGTCTGGAGGTCGCCCTGGCGGCGGGCGTGCAGCTCGGCCAGTTCGGCGCGCAGGACGCGGCCGGTGAGGAGGACGCGGGCGTCGCGGACGATGTTCTCGCCCGCCCTGCCGATGAGGTAGCCCTGGGTGGCGGACAGCGCGGCGTCCAGGAGGAACAGCGCGGCGAGCAGCACGATCGCGCCCGCCACGGGGTCGCCCCGGCCCGCCGCCTCGATGAGGTCGGCGACGATGGCGGGCTGCGCGAGGGTCGAGACGACTCCGGCGACGCCGAGCAGGACCCCGCCGAGCAGCAGCCGGCGCTGCTTGCGCGCGGCGGACCGTACGGTGCCGGGGACGGGACGGGTGGGACGGGTGGTCCGGGTGGTCTCAGCGGCGGCCATCGTCAGTCTCCGGGGTGTCGGCGCGGCGGGCGTAGCGGGTGACGTACAGCGCGCTGTGGTCGGGGTCGAACGGGGTCCCGGCCCAGTCGGCGTGCCGGGAGACGGGGACCAGTCCGGCGGCGGCGGCGTACGCGTCGATCTCGTCGGGTGTGGTGAGGCGGCTGAGTTCGCTGCCGATGCGGGTGCGGCCGGGTTCGTGCCAGATGTGGGAGACGTGCCACAGGCTCTGCTCGGGGAGGAGCGTCGAGTAGCTCTGGAGGCCGGTGTCCGGCTCGGGGTAGGGGGCGAAGTACGAGGTGCGGCGGCGCCCCTCGTGCAGGTCGAGGACGAACGCGGGGTTGTGCGTCTCGATGACGAAGGTGCCGTCGGGTGCGAGCCGGTCAGCGGCGCGGGCGACGGCGGCGCGCTGGCCGTCGGCGTCGAGGATCATGGACAGGGTGGCGCACACGCAGTAGACGAGGCCGTAGCGCTCGGTGTCCGCGTAGGTGCGGATGTCGCCGTGGACGGGGGTGATGGGGGCGGCGGTCGCGTCGAGGGCGGCGCGCAGCCGGTCCAGCATCTCGGGTGAGGAGTCCACACCGGTGACGGGCCCGGTGAGGCGGGCCAGCGGTACGGCGATGCGCCCGGTGCCGACGCCCAGTTCGAGGGCGGGTCCGCCCGGGTGCCAGTCGGCCAGGGTGCGCGCGGTCCGCTCGGCGCCCGCGTCGCGGGGGAAGATGCGGTCGTAGAAGTCGGCGAAGACCTGCCCGTAGCCGATGTCGGGCACGGTGGTGTCCTCGGGGGTGCTGTCCTCGGTGGTGCTGTCCTGGGGGGTGAGCGTGTCGGTCATGGGAAGCTCGCTTTCCGGCAGGGTGGCCCGTCAGGCGGCGGCGGTGACGGGCCGCATCGGCGTGTAGGGGGAGACGAAGACGATCTCGGGTTCCTCGGCGTCGTCGTATCCGGCGGTGCGCAGGAGCGTGAACTGGAAGCCCTTCACGTCCGGCAGGCCCTCGCGTCCGATCTCCGTGCGCAGGAAGTCGCACAGGATGCGGTAGGCCGGGGTGCGCGTGGCGGCGGCGAAGCCCTTGTCGAGGAAGTGCAGGACCTCGGTGCCCAGGTCGAAGACGGCCTTCTCGGGGCGCCGTCCGGGGAACCAGGCGATCTGGTACGGCTTGCGCCCGGCGATCACGTCCACCGGCCGCCACGGCGACGTCTCCCCCGCCGTGTCCAGGGTGCGGTAGTGGAACTGGTAGTCGTGCTGCGCCGGGTTGGGGGCGAAGAAGCGCCAGTTGGGGAACAGCGCGGAGAACGAGTCGAGCTTCGCGACGCGGTTGAACGCCTGGTTGGGGTGCTGGGAGCAGACCGTGCCGAGCAGGACCAGCGCGGCGGCGACGCGGGCGGCTCCGCCGGGGCCGGTGAACTGCCGGGCGAGGGACGACCTGGCGGTGTGCAGGGCGGTGGCGGCGTTCATCGGGTGCCTGCCTCTCCGGGGGCGGTGGTCGCCTGGTCGGTGGCGCCGGTGCGGTCCGTGGCGTCGGTGCGGTCGGTGCGGTCCGTCTCGGCGAGGAAGTCCTTCAGGTGCCGCAGGGCCTCGCCCGCGAGACGCGGGTCGGTCAGCAGCCCGTCGTGGTCGGCGCCCTCGATCACGGTGGTGCGCACGACGCGGCCGGGCGCGCGGTGGGCGTCGGCGATCTCCCCGTGCATCAGCAGCTGTTCGGGGTCGCGGTCCACGGTGTGCTGCGCCGAGACGACGAGGGCGTGCGCGGCCACCGGCCGCAGGGCGCCCTCGTGGCCCCTGAACTCGACCTCGGCGGACCGCCACTCGCGCAGCGCCGCCCGCCACAGCCGCGCGTCGGCGTACTCGGCCATCGTCCGGCGGCGCCAGGCGGCGGGCAGGTTGTCGAGCCAGTCGGGCCGCGACAGCAGCGCGCCGAGCCCGGCGCGGAGGCTGACGGCGAAGGCCTGGAGGGCCGAGCCGACGTGGTCGGCCGTCTCGCCCTGCTGGTGGGAGCGGTTCAGCTCGGCCGGGTGGGAGCTGTCGAGGTAGACGACGGCCTGGAGCCGGTCGCCGAGCTGCCCGGCGGCGCGCCGCGCGATCTCACCGCCCAGGGAGTGCCCGACGAGGACGACGCGCCGCCCCGGCGGTACGGCGGCCGCGACGAGGTCGGCGAGGTCGTCGGCCGACTCGCGGAGCGTGAACGCGCGCCGGGTGTTGCGGCGGCTGGGGCCGTAGCCGGCGCGGCTGTAGAGCAGCCAGTCGTGCCCGTTCTCCTCACGCGCGGCGCGGACGTACCAGCCGAAGTGGCCGGGTGTGGCGGCGAGTCCGTGGACGTAGACGAGGACGGGGCCGGTCGCGTCGGGGCGGACGACGCCGTCGAAGACCAGCTCGTTGCCGTGGCGCGTGGTCACCGTGCCGGCTCCGGCGCGCGGGTCGGCGGCGCGCAGGCGGCGGGCCACGGCCAGCGCGGCGGCGGTGGCGGCCCCGCCCGCGGCGAGGGCGCCGGTGACGGCGAGGAGCCGGTCGTCGCGCCCGGCGACGGCCGGGTGGCTGCGGGACGCGGCGGTGTAGGCGACGGCCGGGTGCATGGCGGTGAAGGAGGTGACGAAGCGGCCGAGGCCCATCACGAAGCCGTTGGCGACGTGGAACGACGCGGCGCTCGCGAGGAGCGGCCTGGTCAGCGTGCCGCCCTTCATGTAGACGAGCGGGAAGAGGCATTCGAGCGCAAGCACACCGTGGGCGAGGGCGCGGGCCTGCTTCGGGTAGCGCTGGGTGAGCTGCCAGGCGTGCCGCTCGCCGTAGGTCCTGGTGCGCAGGACGCCGCCGAGGGCCGAGCCGTCGCGCCAGTCGCTGCCCAGCAGTTTGACCCAGCCGGACACGGCGTAGGAGAGCGTGGACTGCGCGGCGACGTACCACAGCAGGGCGTCCCGCACCTGCGGCGAGGACGACAGGCGGGCGATGCCGGTGGCGGTCTGCACGAGGCCGGACGCCTGGTCGGAGCCGTCGGTGCCGTAGCGGTGGGTGGGGTAGAGCATGGCGCCCGAGACGCCGAGGAAGAGGTTCGCGGCGCCGCGCAGGCGGCTGTTGCCCGGGAGCAGCAGGGCGGCGCCGGCGGCGATGCGTCCGCCGTGCAGGGCGCGGGTGGTCCAGGGGTGGGCGGTGATGTCGAGCGCCTTGCGCAGGGGGCGGCTGCGTGCGGCGTACGCCTCGCGGGCGATGGCCCAGTGGTTGAGGCCGCCGGGGCGGGTGTGGCGGCGGTTGGCGAGGTGTTCCAGGCTGCTGACGAGGGAGGTGACCGCGGCCAGCCGCTCGGAGGCGCCCAGCGCCTGGGTACGCGTCAGGGGGATCGGGCCGAGCAGGGCGGACAGTCGTTTCCGGGGCGGGATGGACGGCAGTTTCATGGCGGTCTCCGGGGCGGTGGACGCGTGCGGGCCGGGCGGGGTGCCGGGGAGGAGAGCGGGGAGGGGCGGGGCCCCGGCCGGACGGTGGGGAACCGTCCGGCCGGGTCCCAGCCGGTCACTCGGCGGGGCGGATGGGGCCGCCGTTGCGGCCCGCCTCGAAGGCGTTGAGCATCGCGTAGCCGATGGCGATGCCCGCCAGCACGGCGGGGGTCGACATGACGGGCTTGCCGTGCATGGTGATCCGGCCCTGGGGGTCCTCGACGGCGATGTCCGCGAGCAGTGCGGAGCGGTTGAGGAAGGCGGTCTCTCGGGACATGGTGCGTACCTCCGGTCGCGGGGGTGGGTTCGAGGGGTCAGGTCACTCGGCGGGGCGGGTGTCGCCGACGGCGGTGGCGAAGGCGTAGCCGCCCGCGAATCCGGCGACGAGGACGACGGCGAGCGTCGGGGTCGCGAGGACGGGGTGGGTGCCGCCGGGGGCGTGGCCGGTGGAGTCCTCGCTGAGCGCGGCGACGGAGTCGAGGACGGACGGAACGGTCCTGTTCGTGGTCATGTCGGGTCCTTTTCTGATCGGTTGGTGAGAGCGGGTGCGGTGGAGCGGGTGCGGGGGGGATCAGCCCTCGACGGGGCGCAGCTCGCCGACGATGCGGCCGGCGGCGTAGGCCACGACGATGGCGCCCGCCGCGCCGACGATCACGGGGGTGGCGGCCACCGGCAGCGCGCCCCGGACGACGCGGCCCTCGGCGTTCTCGTCGAGCGGGCCGGCGACGGCGGTGTGGCGGGTGAAGCTCGTTTCGGACACGGGCTGTTCCTTCCGTTCGGTGCGGTTTCCGTGCGAAGGGCGGCTGGGCCGTCCCGTGGAGAACGATGCCGACAACGAACCGCCGGGCTAAGGGGGTTGAGGCTGCACGAGGCTGCCACCCGGCGGCAGCAAGCTGCCGCTGCGGCGCCTGGGCGGTGACGGGCCGCGGGGCGCGCCGGGAGAAAAGGCGCGTCCCGCGCATGGGGAATACGGGCTTGCCGCCGCGTATTCGTGGCGGCGTGCGGAGAAGCGCCGGGGATTCCGCGCGGCCGCGTGCGCCGCGTACGGGCCGGAATCCACCGGGCGCGAGGTCACCCCTGGTCAGACGTACGAGAACCGCCCGCGCCGCGGCATTCCGGGGCGACGTGGCGGGATTCCACCGCACGGCGGGAAGGCTTTTCCCGTGCCCCCGGCGGGAATTGCGCACGGTCCGCCGTCCTCGCGGCTGGAAAAAATGCGTGGCACGCGCCGGTGCCGTCGCGGAACACTGCGGGTACCGGGGCCCCTTCACCCGCCCGGTCGTGTCCTGGACGACCTGGCGGGGGCTCCGCCATGCCGTCCTCCGGATGACGATCCGGGGCGGCCGCCCTCCGATCCGCAGTTCTTCCGCGCGGCAGGCCGGAGCGTCACCCGGTCCGCCCCCGGGGCGACCCCCGGGGCCCGCCGCCGCACGACCCTACGAGGTGGAATGGAAACGCCTGAAGAACGCGAGGGACGACCGGGCAGGGGCTCGGTACTCCTCGCGCTCCGCTACTACGGCCGCGAGTTGCGCCGGCTCCGGCGGCTGTCGGTGCCCGGGATGCTCCTCCCGGCGCTCGGCAACGTCGGCATCGGCTACATCGCGCCGCTGATCGTCGCGAAGCTCGTCGCGCACATCGCCGGCGGGACGGACGTGTCCGTCGGCTCCGCCCTCCCGTTCATCCTCGGCTACGCCGCCGTGCTGCTGCTCGCCGAAGGCGCCTGGCGCGTGGGGATGCACTGCGTCAACCGCCTCGACGGCCGCGGCATCGAGCACCTGTACGTGCTCGGCATGGACGAACTGTTCGCCAAGGACACGGCGTTCTTCCACGACAACTACGCCGGGTCGCTCACCAAGCGCGCCCTCAGTTTCGCCTCGCGCTTCGAGCAGTTCGTGGACACCCTGACGTTCTCGGTGGTGGGCAGCCTGGTGCCGCTCACCTTCGGCTCGGTGGTGCTGTGGCAGTACGAACCGGTGCTCGTCGTCGGCCTGCTGGGCGTGATCACCCTGGCGGGCGTGTGCGTGGCTCCCCTCATCCGCCGCCGCCAGGAGCTGGTGGCGCGCCGCGAGGAGGCCATCGCCCGGGTGTCGGGGCACGTCGCCGACACGCTGATGCACATGGAGACGGTCCGCGCGTTCGCCGCGGAGGAGCGCGAGGCGGCCGAACACCGTTCGCGCGTCGCGGAGTCGCGACGGCTGTCGGTGCGCTCGTGGGACTACGGGAACCTCCGCATCGACACGGTGGTCGCGGCGCTCTCGGTGCTCACCAACGCGCTCGGGCTGCTCATCGTGGTCGGGCTCGGCGGCGGCGGGGTCGGTGTCGAGGCGCTCGTCGTCGCCTTCACCTATTACACCAACGCGACGCGGATCATGTTCGAGTTCAACCGGATCTACCGGCACCTGGAGAACGCGCTGACGGAGGCCGCCCAGTTCACCGAGCTGCTGCTGACGCCCTCGCGGGTGCGCGACCCCGAGACGCCGGAACCGCTGGCGTCGCCCCGCGCCGCCGACGTGCGCTTCGATCGCGTCACTTTCTCCCACACGGGCACCGAACCGCTCTTCGACGGCCTCGACCTGGACGTGCCGGGCGGCACGCGGATCGGGCTCGTCGGCAGGTCGGGCGGCGGCAAGACGACCCTCACCCGGCTGCTGCTGCGCCTGACGGACGTCGACGCGGGACGCATCCTGGTCGGCGGCCAGGACATCAGGAACCTGAGCCAGGCCGACCTGCGCGGCCTGATCGCGTACGTGCCGCAGGACCCGGCCATGTTCCACCGCACGCTGCGCGAGAACATCGCGTTCGCCCGGCCGGACGCGACCGAGGCCGAGATCCGGCGGGCCGCCGAGGCCGCGCATGTCACGCAGTTCGCGGACGCGCTGCCCGACGGCTTCGACACGATGGTGGGCGAGCGCGGCGTCAAGCTGTCCGGCGGCCAGCGCCAGCGGGTGGCCCTGGCCCGCGCGATCCTGCGCGACGCGCCGATCCTGCTGCTCGACGAGGCGACGAGCGCCCTGGACTCGGAGAGCGAGATCTACGTGCAGGAGGCGCTGTGGCGGCTGATGGAGAAGCGGACGGCGCTGGTGGTCGCGCACCGGCTGAGCACGGTCGCCGGGATGGACCGGCTCGTCGTCCTCGACCGGGGGCGCATCGTGGAGCAGGGCACGCACCAGGAGCTGCTGGCGGCGGACGGCGCCTACGCGAAGCTGTGGCGGCACCAGTCGGGCGGTTTCCTGGACGACGACGTCCCGGTGGAGGCCGGGCTGGACGCGGGCAGGAGCGTGCCGTAGGGAGCTGTCCCGGCGGCGCGGGGGAACGGGGACGGGGGCGCGTACGACTCAGGACGCGCCGTCGTGCGCCCGCTGCGCCGCCACGATCACGGGCGTCCGGGCGGAGATCCAGTCGATCAGGCCCTGCAACGGCTCGGCCAGCTCCTGCCCGAGCGGCGTGAGGGAGTAGCTGACCTTCGGCGGCAGCGCGGGTTCGACCTCGCGGGCGACGAGGCCGTCCCTGCCGAGCAGTCTGAGGTTCTGCGAGAGCATCTTCTCGCTGATCCCGCCGACGCGGTCGCGCACCTCGTAGAAGCGCAGCGGCCCGTCGCGCAGGCAGGCCACGATCAGGACGCCCCAGCGGCTCGTGACGTGGTCGAGCACCGTGCGCCCCGGGCAGTCGCTCCTGAACGCGTCGCCCGCGCCGTCCGGCAGGCGCGGCGGCGTCAGTGACTTGTCAGCGGCCATGGCCCGAGCTTAACGGGCACCGCCGGCCAGGCCGTACGGTTCAGGGGAGCGCGGCGGCCTTGCGCGCCAGGACGGCGCGCTCCCGGTCGTTGCGGCACAGCCGGGCCGCCAGCTCCAGCTCGGCGCGCGCCTCCGCCGTCCTGCCGAGCCGCGTGAGCAGTTCGCCGCGTACGGTCGGCAGCAGGTGGGAGCCGGACAGGCGGCCGGAGACGGCCAGGTCGTCCACCAGGGCGAGGGCCGCCGAGGGGCCGTCCGCCATCGCCACGGCGACGGCCCGGTTCAGCTCCACCACGGGTGAGGGCGCGACGCGGCCGAGCGCCTCGTACAGCAGGACCACCCGTTCCCAGTCGGTGGCGCCGACCGAGGGCGCCGCCGCGTGGCAGGCGGCGATCGCGGCCTGGAGGCCGTACGGGCCGAGGCCACGCCGCCCCGCGACCGCCCGGCGCAGCGCGGCCGTGCCGCGCCGGATCGCCGAGCGGTCCCACAGGCGGCGGTCCTGGTCCTCCAGCAGCACGGCCTCCCCGTCCGGGCCGGTGCGCGCCGGGAAGCGCGCCGCCGTCAGCTCCAGAAGGGCGAGCAGGCCGTGCGTCTCCGGTTCGCCGGGCACCAGCGCGGCGAGCGTGCGGGACAGGCGGATCGCCTCGTACGCGAGGCCGGGGCGCAGCAGCGCGTCGCCCGCGGTCGCCGTCGAGCCCTCGGTGAAGATCACGTACAGCGCGCTCAGGACGCCGCCGAGGCGCTCGGCGCGCTCGTGCACCGGGGGCAGTTCGAACGGCACGCCCGCCGCGGCGATCGTCTTCTTCGCCCGGGTGATCCGCGCCTGGACGGTCGGCACGGGCACCAGGAACGCGCGGGCGATCTCCTCGGTGGACAGGCCGCCGACCGTCCGCAGCGTCAGCGCGACGCGCGCCTCGGGCGACAGCACCGGGTGGCAGGCGACGAACATCAGCGCCAGGACGTCGTCGTCGATCCGGTCCGGGTCCCAGGGGAGGTCGTCCGCGCCGCCGCCTCCGGCGTCCTCGCCGGCGAGGAGGGCGTACCGCTCGTCGAGCGCGGAGCGGCGGCGGAACGCGTCGATCGCCCGCCGCCTGGCGGTGGCCAGCAGCCACGCGACGGGGTCGCGCGGCGTGCCGTCGCGCGCCCAGCCGACGAGTGCCTCGGCCACCGCCTCCTGGGCGACGTCCTCGGCGAGCGCGAAGTCCCCCGTCCAGCGGGCGAGCGCGCCGACGATCCTGGCGGACTCGATCCGCCAGACGGCCTCGACGGCGCGCCGCGCCGCTCCGGTGCCCGGCGGGCCGTCACCGGGCGTGCCCATCAGAGCTGACCGGTCCGCTCGCGCCAGGCGCGCTCCCTGGCGATCCACTCGTTGTCCTGCGGGAACTCGTCGATGCCGGGGACGCGGCGGACCTCGCACTTCGAGCCGGGGACGGCGGGCAGGCGCTTGGCCCATTCGACGGCCTCCTCCTTGGAGGCGACGTCGATCACGTAGTAGCCGCCGAACAGTTCCCTCGTCTCGCCGTAGGGCCCGTCGGTGACCACGGGGGTGTCGCCTGCGAAGTCGACGACCACGCCCTGCGACGGGTCGTCGAGGCCCTCGGCGGCGACCAGGACACCGGCCCGGATCAGCTCCTCGTTGAAACGCCCCATGGTCGCCAGCATCTCCTCGAAGGGCACCTTCGTCATCTCCGCGTAGGACTCGTCGGTGCCCCGCATGATCAGCATGTACTTCGCCATCTCGGTCTCCTTGGCAACGGGCCGCTTCCCGGCCCTCTCACCCCAAGGTCGAACGGGGCGGCGGCGGATCGACACGGCGCGGAAGATTTCTTCTGGATTCTTTCCTCCGGCCTCCCGGACCCCCGCCGGCACGCTCGCGCACCAGTCTGCCGGACCTGCGGGCCGGGATCTCGCCGACGTCATCGAGCACTCGCTCAAACGGCTGGGCCGGCGGCGGCCGGCGACGGTCGAGGAGCGCCGGGGCCCGGCGCAGCGGGTGACGATCCACTGCTACACGCCGCAGGGTGACGGGCCCCCGCCGTACGCGCGGGACGGTCCCGCGAGAGGATGCGGAGTCCGCTGCCGCCCGCCCGGCCCACGCCCTCGTACGTCCACCCCCAGCGACGGGACGACCTCCATGACGACCGACCTCACCGCGTTCGCCCGCGAGATCTTCGACGCCCAGCCGTTCAGCCGCCTCCTGGGCGCCGAACTGACCGCGGTCGGGCCGGGATCGGCCGAGATCCGCGTCCGCAACCGGCCCGAACTCCGGCAGCAGCACGGCTTCGTGCACGGCGGGGTGCTCAGCTACCTGGCCGACAACGCGCTCACGTTCGCGGGCGGCCTCGCCCTGGGCGGCGACGCCCTCACCGCCGAGTACAAGATCAACTACGTCCGCCCGGCCGTCGGCGAGACCATCGTCGCGCGTGCGGAGGCGGTGGTGACGACCAGGCGGCAGGCCGTCTGCCGGTGCTCGGTCCTCGCGCTGCGGGACGGCGCCGAACGCCTGGTCGCCGTCGCGCAGGGCACGATCGTCGCCGCCGGGGCGCGGCAGCCCGACCTGCCGCCGACGCCCACCGGCCAGGAGTGACCCTGGCCGTCACGTGGGGACGGCACCCCGGGCGATCAGGCGCGCGGCCGGACGGCGGAGGGCATGCCGTCCGCGGCCGGGTGCGAAGGCTGTGCCCCTCGGTGCTGGAAGACGCACGCCAAGCCGTCCGCCCTCACGGTGTCGTGCTCCCGGCGGCGGGAACCACCCGGGGGCCCGCCCGGGTCCTCTCGCCGAAGCACGTCCCCGCGGAGTCAGCGGCGCGCCGCGGTGAGGACCGGGCGCAGGTGGCTGAGCGGGTCGGGGCCGATGGGGCGGAGGACGACGGTGTCCGCGCCCGCTTCCCACAGGACGCCGACCCGTTCGAGCGCGGTGGCGGTGTCGCCCGCCGCGAGGTGCACCTCGGAGCGCGGTACGCCGAGGAACGCCTGCGACTCCGCGATCACCGGCGCGGTGGCCGCCCGGACGGCGGCGGGGTCGTCGCGCGTGAACAGGTGGGTGAAGACGATCAGTTCGTGCGGGCGGCCGTGCGCGGCGCGGCCCCGGCCGATGTGTCCGAGCGCGGTGGCGATCCGGCCGGGGCCCTGGCCCTCGGCCATGATGGTGCCGTCCGCGAGGCGGCCGGACAGTTCGAGGGAACGCGGCCCCAGCACGCCGGTGACCAGCGGCGGGGGCTCGGCGGGCGGGTGGACGAGCCGTACGCCGTCCACGCGCACCTCGCGCCCGTTCAGCGTCGCGGTGCCTCCGGCCAGCAGGGTCCGCGTCACCTCAAGCGTCTCGCCGAGCAGGGACAGCGGGCTGGCGGGCGCGGCGCCGACCTGCGCCATCCAGTCGCGTACGCCGTGCCCGAGGCCCGCGATCAGGCGCCCGGGGAAGGCGCGGGCGAGCGTGGCGATCTCCATGGCGAGCAGGACCGGGTTGCGCAGCGGCGCGGGCATGATGCCGATGCCGACGCGCAGGCGGCTGGTCGCGGCCAGGGCGACGGCCGCGGAGGACACGGCGCCCGCCCACGCCAGGTCCTCCACGACCCACAGGTCGTCGGCCCCCGACTCCTCGACCGTGCGCGCGAGATCCGCCAGCCCTTCGGGCGGCAGGTCCCGGTCGTACATCACTCCCAGACGTCTGCGCTGTGCCATGGCGTCACCCTAGCCACGCCCTCTGACAATCCCCTCGCTGCACGGCGCGCGGGGAGGGTCCGGCGGGCCGGTCAGCCGCAGTGGAACCAGCCGCTGGACGGCACGTGGTCCTGGATGACCAGCCTGCCCGACGTCGTCCAGATGTCGGTCTCGACGGCGATGCAGCGGTTGCGGCCGTAGAAGGAGAAGTTGGCGTAGTAGAGGTAGTTCCCGTCGTCGCCTGGCGGGACGTACCCCGTCGCGTCCGTCCACGCGTGGACGGCGATGCGTGACCGGACGCCGTAGTACGAGCCGCGCTTCACGGCGGCGACGCAGTTGTACGTGCCGTCCCAGTAGAGGTACGTGGTCGCGTAGGTGACGCCGCCATCGACGTTGTTCCAGCTGTCGATGACGGAACCGTTGCAGCCGTACTCCGCGGCGGAGGCGGTGGGCGCGTTCACCGCGCCCGCGACCACGCTCGCGAGGCTCACGGCCAGGACGGTCGCGAGACGGCCGGGTCGTGCGCGTTTCATGTCGTCCCTTTCAGCCGCAGTGGAAATAGCCGTCGTACGGTGAGCGGTGCAGGAAGATGTCGTAGTTCGACGTGTTCCACATGGTGAGTTCGGTGGCGATGCAGGCGTTCCTGCCGTACACCTTGACCGGCCCGGCGTAGTACAGGTAACGGCCGTCGTCCTCGTCCGAGCGTGGCTGCGCACCCGTGTTGTTGAACAGCAGCAGGTCCATGCGGGTGCGCACGCCCTCGTAGGAGCCCTTCTTGACCGCGACGGCGCAGTTGTACGTGCCGTCCCAGTAGAGGTAGGTGGTGGCGACGACCGTTCCGTCGTACGGATGGTCGATCGCGTCGATGAGTGTTCCGTCGCAGCCGTAGGCCCCGGCCGGGGCGGCCGCGTCGGCTGTCGCCGGGACGGCGATGCCGAGTGAGAGAGCCGCGGCGAGGCTCGTCAGGACGCGCGTCAGCACGGTTTTCCGCAAAGTGACCCCCCACTTGTAGGAATTCCTCGCCGGTGAAGCTAGCAGCGGCCACCAGGGAAACGGGACAGCGATTCCGGCCATTCGCGCGCCCCGGCGGGCAGGACGGGCGATACCCTGTGCGAGCGGGCCGTGGCTCGGCGTCACCGTCCGGTGGCTGTTAGGCTTTCCGGTACGACTGCCGTTCGGAGGAGAGACCAGTCATGGCGGGTGACGACGACATCTCCGGGTGAGACCCGGATCTGACAGCCACCGGCAGGTGCCCAGGAGCACCGCCGCCGTGGCCGCTCGGTCGTCCCCTTTTCCCTCCATGCCACGGGCAAGCCCCTGCCATGAGCAGCGGACCCCTGCGCCCGTGTCCTCTCCGAAGGCCACCCCATGTCCGACGTTTCCGTCATCTGCTCCCACCTGTCCTTCTCCTGGCCCGACGACACGCCGGTGTTCGAGGACCTGTCCTTCGCCGTCGGCGCCGGGCGCACCGGCCTTGTCGCGCCGAACGGGTCGGGCAAGAGCACGCTGCTGCGGCTCGTCGCCGGCGAGCTGCGCCCCACCGCCGGGTCCGTGACCGTCAACGGCACGCTCGGCCACCTGCCGCAGACCCTCCCGCTCGCCGACGGCCTGACCGTGGCCGAGGTCCTCGGGATCGACGCGGTGATCGACGCCCTGAACGCCGTCGAGTCGGGCGACGTGGCCGAGGAGCACTTCACCGCCATCGGCGACGACTGGGACATCGAGGAGCGCACCCGCGCCCAGCTCGACCGGCTCGGCCTCGGCGGGCTCGGCCTCGACCGGCCGCTGCACACGCTCAGCGGCGGCCAGATCGTCTCCCTCGGCCTCGCGGCGCAGCTGCTCAAGCGGCCGGACGTCCTGCTGCTCGACGAGCCGACCAACAACCTCGACACCGACGCCAGGCACCGGCTGTACGACGTGCTGGAGGGCTGGCACGGCAGCCTGCTGCTGGTCAGCCACGACCGCGCGCTGCTCGACCGGATGGACCGCATCGCCGATCTCAGCCGTCGCGAACTGCGCCAGTACGGCGGGAACTTCACGGACTACGAGGAGGCGGTCCGGGCCGAGCAGGAGGTCGCCGAGAAGAACGTGCGCAACGCCGAGCAGGAACTGAAGCGCGAGAAGCGGGAGATGCAGCAGGCCAGGGAACGCGCGGAGCGGCGCGCGGGCAACGCCGCCCGCAACCTCAAGAACGCCGGCCTGCCCCGGATCTTCGCCGGGAACATGAAGCGCGGCGCCCAGGAGTCCGCGGGCCGGGCGGGCCAGACGCACGCCGCCCGGGTCGAGGACGCCAGGGCCAGGCTGGACGAGGCCGGCCGCGCCGTGCACGACGAGCAGCGCCTCGCCCTGGACCTGTCCGCCACCGACGTGCCCGCCGGGCGCACCCTGTTCCTCGGCGAGGGGCTGCGGCTGCGGCGCGGCGGGCGGGAGCTGTTCGCCGGTGACGGCGCCGACCTGACGGTCCGGGGGCCCGAGCGCATCGCGCTGACCGGCCCGAACGGCGCGGGCAAGACGACGCTGCTACGTCTGGTCGGCGGCGACCTGGCGCCGGACGGTGGCCGGATCAGGCGGGCGGACGGCCGTGTCGCGTACCTCTCGCAGCGGCTCGACCTGCTCGACCCCGACCGCACGGTGGCCGGGAACTTCGCGGCGGCCGCCCCCGACAGGCCGGCGGCGGAGCGCATGAACCTGCTGGCACGCTTCCTCTTCCGGGGCGCCCGTGCCCACCTCCCTGTGGGTGTGCTGTCCGGCGGCGAGCGGCTGCGGGCCACGCTGGCGTGCGTCCTGTGCGCCGAGCCGGCGCCGCAGCTGCTGCTGCTCGACGAGCCGACGAACAACCTCGACCTGGTGAGCACCGGCCGGCTGGAAGGCGCGCTGGGCTCCTACCGGGGGGCGTTCGTCGTGGTCAGCCATGACGAACGGTTCCTCGCCCGGATCGGCGTCGGCCGGTGGCTGCGGCTGTCCGGCGGGGAGCTGGCGGAGACGGGCGCGCCCGCGGTGTGACGCGGGCGCGCCGTCCTGGCCCGTCCGCGGCACGACGCCCTGCGGGCCCTCACCTCGCTCACGTCTGGCGGACCCCCACCATGTCCCACTCCACCCCGCCCCCTTCCGCGCTGCTCGCGCGCGATGTCGTCCGCGTCCTCGGCGGTCGGCGGGTGCTCGACGGCGTCTCCCTGACCGCGCCACCGGGTCGGCGCGTCGGTCTCATCGGCGAGAACGGTGTCGGCAAGTCGACTCTGCTGCGCCTGCTCGCGGGGGCCGACGAGCCCGACGGCGGCACCGTCGCCAGGCCGGACGACCTCGGGTTCCTGCACCAGGAGATGCCGTTCGACACGGCGGCCACCGTCGCGGACGTCCTGGACGACGCGCTGCGCGAGGCCCGCGCCGACCTCGCGGAGATCACGCGCCTCGCCGGCCTGCTCGCCCGCACCCCGTCCGACTCCCCCGGCCACGCCGGGCTGCTGGCCGCGTACGGCGCCCGGCTCGAACGGGCCGAGGAACGCGACGCGTGGGACGCCGACCGGCGCGCCGCGCTCGTCCTCGACGGGCTGGGGCTCGGCGCGGTCGGCCGCGGCCGGCAGCTCGGCTCGCTCTCCGGCGGGCAGCGCGGCCGCCTCGCACTGGCCGCGCTGCTCGTGCGCCGCCCCGCCGCGCTGCTGCTCGACGAGCCGACCAACCACCTGGACGACGACGCCGCCGCGTTCCTCGAACGGCAGGTGCGGGACTTGCCGGGGGCCGTCGTCCTGGCCAGCCACGACCGGGCGTTCCTCGACGCCGTGTGCACGGACCTGATCGATCTCGACCCGTCCGTGGACGGACCGGTCCGGTACGGCGGCGGTTATCGCGCGTACCAGGCCGAGAAGCGCGCCGCCCGCGCGCGCTGGGAGCGGCGGTACGCCGAGGAGCAGGAGGAGGTGACGGCGCTGCGCCAAGCGGCGGGCGTGACCGCGCACCGCGTCGCGCCGGGGCGTGCCCGGCGCGACAGCGAGAAGATGGGCTACGGGCACCGGGCCGGACGCGTGCAGAACCAGATCTCCCGCCAGGTGCGGAACGCGACGCGGCGGCTCGACGAGCTGGAACGCGAACGGGTCGCCGAGCCCCCGCCGCCGCTGCGCTTCCGCAGGCCCCCGCACGCGGCACCGGACGGCGCGCCGCCGGACGGGCCCCTCGTCACACTGCGGGAAGCGCGCGTCCCCGGGCGGCTCGCCCTCGGGCACCTGGACGTCTCCCCGGCGGAGCGCCTGCTCGTCACCGGCGGGAACGGCGCGGGGAAGTCCACGCTGCTCGCCGTGCTCGCCGGGCACCTCGCGGCCGGGGACGGCGTACGGCGGCGGCCGGGGCTGACGGTGGGGCTGCTGGCGCAGGACACCGCGTTCGACCGGCAGGACCGCACGGCGCGCGACACGTACGCGGGCGTGCTCGGCGCCGAGCGGGCGGAGGCGGTGCCGCTGCCGTCGCTCGGGCTGCTGCGGGAGGCGGACATCGACAGGCCGGTCGGGCACCTGTCGGTCGGCCAGCGCCGCCGCCTGGCGCTGGCCCTGCTGGTGGCGCGCCCGCCGGAACTGCTGCTGCTGGACGAGCCGACGAACCATCTGTCGCCGCTGCTGTGCGACGAGTTGGAGGAGGCCCTCGGCACCGGCCCCGGCGCGGTGGTCCTGGCCAGCCACGACCGCTGGCTGCGGCGCCGCTGGCGGGGGCGCGAACTCCGGTTGGCGGACGGGCGCGAGGCGGACTGAGGGGCGCCGCAGCCGGGACGCGGGGCCACCGGGCGCGCCGGGCGGGACGCGGAGGGAAGCGCCCGCCCGGGGCGCGGCCCCGGATGGCCGCCTCCGGCGGACCGTCCCCGTTCGCGCCTGGGCCTGTGCCTGTGCCTGGTGAGGGGGCGGGGGCGGCCTGGGGCGCGTGTCCGAAGGGGACGTCCGGCCGCTCGCGGCTCTCCCGGCCCGGGGCCGTGGGTGCCCCCGGGTGCGTGCGTTGGCAAGGCTCCGGATCATCCTCACGCCGGGTGTACAGGGGCGCAGCGAGCATGCGTGGCCGGGGGGGGGCGGGATCATCCGGGCGACCGTTGTCGTGGACGGCCTGGCGGTAAGGACGTGGAGCCGGTCCGCGCGGACGGGCGTCGGAGTGGACGCGTTCGAGGAGCTGCCCGCGCGCGTGCGGGAGGGCATCGGCGCGGAGGCGGACGCGGTGACGCGCTTGCTGCGCGAGACCGCCTGAGCGGAACGGCGCGCCGGTCAACTTTCCGGTAGGACAGGCGACTTGTTCCGGAAAGTGGCCGGAAACTTCCACCGGACCGGGGCCCGGGGACGGCGGGCCTGACGGTTCCCGCTGCTCCGCCGCCCCCGCGTGATCCGCCGGGCGGCCCGGAGGAGTACGAGAACGGCCAACCTCGGACGGCACTGTCCGGCGTGTTGTCACGTCTCGGCCCCCCTCCTACCCTGGGAGCGCTCCCACGTCTGGCCGGCAACGGCTCGCACCTCGTTGACCTGGAGCGCGCACGCGTCCCCTGTGGTCACCGCGTCCCCGCCGGCCGCCCGCGCCGGGAGTTGCCCACGCCTTTCCCACCCGCACCCGCACCCGTTCCCCGGAGGTGTCTCCCATGCGTCTGACCCGATACCGGCCCCGGCTCTGGGCGGTGGTGGCCTTCGCCGCCGTCGCCGGGCTGACCACCACCACGCTCGGCGCGCAGGCGGACGCCCCGGGCGGCCAGGCCCGTACCGTCCTGGCCGCGGCGGCCGTCGAGGACGACGGCGCCGACTGCGCCGTCCCCTCCCCCGGCCCCTCGCCCAGCCAGTCGCTCCTGCCCGACCCGTTCACCCGCATCGACGGCACCCGCATCTCCGACCGGTCCGACTGGCGCTGCCGCCGCGCCGAGATCAGGGAGCTCGCGGAGCGCACGGTGTACGGCCAGAAGCCCGAGCGCCCCGACAGCGTCACCGGCACCGTCTCGCGGACCGGCATCACGGTGAACGTGACGGAGCAGGGCAGGAGCGCCTCGTTCTCCGCGAGCGTGGACCTGCCGAGCGGAACGGGGCCGTTCCCCGCCGTCGTGGTCCTCGGCGGTCTGGGCGCGGACACCGCGACGATCAAGGCGTCCGGCGCCGCCGTCGTGAGCTTCGACCCGTACGCGGTGGGCCGCGAGGGCACGCCGCGCAGCAGCAAGCAGGGCGCGTTCTACAGCCTCTACGGCGGGTCGAGCAGCACGGGGCTGCTGATGGCCTGGTCGTGGGGGGTGAGCCGGATCATCGATGTGATCGAGCAGTCGGGCGGCAGTGTGCTGCGGGCGGACGCGACGGGGGTGACGGGGTGTTCGCGGTTCGGGAAGGGCGCCTTCGTCGCGGGGGCGTTCGACCAGCGTGTGGCGCTCACGATGCCGATCGAGTCGGGCACGGGCGGGGTGCCCGCGTTCCGTTCCGTCGCCGGGGAGAGCGGGTCGCAGCCGCTGAGCAGCGCGTACGGTGAACAGCCGTGGCTCGGCGACGCGTTCGGCTCGTACACGGGCAACCCGGCGTCGCTGCCGGTGGACACGCACGAGATCGTGGCCATGGTCGCGCCGCGCGGTCTGCTGATCATGGAGAACCCGCACGTGGACTGGCTGGCCGCTCGGTCGGGCAGTGTCGCGGCGCTCGGCGGGGCCGAGGTCTACCAGGCGCTCGGCGCGCGGGCCAACATCTCGTACGTGTCGGATGTGCAGAGCGGTACGCACTGCGCCGTGCGGCCGGAGTGGCGGACGCCGTTGCAGCAGAGCATCGCGACGTTCCTGCGGGGGTCGGGCCAGGCGCCCGGCGTGTTCCGGATCGCGGCGTCCAAGCGGGGTGACCTGGCGGCGTGGCGGAACTGGCAGACGCCGGTCCTGACGGACGACGGGGGCGGTACGGGCGGCAGCGGCGGTGACACCGGCGGTGACACGGGCGGTGACACCGGGGGAGACACGGGCGGTGACACCGGGGGTGACACGGGCGGCGGCGACCCCGGGGGCGTCTGCGCCGCCTCCTACCGCGCGGTCGGCAGCTGGTCGGGCGGCTACCAGGGCGAGGTGACGGTGCGCAACACCGGCGGCGCCGCGCTGAGCGGCTGGGCCGTGACGCTGACCCTGCCGGGGGGCCAGTCCCTCGACAACCTGTGGAACGGGCAGCCCAGCGGCACCAGCGGGTCCGTCACCGTGCGGAACGCCGCGTGGAACGGGACGCTCGCGCCGGGCGGCACCACCACGTTCGGCTTCGTCGTCGCGGGCGGCGCCACCCCGCCGGGCGGCCTCGCCTGCACGGGCGGCTGACCCGGCACCCCGCCCCGTGGCCGGCCGACCGGTCACGGGGCGGTGCGCTGCTCGCCGGCGGCGGGC
>NZ_JBJZOH010000053.1:0-26056 GCF_047200595.1 Streptomyces sp. MS19 | reverse complement strand
CCGCGCTCGTGACCGGGCAAGCTGACGGCGACGGCGATACGAACCAGCCGCGCCACAGCCGACCCCGCTAGCACACGCCCGTGCTAGCCTCGCGTCACAACCCAAAATTGAACCCCGGCGGAGTGCTGGACACACTCCCCGGGGCCATGGCCAACAGATTGGACCTGTTGACGTGCGCAACCTTATCGTGCGCGCCCTGAAGGCGTGCCTGCGTCTCCTCCTCGCCCCTGCCGTCGGATCTCACCGCCGCCGCACCGGCCCCCCGGTCGCCCAGGAACACCCCCTTCAGGACGACGCACCCACGCTGGCGTTCCACCTCCCCCAACTCAGCCCAGCGGACGCTTTCATCGCCAAGCACACCGACGTGCTCACGCCCCACGACGAACCCCTTGAAGTCATTGCCGACCCGACCACCCTCGTCCCCTGGTACGTGGTGATTCACGAGTCTGCCCGCTGGCTGACCGAGTGGAAAGCACAGCAAGAACAACAGGCCATAGCCGCCCGCCGAGCCGCCGCACAGGCAGACGGCGACGGCATCGAGGAATGCTGGGCGGACTGCCCCTGCCGCCGCCTCCCCGCCGCCGGATAACCCAAGCCGCCCCGCGCACGCACCCATCCCCTTCGGACGCGTGCGCGGGGCTCTTCACGCTCTACTGACCAGTCAGCCCGAACGCCGAGGCTTTAGGCAGCCACGGGGCGTGTGAGCCTCTGCGGGGGCCAATCGGGCACTACAGCGGGCAGGAGCAAGCCTGCCCGATCCGCTGGCCAGCGTACGGCCCCCGCCCCTCACACGCCCCGCAGCTCCCGCCCAAAGCCTCTCCACCCCCGGCGACACCGAGGAACGGCCGCCGCTCCCAGAGGCAGCGGCCACCTGCGGGTATCGATCGCATAACAACGGCATCGCCCGCATACTCGCAGGTCAGAGGCACATTCACGGGAATACTGTATGGGCCGAAGTTGACAGCACTCGACTGCATCCCCGGCATGAAAGGCCTCACCACCCTCGGCGGCCTCGCCCGCGGACTCCGCGGCGGCCTGACCGCCGCCAGAGGCGGCCTGCGCGGCATGTCCCAGGGCATACGCGGCCTCGCCACCCGGGGCCGCGCCATGCTCGCCGACGGCATGGACGCCGCGTTCGAACGGTGTCGGGACCTGATTCCCACCGGTGGAACCGACCCGGTCGATCTGGCCACCGGTCGCATGTTCCTCTCCCAGACGGACATCGCCCTGCCCGGCACGCTCCCTCTGACGTTCACCAGGCGCGTGGAATCCGGCTACCGAACCGGGCGCTGGTTCGGCCCTTCCTGGTCGTCCACCTGCGACCAGCGCCTGGACGTCGACGCCGAGGGCGTGGTGTTCGTCGCCGAGGACGGCGTGTTGCTGGCCTACCCTCACCCGCCCGAGTCCGGCATGGAGGTGCTTCCGCACCTGGGCCCCGCCTGGCCGCTCGCACGGCACGCGGAAGGCGGTTTCCGGCTCACCGATCCGCTCACTGGCGCGACCCGCTGCTTCGCGGCGCCCGACGACGACGGCGTCGCCGTGATCCGGTGGCTCGGGGACCGCACGGGAAACCTCATCCACTTCGACCGCGGCCCGGACGGCGCTCCGACAGCGATCCGCCACTCCGGCGGCTACCACCTGAAGATCACCACCGAGGCAGGGCGCATCACGGCACTCGCCCTCGCGGGTGCGGCCGACGACGGCGGGGACGTCGTCGTCCGGCGCTACACCTACACGGACGGCAATCTGACGACCGTCCGGAACGCCGACGGCGCGTCTCTCCGTCTCGGCTACGACGACCGCCTGCGGGTGACGTCGTGGACGGACTCCAACGACAGGCACTACCGCTACGCGTACGACGACCAGGACCGCTGCGTCGCCGAGGGAGGCGAGGCAGGACATGTCTCCCTCACCCTCGCCTACGACGGCAGCCACCCGGAATGGCCCGGTGGGCGCGTCACCTCCCTCACAACGGCGGCGGGCGCCGTCACCCGGCATGTGTTCGACGCCATGTACCGGCAGACGGCACGGATCGACGCGAACGGTGCCGTGCACCGCATGGCGTACGACACCTCGCGCCACGTCCGCGCGGTGACGGACCCGCTGGGCAACACGACCCTTTTCACGCGTAACGAGGCGGGCCAGCCTCTCGCCGTCACCTGTCCGGACGGCAGCCGGACGACGTACGAGTACGACCCGTCCGCCCAGGCCCGCGAGGTCACGCTGCCGGACGGTGGGACGTGGCGGCGTGGATACGACGGCCAGGGCAACTGCGTGTCCGTCACCGACCCCGCCGGGGCGGTGACACGGTTCACCTATGACGACGCTGGCCGGCTGACGGGCGTGACCGACGCTCTCGGCGGCACCACCCACGTGCGTTGCGACGCCGCCGGGCTCGCGGTGGAGGTCATCGACCCCCTCGGGTCCCGTACCGTCCACGACCGGGACCGCTCGGGCCGGATCCGGAGGACGACGGACCCCGGGGGCGGTGTCACCCGCCTGGAATGGACACCGGAGGGGCGCCTCGCGCGGCGGATCGCACCCGACGGTGCGGCTGAGGCATGGGAGTACGACGGCGAGGGCAACTGCCTGAGCTATACGGACGCGCAGGGCGGGACGAGCCGCTTCGAGTACGGGCACTTCGATGTCCTCACCGCGCGTACGGGGCCCGACGGCGGCCGGTACACCTTCGATCACGACGCCTCGCTCCGGCTGACGGAGGTCACCGACCCGCACGGCCTGTCCTGGCGTTACACCTACGACCCGGCTGGACGCCTCGTCGGCGAGACCGACTACGACGGCCGGACGGTCACCTACCGGTATGACGCGGCAGACCGCCTGGTGGCCAGGACCAACGGCGCCGGGCAGACCGTCACCTATGACCTCGACCCCCTCGGCCGGGTCATCGCGAAACACATGGACGGCGTACCCACCCGGTACAAGCGGGACACGGCCGGTCGGCTGACAGAGGCGTCGAACGCCGAGGGCACACTCGGCTGGGAGCGCGACGCCACGGGACGCACGATCGCCGAGACGGTCGACGGACGGCGGCTCTCCTACCGCTTCGACGCCGCCGGACGGCTCGCCGAACGCGTGACGCCCGGCGGTGCCCGCGCTCTGTGGCACCGGAACGCCGCAGGCCGCACGACTGCGCTGGAGACCGCTGGGCACCGGCTGGACTTCACCCACGACGACGCAGGGCGTGAGGTCCTGCGCCGGGCGAACGACGGACTGGAGCTGACCCAGACCTGGGACATCGCCGGACGGCTGACGGAACAGCGTGTGACAGGCGACCACGGCTTGGTGCAGACCCGCACGTACCGGTACCGGGCAGACGGCCTCCCCGTCGGGATCGACGACCGTCTCGCCGGGCGGAGCGACTTCACCCTCGACGCCGTGGGCAGGGTCACCGCCGTCCAGGCACGCGACTGGACCGAGCGGTACGTCTATGACCTCACCGGAGACCGGACGGAGGGGCGGCAGGCCCGGCGGGGCGACGAGTCCAGCGCCCGTGGGCCGCGTACCCACGCCGGCGCACGTCTCCCGCGCCTGCGTCCGACGCGCTACGTCCACGACGCGGCGGGCCGTGTGGTCGAACGCCACCACACACGGATCTCCCGCAAGCCCCGCATCTGGCGGTACACCTGGGATGCCGAAGACCGGCTCACCCGTGTGACCACACCGGACGGCACGGTCTGGCGCTATCGGTACGACCCCTTCGGACGCCGCCTGGCGAAACAGCGCCTGGCCGCCGACGGCGAGACCGTCGTCGAGGAGACCCTCACCTGCTGGGACGGGTCCACCCTTGCGGAGGAGACGACGACCACCGCAGGACGCCCGCTGGCCGTGACGCTCACTTGGCATCACGAGGGCTTTGTCCCGCTGACCCAGTCGGAACGGCTCACCGACACCACCACACAGGAAGAGATCGACTCCCGGTACTTCGCCATAGTCACCGACCTGGTGGGCACCCCCACCGAACTCGTGGACACGCACGGGAAGGTGGCGTGGCGAGCGCACCGGACGCTCTGGGGTGTGACGGCATGGGCGTCGGACAGTACGGCATACACCCCGCTCCGTTTTCCCGGGCAATACCACGATCGGGAAACGGGCCTGCACTACAACTACCAGCGCTACTACGACCCGGAGACCGCCCGCTACATCAGCACCGACCCGCTCGGTCTCTCCCCCGCGCTCAATCCGCACGGGTACGTGGTCAATCCTCATACGTGGTGTGATCCGCTCGGACTCGCGCCCTATCAGCGATACCGCGTGGACAGCCGGCACCCTGACGAGATCTTCGATTCGGGATTCGAGCCAAGGGGCACGAACATGGACCTGGAGCAGCACCAGGCGGGCCTGGGTGGCACTTACTACCCGGAGTCAGGTTATGTGGGCACCACCGACAATCTGAGATACGGACAGACGCGCGCGCAGGGGCAGGGAAATTACCTCTACGACATCCGCGCGAGGGACGGCGGTGTCGACGTCAACGCGGCTCTGCCGGGCAACAACAGCTCCCACGAGTACGAGTTCGCCTATCCCCGCGCCATCGATCCATCCGAGATCGCTGGGGCGTGGGACGCGTCAGGGACCTACCATGCGAATCCGAACTTCCGAGGAGCGGGATGACAGAGCAGGTGACGCTGGAGACGGTGGGGATCGCCGACCGGGTGCCGCGCGGGACTGTGGGCCTGCGGTTCACCGATGCGCCGCCGTTCGTCGTCACGGTGGTACGGGAGGGGCAGGAGGCGAAGGACTTCCCGGGCAGCAACCTGTTCGCCTGCCTGCACCGGGTGCGCGGCGAGTTGGAGGACGAGGGACTGCTGCTCTGCTGCCAGGGGGCGCGCCCCGACGTCACTCCGTCCGGGCTGCTGAACGGGATGTCGGGGGGACGGCGCGTGTACACGTTCGTGCCGGGTGCGGGACGGGTGGACGAGGAGACCGTGGACATCTTCGCTCCGGCGCGGGCCGACCAGGTGGTGACGGTCGAGGAACAGCGCGTCGCCATCTTCCGGCTGCACGGGCTGCCGGACAGCGTCATGCGGGACCCGGACGGCGGGTGAGCGGACGGGCAGCAGCGGCCGCGGGTGGGGGGTGTGGGGGCGGCCGATAGAGTGAGGGGTGCAGTCGCCCGCGAATGGGAGAAGCCGGTGGGAATCCGGCGCTGACCCGCAACCGTGTGCGTGACGGCTCCGCGAGGGCGGCGCCGTCCGCGAGCCGGAGCGCCCGGCGCGGGCAGCACTGGCACCCCAGGCCGCCGGAACGGCGGCCGGCCCGTCGAGGAGTACGGCGCTGTGCCCGGTGCCCCGCCGCGCGGCATGGTCCGCGCCCCGGGGGTGAGCCGTGCCGGCCGCCGGCACAGTGAAAGGCTTCCGCGTGTCCACACCCGCGAACCAGCGCCCGGCGTCCCGGTCGCACCGGCTGCGCCGCGCAGCCGCCGCCCTGGCAGGGAGCGCGGCGCTGCTGGCCGCCTCCGCGCTGACGCCGGGGACGGCCGCGGCGGCCGACCAGCTGCCCGAGGGGCTCTTCGGCAGCGGCGATCCGCAGATGGACGGCGTGTGGCGGCAGTCGGTGGCGCTGCTGGCGCAGCACTCCGTCGGGTACACCCCGGCCGAGGAGGCCGTGACGTGGCTGGCCGGCCAGCAGTGCGGGGACGGTTCGTTCCTCGCGTACCGGGCGAATCCGGCGGAGCCGTGCGAGGACGTGACGGGCGCCGACTCGAACGCGACGGCGCTCGCCGCGCAGGCCCTCGCCGCGCTCGGCGGCCACGGCGAGGCGGTGGACGCGGCGCTCACGTGGCTCACCGGTGTGCAGAACGAGGACGGCGGCTGGGGCTACGCGCCGGGCGGCGCGACCGACGCGAACTCGACGGCGGTGATCGTCGGCGCGTTCACCGCCGCCGGGCGCGACCCGGCCGAGGTGACCCGAGACGACCGTTCGCCCTGGGACGCGCTGACGGCGCTCCAGCTCGGCTGCGGCGCGGCGGAGGACCAGCGCGGCGCGTTCGCCTGGCAGCCGGACGAGGAGACGGGCGATCTGACGGGCAACGGCCCGGCGACCGCCGACGCGGTGCTGGCGCTGTACGGCAGCGGGCTGCTCGTCGATCCGGGCACGGAGGAGGCGGCGCCGCTGGAGGTAGCCGAGTGCGGTACGGCGGGCTCGCCGTCCGGGGAGCCCTCGGACGGGGACACGCCCGAGGGGGCCGACGGGGGCGAGGACGGCGACGGTACGGAGGAGCCGGGCGGGGACACGCCGGGCGAGGCGCCGGGTGACCGTACCGACCCCGGCATGCCCTCGGACGGCGCGTCGGAGGACACCGTGCCCGCGCACGTGACGGCCGCGTCGGCGGGCGGCGCGCAGCTCCAGGCCCTGCTGGGGGCGAACGAGCAGCACCTCGTCACCACGCTCCCCGGCTCCGCCGACGACGAGCAGCCCGACTACGGCAGCACCGCCAAGACCGTCCTGGCCCTCGCGGCGGGCGGCCACCGCGACGCCGCGCAGGCCCCGCTCGGCTGGCTGCGGGAGAACGCGGGCGCCTGGCCCGACGTGACGGCGAGCCCGGCGGCGCTCGGCATGCTGATCCTCGCGGCGCACGCGACGGACACCTCGGCGACCGACTTCGGCGGCACCGACCTGGTGGCCGCGCTCGACCGTCTCGGCCCCGCCCCCGACGAGGGCGCGGCGGACGCGGCGGGCGACGGGGACGACGGCGGCTCGCCTGGGGCCGTGGTGTGGGTCGTCGTCGGGGTGGGCCTGGTGATCGGGATCGTGATCGGCGTGCTGCTGACCCGCCGCCGGGCGCGGAAGGCCGAGTAGGTGCGCGGTACGGGCATACGGGCGCTGGGTGTCGCGCTCGCCGCCGCGGCGGCGGTGCTGTGGCCGGTGGCGGGGGCGGCGTCGGCCGACGACACGGCGTACCGCTACTGGTCGTTCTGGGAGGCCGGGGACGGCGGCGACTGGGCGTACGCGGACGAGGGGCCGGGCACGGCGCGGCCGGAGGCGGGCGGGCTGATCGGCTTCCGCTTCGCGGTGAGCACCGAGGCCGGGGGGCAGGCCACGCCGCGCGCTGGCGCGGACTTCGCGGCCGTCTGCGGCACGGAGGACCCGGCCGGGCACGTCGCGGTCGTCGTGGACTTCGGCACGCCGCAGGACGCCCCGGCGGGCGAGGAGCCGCCGGAGCCGCTGACGGCGTGCGCGGACCTGCCGGAGGGCGCCACCGCCGCGGAGGCGCTGGCGTCGGTGGCCGAGCCGCTGCGGTACGACGCGGGGGCGCTGCTGTGCGGCATCGCGGGCTATCCGGAGCGCGGCTGCGGCGAGGCGGTGTCGTCGGAGGGCGAGGGGTCGTCCGGCGGGGAGGCGCGGGACGGCGGTGACGAGGGCGGGAACGGGACATCCACCGCCGTCGGCGTCGTCGCGGGCATCGCCGCCGTCGCCGTCCTGGTGGCCGCCGCGCTGGTGCACGGCCGCCGCCGGAGGGACTGACGGCGGTGTCCGCCGTCCTCCGCGCGCCGCTGGCGACCCGCGCCAACGCGCTGCACGCGGGCGCCTGGTGGCTGTGGGCCCTCGGCCTGGCCACGGCCGCGTCGCGGACGACGAACCCGCTGCTGCTGGCCCTGCTCGTCGCGGTGGCGGGGTACGTGGTGGCGGCGCGCCGGACGGACGCGCCGTGGGCCCGCGCGTTCGGCTTCTACCTGGCGCTCGGCGCGTTCGTCGTCGTGCTGCGGGTCGTCTTCGCGGTCGCGCTCGGCTCGCCGATCGGCGGGACGACGCTGCTGGTGACGCTGCCCGAGGTGCCGCTGCCGGACTGGGCGGCCGGGGTGCGGATCGGCGGGCGGGTGATGGCGGAGGGCGTGGTGTTCGCGGCGCTGGACGGGCTGCGTCTGGCGGCGCTGCTGGTCTGCCTGGGCGCGGCCAACGCGCTGGCGAACCCGGCGCGGCTGCTGAAGTCCCTGCCGGGGGCGCTGTACGAGATCGGGGTGGCCGTGGTGGTGGCGATGACGTTCGCGCCGCAGCTGGTGACGGATGTGCTGCGGATGCGGGCGGCGCGGCGGCTGCGGGGGCGGCGGGACCGGGGGGCGCGTTCGTTCCTGGAGGTGGCGCGTCCTGTGCTGGAGGGTGCGCTGGAGCGGTCGGTGGCGCTGGCCGCCGCGATGGACGCGCGGGGTTACGGGCGGACGGCCGATGTGCCGCCCGCTGTGCGGCGCGCGACGGGTGCGCTGACGCTAGGCGGGCTCGTCGGGGTCTGCGCGGGCAGTTACGGGCTGCTGGCGGCGGAGGGCGCGGTGTACGGGCTGCCGTTGCTGCTCGCGGGGGTGGCGGCGGCGCTGGGCGGGCTGGTGCTGGGCGGGCGGCGGACGGTGCGGACGCGCTATCGGCCGGACCGGTGGGGCGTGCGGGCGTGGCTGGTGGCGGGCTCCGGCGCGGTGGTCGCGGCGGTGATGGCGTACGCGGCGGGTGCGGCGGGTGCGGACGCGGCGGCGCTGAACCCCCCGGCGGTGCCGCTGACGGCGCCGCGCCTGCCCGTGCTGCCCGCCGTGGGCGTGCTGGTGGGGCTGCTGCCCGCGCTGGTGGCGCCGCGCCCGGCGGTGGGGGCGGTGGGGCGGTGATCCGCTTCGAGGACGTGTCGGTGACGTACGCGGAGGGGGCGGCCCCTGCGCTGGCGGGCGTGGACCTGACGGTGGAGGAGGGCGAGCTGTGCCTGCTGGTGGGGCCTTCCGGGGTGGGGAAATCGACTCTGCTGAACGCGGTCTGCGGCCTGGTGCCGCACTTCACGGGCGGCACACTGCGCGGCCGGGTGACCGTCGCCGGGCGTGACACGCGTACGCATCCGCCACGGGACCTGGCGGACGTGGTGGGCACGGTCGGGCAGGACCCGCTGGCGCACTTCGTGACGGACACGGTCGAGGACGAGCTGGCGTACGGCATGGAGTCGCTCGGCATGGCGCCCGACGTCATGCGGCGGCGCGTGGAGGAGACGCTTGACCTGCTGGGCCTCGCCGACCTGCGCGACAGGCCGCTGGCGGCCCTGTCGGGCGGGCAGCAGCAGCGGGTGGCGATCGGCTCGGTGCTGACGCCGCATCCGCGCGTGCTCGTGCTGGACGAGCCGACGTCGGCGCTCGACCCGGCGGCGGCCGAGGAGGTGCTGGCCGTGTTGCAGCGGCTGGTGCACGACCTGGGGACGACCGTGCTGATGGCGGAGCACCGGCTGGAGCGCGTCGTGCAGTACGCGGACCGGGTGCTGCTGCTGCCCGCGCCGGGTGGGGCGCCCGTGCTGGGCGATCCGGCGGCGGTGCTGGCGCGTTCACCCGTACGGCCGCCGGTGGTCGCGCTGGGCAGGCTGGCGGGGTGGGAGCCGCTACCGCTGTCCGTGCGGGACGCGCGACGGCGCGCCGGGGCGCTGCGGGAGCGGCTGGACAGGCTGCGGCCCGTGCCCGTGCGGGAACCCGGCGCCGGGCAGGCGCCGTTGCTCGACGTGCGCGGCCTGGCGGTGCGGCGGGGGCGGGCGGAGGTGCTGCGGGGCGTACGGCTCGCGGTGGGGCCCGGCGAGACAGTCGCGCTGATGGGGCGCAACGGGGCGGGGAAATCGACTCTGCTGCGCACGCTGGTCGGGATGCACGCGCCGGCCGCCGGGTCCGTGACGCTCGCGGGGGGCGTCGTGCCGCACCGCGCGAAGCCCGCGGAACTGCTGCGGCACGCGGGGCTGGTCCCGCAGGACCCGCGCGACCTGCTGTTCGCGGAGACGGTGGGCGGCGAGTGCGCGGCGGCCGACGCGGACGCGGGGGCGGCGCCGGGTACGTGCCGCGCACTGGTGACGCGCCTGCTGCCGGACGTACGGGAGGACGCGCACCCACGGGACCTGTCGGAAGGGCAGCGGCTGGTGCTGGCGCTCGCCGTCGTGCTGACCGCCGCGCCGCCCGTGCTGCTGCTCGACGAGCCCACGCGGGGCCTCGACTACGCGGCGAAGGAACGTCTGGCGGCCGTCCTGCGGGAACTGGCGGCCCAGGGGCACTGCGTGGTCCTCGCGACGCACGACGTAGAGCTTGCGGCGGACGTCGCGCACCGCGTGGTGGTGCTCGCGGAGGGCGAGGTCGTCGCGGACGGGCCGACGCCCGAGGTCGTGGTGGGGTCGCCGTCCTTCGCGCCGCAGGTGGCGAAGGTGCTGGCGCCCGGACCCTGGCTGACGGTGGGGCAGGTCGCGGGGGCGCTGGGCCGGGAGGGCGCGCCGTGACGCGGCGGGTCGCCGTCGTCGGGCTCGGGCCGCGCTCGGCGGCGGCGCTCGCGCTGGTGTCGGCGGTCGGGGTGGTGGCGTTCGGCTGGCCGCTGCTGGCCGACCCCGGCTCGGGGCTGGCGCACTCGGCGGACGCCCCCTGGCTGTTCGCCCTGCTGCTGCCGCTGCTGCTCGGGGTGGTCGCGGCGACGATCGCGGACACGGGGCTCGGCGCCAAGGCGGTGGCGATGCTGGGCGTCCTGGCGGCCGGTGGGGCGGCGCTGCGTCCGCTGGGGGCGGGGGCGGCGGGGTTGCAGCCGATGTTCTTCCTGATGGTGGTGGCGGGGCGGGCGCTGGGCCCGGGGTTCGGCTTCGTGGTGGGGTCGGTGGCGATGTTCGCCTCGGCGCTGCTGACGGGCGGGGTGGGGCCGTGGCTGCCGTTCCAGATGCTCGCGATGGGCTGGGTGGCCATGGGCGCGGGGCTGCTGCCGGGCGGGGAGCGGCTGCGGGGGCGCGCCGAGGTGGCGCTGCTGGCTGCGTACGGGGCGGTCTCGTCGCTCGGCTACGGGCTGGTGATCAACCTTCAGGGCTGGCCGTACCTGGCGGGACTGTCCACGGGCGTGTCGTTCGTGCCGGGTGATCCGGCGCACGAGAACCTGCGGCGCTACGTGGCGTACGTGCTGACGACGTCGCTCGGCTGGGACGTGCCGCGCGCGCTGCTGACGGCGGGGCTGGTCGCGGTGTGCGGCGGGACGGTGCTGCGGGCGGTGCGCAGGGCGACGCGGCGGGCGGCGTTCGACGTACCGGCGCGCTTCGAGGCGCCGGGCCGCTGACGGGGGTCAGACCGTGGTGTTCTCCTCCAGGACGGCCCGGGTGGCGGCGCCGTAGGTGCCCTGCGGGTCGCCCGCGACGCCGTAGGCGTTCTGGAAGCGGGCGACGGCGGCGCGGGTCGCCTCGTCGAAGACGCCGTCCGTCGCGCCGTTGTAGACCCAGCCGAGCTGGAGCAGCCGGAGCTGGAGTTCGACGACCTCGGAGCCCTCGTCGCCGAGCTGGAGGACGGGCGGGGTCTCCGGGTCGGTGGGGTCGGTCGGGTCGGTGGGATCAGTCGGGTCGGTGGGGTCCCCGGGGTCGGTCGGGTCCGTCGGGTCGGTCGGCTCCCCCGGGTCGGTGGGGTCGCCGGGATCGGTCGGATCGGTCGGATCGGTCGGATCGGTGGGCTTCGGGCTCTCCGGCGGCGTCGGCCCCCCGGGTGGCTCGGGCGAGTCGGAGTCCCCCGGCGTGCCGGGTGTCGGCGGGTCCTCGGAGGCGGCCGGTGGCGGGGGCTGCGCGGGGTGGTGCGGCTCGGGCACGTACGGGTGCCGCCCGCCGTGGCCGTCGCGCGGCGGGGGGACCGTGTGCTCGGCCGAGCCGTCGCCGTCGCGGGTCGCGTCGTCGTGCCCCGGCGTACGCGTGGGGTCGCGGGGGGCGGGGATCACGGGCGTCTCGGACGCGTCGATGTCCGGCGTCTCCAGCGCCGGGCCGTCGGCGTCGCGGCGCAGCGCCTCGTCCGAACGGCCCTGTCCGCCGAGGAACGACGCGGCGAGCGCCGTGGTGCCGACGACGGCCGCGACGGCGCCGCCCGCCGCGGTGGCCATGCGCGTGCGCTGGCGCGGCTTGCGGTGGGTCCCGGGGGTGCGGGCGGGGCCGAGGTGGGCGACCTGTTCGAAGTCGGGCGCGGGCCGCACGGTGGGGCGCGGCAGGGGCGGCTGCGGCACGCTCATCGCGTGTGACCTGGGCGGCGGTTCGAGGGGGAAGCGTGCGACGTCCGCCGGGTCGGGGCCGTGCAGCGGAGGGTCCACGCGGCGCGACAGCGAGTGCGTGAGGCAGTCGCAGGACGGGTCCCCGGACGCTGACGCCGGTCGCCCGCAGATCAGGCAGTCGGGCTGGTCGGTCACCGGCGCCTCCCGTCCCCGTCCCCTTGTGATGGCAGCGATTATGCACCACCCCATCGGGTGAGGGGATGGCGTCGCCCAAGAAGCCGAAGCGGGCAAATGCGGACAGACTTGCAGCAAGGCAAGCGAACGAACGACCGGCGTGTTGAACACGAGGAGGCGGGACCATGGAGCCGTCCCCCGGCGCGGACCCCGCCACCCGTACGGGTCCCTCCCCCGGCGCGGGGACGCACTCGCGCGGCTCCCTCTACCTGTCGCTCGGCGCGCTGCTCCTCGGTCTCTTCCTGGCCGCGCTGGACCAGACGATCGTGGCCACCGCGCTGCCGACGATCGTCAGCGACCTCGGCGGTCTCGACCACCTCTCCTGGGTCGTCACGGCCTACCTGCTCGCCGCGACGGCCGGGACGCCGCTGTGGGGCAAGCTGGGCGACCAGTACGGGCGCAAGAGGCTGTTCCAGACGGCGATCGTCATCTTCCTCGCCGGCTCCGCGCTGTGCGGGCAGGCGCAGAACATGGCGGAGCTGATCGGCTTCCGTTTCCTCCAGGGCCTCGGCGGCGGCGGGCTGATCGTGCTGTCGATGGCGATCGTCGGCGACCTCGTGCCGCCGCGCGACCGGGGCAGGTACCAGGGCCTGTTCGGGGCGGCGTTCGGGGCGACGAGCGTGCTGGGGCCGCTGCTCGGCGGCCTGTTCGTGGACAACCTGAGCTGGCGCTGGGTGTTCTACGTCAACCTGCCGGTGGGGGTGGTGGCGCTCGGCGTCATCGCCGCGTTCCTGCACATCCCGGTGCCGCCGCGCCGCCATGTCATCGACTACGCGGGCACGTTCCTGATCGCCGCCGTCGCGTCCTGCCTGGTGGTGGTGACGTCGCTGGGCGGCTCGACGTGGGACTGGGGGTCGTGGCAGGTCGCGGCCGTGTCGCTCCTCGGGGCGGTGTGCCTGGTCGCGTTCGTGGCGGTGGAGCGGCGGGCGGAGGAGCCGGTGCTGCCGCCGGAGCTGGCGGCGGTGCGGACGTTCGTGCTGTGCTGCCTGATCGGGTTCGTCATCGGCTGGGCGATGTTCGGGGCGTTCACCTACCTGCCGACCTTTCTCCAGGTCGTGCGAGGTGTGTCGCCGACGCTGTCCGGCGTCCACCTGCTGCCGCTCGTCTTCGGGCTGCTGCTGACCTCGACGGTCTCCGGGCAGCTGATCAGCCGCTTCGGCCGCTGGAAGATCTATCCGGTGGTCGGCACGGCCGTCACCGCCGTCGGCATGCTGCTGATGCACACCCTCGACCGGCACAGCAGCACGCTGGAGATGAGCGTCTGGTTCGCCGTCTTCGGCATGGGCATCGGGCTGGTGCTCCAGGTCATCGTGCTGGCGGTGCAGAACGCGGTGCCCTACCGGCAGTTGGGCGTCGCCACGTCGGGCGTCACGTTCTTCCGCTCGATCGGCTCGGCGTTCGGCGTCGCCGTCTTCGGCACGATCTTCACCAACCACCTCACCAGCAATCTGGCGGACTCGCTGCGCGGCGTGCGCCTGCCGGACGGGGTGACGCCCGAGTCGCTCGCGCACGACCAGCAGGGCGTGGCCCGGCTGCCGGGCGGCGTGCGGTCGCGCGTGCTGACGTCGTACTCCGACGCGATCACCGACGTGTTCCTGTACGCGGTGCCGGTGCTGCTCGTCGCGCACATACTGGCATGGATGCTGCGGGAGGAGCCGCTGCGCGGCAGCGTGCAGGCGCCCGACGCGGGCGAGACGCTGCCGCCGAACCCGGTGGCGCGCTCATCGCGGGACGAGTGCGCGCGCGCCCTGTCGCTGCTGGGCAGCAGGGCGGGACGGCGCGACATGTACGGGCGCGTCGCGGCGCGCGCGGGCGAGGACCTGCTGCCGGCCGCGGCCTGGCTGCTGCTGCGCGTGGACGAGCACGGCTGGGTGCACCCCGAGTACCTGGCGCAGCGCGCGTCGCTGTCGCTGCACGCGGTGTCGGAGGCGGCCAGGCAGCTGGAGGAGCGCCATCTCACGTGGCGCGACGGGGTGTTCCTGATCACGACGGAACGCGGCCGTGCGGTGGCGGCGCGCCTCGCCCGCGCGCGCGAGGACGAACTGGCCGCGCTGCTCGGCGACTGGTGGGGCCCCGACCGTCCGCGCGACCTGCGCGACCTCGTCGTGCAGCTGAGCGCCGAACGCGGCCACGAGGCCCGCTGGGAGCACGACCGCGGGGCCTGACGCACCACCCGTGAGCGGTCCTTCCCGCCACGGGGAACTCCGCCGCGTCGGCGCGCCGTTCCACACGGGGCGGGCCCGACAGCGCCGCGGCGGGTCTCCTCTTCCCCAGCTCTTCCCCGGCGCGAAAGGCCGGACGATGCGCGTGCTCGATGGCGGGATCGCACGGGAGGCGGAAACGGTGGCCCTCGGCAGGTATCCGGGGACCGCGATCGGGGAGCGGTGCCGCCGGACGGCCCGGGAATCCGGCCACGGTCCACCGGTGGGCCGGCGGCGCGCCGCTCGTGGACGGGGTCCATCGGGCACGGCGCCCGGGAGAAGGCGCGGCCCGCGCGACGAGACCGGCCCCGCCCGGCCTGAACGCGCGGTGAACGCTCCCGGAAGACGGTTCCCGGGGACTGGCCAAACCGGCCCCGCGTTTTGTACCGTACAAAAACAAAGTGGTTCCGCCCGCTTCCCCGACCAGATACGGGCGGGGCCACTGGCTCTCCTCCCACCCCCCGTACCCCGCCCCCGTCTGGAGCCGGCCCGCCATGCGCACCGCCCGCCTGCACGCCCACGCGCTCCTGCTGGACATGGACGGCACCCTGGTGGACTCCGACGCCGTCGTGCACCGCGTGTGGACCGCCTGGGCCGCCGAGCACGGCGTGGACCCGGCCGACCTGCTCCCCGTCGTCCACGGGCGGCAGGCGTGGGCGACCATGGCCGCGCTCCTGCCCGACCGCCCCATGGAGCTGAACCTCGCCGACAGCCGCGCCCTCCTCGCCCGCGAGACGGCGGACCTCGACGGCGTCGCGCCCGTGCCGGGTGCGGCGGCGTTCCTCGCGGCGGCCCGCGGCGCGGGCGTACCGCGGGCCCTCGTCACCTCGGCCGACCTGCCCCTGGCCACCGCGCGCATGAACGCCGCCGGACTGCCGCTGCCACCCGTGCGGATCACCGCCGAGTCGGTCAGCGCGAGCAAGCCGGACCCGGAGGGCTTCCTCAAGGGCGCCGCCGAACTGGGCGTGGACGCGGCCGACTGCGTCGTCCTGGAGGACTCGGGCGCGGGCATCGCGGCGGGCCGTGCGGCGGGGATGCGGGTGCTGGGCATCGGGTCCCGCGCGGTGGAGCACCGGCCCACCGCGTGCGCGGCCACGCTGGAACGGGTCCGCGTCGAACCCGCCGCGGACGGCGGCGTCCTGCTCGTCGTGGACGAGTCGTGACGCGCCCGCCCGGCTGGGGCCTCCTGGCCGTCTGGGCGCTGCACGACGCGGAGGAGCTGGCGCGCGTGGGGCGGTGGACGGCCGAGCGGCTGCCCGCGCTGCGCGACGAGTTCCCCTGGGTGCCGGAACGGGTCTGGCGGGCGCTGTCGTCCGTCAACGAGCGGGAGTTCGCGGCCGCCGTGGGGCTGATGGGCCTGCTGGTCGCCGCCGTGGCCCGGGAGGGGCGGCGGACGGGCGGCCGTTCGGCGGTGTACCGGGCGGCGGTGGACGGCTTCGGCCTGCACGGGGTGGTGCATCTCGCGCAGGCGGCGGCGGTGCGTTCGTGGACGCCGGGCGCGGCGACGTCGGCCGCGCTGGTGGTGCCCTGGTCGCTGTGGGCGCGGGCGCGGCTGCGGGCGGCGGGGGCGCCGCCCGTACGGGCGCGGGACGCGATGGCGGGCCTCGCGCTGGCGGCGGGGGCGGTGGCGGGGTCCCACGCCGTGGCGCGGCGCCTCGTGCGGGGCCGCGCGTGATCCCGGACCTCGGCCGGCTCCGCGAACTGCTCGACGCGCTCACGCCCGCCGGGCGCCCCGCGCGCGGGGCGGCGGAGGAGGACGTACGCGCCGCCGAGGCCGTGGTGGGCGCGCTGCCGCGCTCGTACCGCTGGTGGCTGCGGACGTACGGCCCGTGCCGGGGGACGGTCCTGGGCGCGGAGGTGGCGGTCGTCGCGCCGCCGCCGCACGCGGACACGGCCGAGTCCGTCACCGTCCCGTGGCGGCGGGAGGAGGGCGGGCTGCTGTGCTTCGCGGCCGAGCCGGACGGCGGGGACGCGTTCCTCTTCGGCGGCGCGTCGCCCGGGGGTGAGCGCGCCGTGCTGCGGCGGGACCCGTTCGACGGCGGCCTGTACCCGTACGCGGAGTCGTTCGCGGGCTTCGTCGCGGTGCGCGCCGCCCTGGCGGCCGGACTGCGCGACGGCCCGAATCCGGCGGTGGCCCGCCTGTGGCGCACGACGCCGGGGCTGGCGCTGCCGGACGGCGTGACGGTCTACGGGCCGCACGACATCGCCGAGCGCAACGCGACGTACGAGGTCGCCGCGTACGCCCCCGGCTGGACCCTGGTGGGCGACGACAGCGGCGGCGCCGGGCTGCTGATGCGGCACCACGGCCGCGACCGTTCGTCGGTGTACCTGCTCGGCCTGGGCGCGCTCGGCCCCGGCGTCGCGGAGGACGGCACCCTGCTGACCGGCGACCTCTGCGCCTGGCTGACCGCCGGCGCGCCCCGCTGACACGCGCGGCGACGCCCGCCCGGGACTGAGCCCGCTTCTGGACGCCACGACCGCGAGCGCGGGGAACAGCCGGTGGCGACGGGGACCACGGGACGAGTACGCCGGTCGCGGCCTCGCCGCACATGCGGTCCCGGGCTCAGGACAGGGGCCGGCGGGTGGCGACGGGTTGCGGGTTCGAATCCCGCACCCGGCACCGTCGGCGCCATATCCCCTGATCTGCGGGTACGCCCGGCTGAGCGCTCCCTGTCAGGCCGGCGTGGGGGCCCGGGGTCCACACTCACCCCCGCATGGCATACGTGCAGGGGCGTGAGAACGCGCAACGCCGCTTCCGGCGGCGGCAGGACGCCTCCTGCGGCCTCACAGAGCATCGATCGCCCGAAGGATGCGTGAGCGTGCCTGCGCCCCGTACACCGCCAGGGCACGCAGATTTTCGAAGGCCCGCAGGTAGAGCGCCACCT
This sequence comes from Streptomyces sp. MS19, assembly GCF_047200595.1. Taxonomy (NCBI): domain Bacteria; kingdom Bacillati; phylum Actinomycetota; class Actinomycetes; order Kitasatosporales; family Streptomycetaceae; genus Streptomyces; species Streptomyces sp. MS19. Next base: position 8,787 of record NZ_JBJZOH010000053.1, on the reverse strand, counting down.
CGCTGGGCTGGTTGATGTTGACCTGGGCCGAGACAAGCTCGACCGAGGCCAACGTGTCGTCGTAGATGTGGAAGGTTTCCACCGGGCGCATCGGGCGGGACGTGGCATGGAATGGCACAATTCCGAGTGAGACGGTCGGAAGGGCGCCAGCGGTGAGCAGATATCCGAGCTGGGCCGCCATCGCGTCTGCGTCCCCGATTTGGTGATACAAAACCCCCTCTTCGATCACCAGCACAACTCTGCGGTCCGACTCGTAAATGACCTGTGACCGCGCCACCCGCGCCGCTGCCGCGTGCTCACCGTCGTTGGGGACCTCGCGAAATGCGGCAATGCCACTCAGCAGGGCGGCTGCATATCCCTGCGTCTGGAGTAACCCAGGGACCAGCGTGGACGAATAGACCCGGAAGAGCCGCGTCTCCTTGAAGAATCGATTCCAGTCCTCCTGGAGCTGCCTCATGCCGCTGCGGACCTGGTGTCGCCACTCGGTGTACATCTGCTCCGCGTTGAGCGACTGCGCCACCAGGTCCGCGGCCTGATCCGCTGCACCGCAGGCGAGGCACCACGCCGAGATGTCGCGCGCGGAAGGGCTCGTTCGCGCGTTCTCGATACGAGAGGTCTTGGCATGGTGCCACCCGCAGGCGTCGGCCAGCTCGGTCACCGTGAGCCCGGACCCTTTGCGCAGGTCTCGGAGCCGCCGGGCGACGGCGGCGCGGGCGACCTGAGCGGAACTCGACGGCGAGATGGGCATGGGCGGGACGGCTCCTACTGGATCTTGTACTCGTCGTGCGGCGTGGCGCGGTCCCAGACAGCCTTGAAGGCCGATGAGCAGAGGGCCGCGGCGGCGGGATCGTCCGTGATCTCTTCGCCCGTCCACTGCCCGTCGCCGTCGAAGTGGTTCCAGTGGACCCATCTCCGGTCGAACAGCCAGAAGTCGTTTCCTGGCAAGGCGATGTCGGACGCCCGGCGGCGTGGCAGCCAGCGGACCTGTTCGCCAGCGGCGACGTTGGTGAACGTTCCGGAGTGCTCGAACCGGATGTACTCGCTGACCGGCTCCGAGATGATGCGCGCCCGGCGGATCTCCGCTCCCCTGCCCACGGTCTCGGCGACGAGGTCGAGCCACGGACGCCACCACGACGCCCGGTCGGCCGGATGGTGACGGAAGCCGTTCCGCCAGTCGGCAAACGGGCCTTCTTCGTAGTCCACCGCGTAGGAGTCCCGCATCTCCAGGTGCACAGCGGAATGGCAACTTTCGATCAGCTCATCGAAGCTGGGAACGTTCGACGGCATCGCATGCCTCCCTGATCATGTGAACCATCCGTGCGGGGATGCGGACAACGGCCTCGTTGTCCGGGATTCCGGTGGCGTGCCCAGCGATTTCGGTACTGGCGCAGGCGTCTTCAAGTTCCTGTGGGGGCTTCCAGCCCTGGAATACGATCTCCTTTGCGTCCGTGTCCACCCAGACTGTCGGGCTCTGCTTATCGCCGGTTTCGGGGTCGATCCCGATGAACACTAACCGCATGACTGCCTCCGCAATGAGGTGTGCAGAGATGTGCGGCAGCATCGTACCCACGCGGGCAGTGGCTCAACAGTACGATTTGAGGCATGGCGGCAGAGGGAAGTTGGTGCACATAACTGCACATTGGTGGATCACCGGGCTTCGTCCTTTCTACGGTCCTTCCACCGAGTTCCGCTGGCCTGGGAGAGCCCATGGCGAAGACCACCCCCCTGTCACTGCCCGACTGGTTGCCGCTCGACGGGCGCGTGCGCATAAGGCCGTTGGGCGAGCAGTTCGACGCGGTCCGCGTGCCGATGCTTCAAGGGCTGTACGTGCTGCCGCGCCTGGCGCTCACCGGCCTGTCGGGGCCTGTGGTCGAGGACCCGGTGCAGCGGCTGTTGCACTGGCTGGTCCCGGCCGGGGACGCGACGGCCCGCTGGTGGCCCCTCGGCGTCACCCCTCTCGGACGGGGGCACGTCCTCGCGATCCCGCCCGCCGACCGTGTCAGCGGCCCGTGGGACGCTGACGCGGGCGGCGAGGTGCGGTGGCTGGCCGTCCCGCCGACCGGGGACTGCCTCACCGACCCCGACGTCCTGTACCCGGCGCTGTGCCGGGTGTTCGGGGAGGCGCCGTGACCGACGACCGATACCGGCCGCCCGAGCCCGCGCCGGTACGTGACCCGAACCCGGAGATCACCGTCATCACCGGCCTGGAGGGGCCGCTCCCGCGTCCCGTGTGGCGCGCCGCCCCGGCCGCGGCGGACGACGAGATGCCGGCCGGGGGCGAGGGGTCGTGATCCCGCCGCCGCGGTGTATGTACGAGGAGGAACGGTGACGGACCCCCCGCAGCCGCCCGTGCTGCCGGCCGCGCGCCGGTTCCCCGGCGGCGGTGGGCCCGAGGACGCACCGGCGGCCCATGACTGGGCGCGGAGGCAAAGGCTGCGAACTCGTCGCCCGGCACTCCCAGGTGGAGCCGGGCCCACCCACGGAGTACGAGCAGCGACGCTGTGGCCCCTGCGGAGGAACCGGACGGATCAGCCGGTAGAGGCGCCGGAGGGGCCGCCGGACGACTGCCCAGGCCCGCACCGGCAGTGCCAGACGTGCACCGGACAGCGCGTCGAGATCCGCGAGACGCCGTACGTTCCGGCGTACGGCCCGGCCATGGGCGTGCCCGCACCGCACCGCTGCCAGCACTCCAAGGGCCTCGGATACGTCTGCCAGGCGGAAGCGCGCTGTATCCCCGGCCCGAGCAGAACCCACGACCGCCCCGCCCCCGTTCCGTCTCGGGGACGGGGCACGACCGGTCACGACGGCCCCAACCTCCTGCTGGCCAGCGCGTTGCCGGGTACGCATCCCGCACCGGCGCCGCCCGCCGGGGGCCGTGGTCCGCGGGGTGGCGCCTACTCCGCGCCCGCGAAGGGGACGGTGAAGCACGCCAGGCGGTCGCCCGCCGCGCCGCCGTGGCCGGTCGCGTGCTCGTGCAGCACGACCGAGGCGGCGCCGCCCTCGCGGAAGACCCAGTTCTTCGGCGCCACCGCGCTGCCGGAGCCCTCCCCGCCCGCCGTGAAGTCGAGCCACACCTCGTTCTCCTCGGTGGCGGCCCCCGGCACGTTCTGGTAGTGGGGCCCCGACGACGCCGGGTCGGCCCCGCACGGCTCGGTGTGGACGTGCGCGCCGTACGTCCTGCCGGGCACCACGCCGCCCACGAACAGGTCGATCACCATCCGGTCGCCGGTGACCCGCTGCCCGACACGGATGTGTGACCCCGCCGGGACGAGCGCCTCGTCGTACGTCACCGCCGCCGGGACGTCGCCCCCGTCGCCGGCCGGCCCGAACTCTCCCTTGGCGCGCAGCCAGTGCTCCGCCTCCCCGGCGCCGGAACCCGCCCCGCCGCCCCCCGCCGCCCCCGCGGGCGCCGCGGCCCCGCCCAGGGCGAGCATCGCCGCCGTCGCCACCACACCGCTCGTGACAAGTGCCTTCACCGCTGCTCCTCGTGCTCGTCGGACGGTCGTCCGGGACCACACTGCCCAGCCCCGCCATGAGATCCCCGCCACACGCACCCATGTGCACCGGGTGGGGGACTCGGGCGTACGCTTTACGGCGGAACCACTACGTTCGATCGCGCGTCCTACAGGAACACGCGGCCCACCCCGGCGGAAGCCGGGAGACAGGGGCGGAAGCGGAAAGACGGGGAACGCTGTGCAGGACACCTTGGGGATACTGCTCTACGCCCCCTGGATCTACGTCGTGGTGGCGCTCTCCATCCTGCTGGACGTGTTCGTCCCCGTCCTGCCGAGTGGCGCCCTGGTGGTGGCCGCCGCCACCGTCGCGGCCGGTACCGCGGCGGACGTCGCAGGACTTCCCGGCCCCGGCGCGAACACCCACCTCCCGCAACTGTTCCTGCTGGGCGTGTGCGCCACGACCGCCTCCATCGCCGGTGACCTGCTCGCGTACGTCGCCGCGCTGCACGGCGGGCGGCGTTTCGACGGCGCCATCTCCCGTTCGCGGCGCCTGTCCACCGCGCAGCAGCGCCTGGAGTCCGCGCTCAAGCGCGGCGGCGGCTTCCTCGTCGTGCTGGCGCGCTTCGCGCCCGCGGGGCGTGCCGTGGTGAGCCTCGGCGCCGGGGTGTCGGGCCGCCGCAAGCGTGACTTCCTGCCCTGGTCGGCGCTGGCGGCCGTCGTCTGGACCGTCTACAGCGTGGGGATCGGCTACCTCGGCGGGCAGTTGCTCGGCGCCAGCTGGATCAGCACCGGCCTCTCGGTGCTGGCGCTGGTGGTGGCGGGGATCGTCGCGCTGCGGCTGCTGCGCCCCGTCCCGGCCGTCCAGGCGCCGGAGTCCTCTCCCCCGGCGCCCCTCGCCTGATCCCCGCCCGCGCTACGCGACGCGGCCGATACCGCCGTACCACGACACGTTCGCCGGGTCGGGCCGCTCCGCCTCCGGCACGGTGCTGCGCCAGTCGGAGACGACCTGCACGCCCGGCTCCACGAGGTCCAGCCCGTCGAAGAACGTGGTGAACCGCTCCTTCGTCCGCAGCGTCAGCGGCACGCCCTGCGCGCGGTACGAGCGCTGCACGCCCATGGCCTCCTCCGGCGCGATGTCGGCGGTGGCGTGCGACAGGATGAAGTGGCTGCCCGGCACGACCGCCTCGCGCAGCGTCCGCACGATCCCGGCCGGGTCCTCCTCGTCGGCGACGAAGTGCAGCACCGCGACGGCGAGGACGGCGACCGGCTGCGAGAAGTCGATCAGCGAGGTCGTCACCGGGTTGTCCAGGACGGCGTGCGGGTCGCGGATGTCGCCCTGGATGACGGCGGTGCGCTCGTCCATGGCGAGCATCGCGCCACCGTAGACGAGGACGATCGGGTCGTTGTCCACGTACACGACGCGGGACTCGGGCTCGACGGCCTGCGCGACCTGGTGGACGTTCTCCGCCGTGGGCAGCCCGGAGCCGAGGTCGAGGAACTGCCGGATTCCCGTCTCGCGCACCAGGTGCCGCACGGCGCGGCCGAGGAACTTGCGGTTCTCGCGCGCGGCGGTGCGCAGCATCGGGAAGGCGCCGAGTGCCTTCTCGGCGGCCTCGCCGTCCACCGAGTAGTGATCCTTCCCGCCGAGCAGGTAGTCGTACATACGGGCGGAGTGCGGCTGGTCGGTCCGCAGGTCGATGGGCGAGTCGTTGAAGTACTCCCCGGTGGTGTCGTCGCTCACAGGCGTCTCCGTCCGTCACTTCGGCCCCCTGCGGGCCGCACAGGTCAACTGGCCGCAGACTAATGCGTGTTGAAAGCGCATGTCAGGGCGCCCCCGGCTACCGGGCGCGCGGTGGACGGCCCGCGCCGTACGCCGGGGCGCCCGCGCCGCGTGCGGGCCTGCCCGCGTGAACGTACGCACTCCCGTCCCGCCCCACCTCACCCCGGCGGGGCGGACACCGTCCGTCCCGCGCATCCCGGCCCGAGCCGACCGCCTGGACGGCGGCGGCCTGGGCCCTCGCCGGGCGGTCTCCCGTCCTGGCCGCCGCGGCGGTCGTGGTCCTCGTCGCCCTGCCCACCGTCTTCGCGACGCCGGGTGACAAGCCGCACGTGCTCGTCGCGGCGCCGGGGCCGGTGACCGTCGCGCTGGTGGTGCTGCACCTGGCGGCCGCCGTCGGCGCGGCCTGGGCGGCGTGGCCGCCCGCGGTGGCGGTGGCGGTGAGCGCGCTGGCCGCCGCGACAGCCGTGCTGGAACTCCCCCGCTGGCGCTGGCTGGCCGGCGCCCGCCGGCCGGTCAGTCCGGCGGCCCCGTGACGACGACCGTGACCCGCGTGCCGGGCGGCAGCAGCGGCCCGCCCGCCAGCCGGTGCACCGCGAACAGCGCCTTGGCGACGTACCGCCGCTCCACGCGCAGCCCGTGCCGCGCCTCGAAGGCGGCGGCGAATCGTTCCAGCTCGGGCTGTACCCGCCCGTAACCCCCGCCGTGGTGGCCGTGGTCGATCGCCCAGTTCCCCGACGTACGGCCCCAGGCTGCCGTCTGGAGGCGCGCCACCTCGCCCTCCAGGTATCCGGCGCCGCGCAGGGCCGCCACGCCCAGCGCGCGGGCGCCGGGCGGCAGCCCGGCCGCTATCCCGGCGAGCGTGCCGCCCGTGCCCACGGCGCAGCAGACGACGTCCCGCGGCCCGAGGCCCGTCAGCTCCGCCGCCGTCTCCGCCGCGCCCCGCGCCGCCAGGGCGTTGGAGCCGCCCTCGGGCACGATCCAGCAGCGGCCGTGGGCGCGCCGCAGCTCCTCCCGTACGGCCGGGTCGTCCAGCCCGTCCCGCAGGCGCCGGTAGTCGGCGCGGGAGACGAACGCGAGCCGCATCCCGTGCGCCTCGGCCGCCGCGAGCGACGGGTTGCGCGGGCGGGTGGCCAGCTCGTCGCCCCGTATGACGCCGACGGAGGCGGGCCCCACGGCGGCGGCGACGGCGGCGATGTGGTGCGAGTACGCGCCGCCGAACGTGAGGACGCGGCTGTGCCCGGCCTCGGCGGCGGCCCGCAGGTTGGGCATCAGCTTGCGGAACTTGTTGCCCGGCACGCGGTCGCCGATCAGGTCGTCGCGCTTGAGGCGCAGCTCGACGCCCGCCCGGGACAGCGCCGGGTCGGACAGCGGTGTCAGGGGCGACGGCAGCGACGGCGCGGGCGCCGGGAGGGTCAGCATCGGGGCCACTCTAAGGAACGCGCGGGGCGGGCGGCGACGGCGGGCCCGCGCCCGTTCAGTCATCCGTGCGAGACGTCCCTCGTAAGCCGCACTGCGCGACCGTTCGTCACTGAGGGACTACAGAGCGGGAAACCCTGAGGGAAAGCGCTTCCAGCAGAGTGGAGCCAGCCATGAAGTCCGATCTCCCCGCACCCTCCGACATCGCCCGCACCGCGAAGACCTACGTGACCGACCTCGTCGAACGCGTCCTCGCGACCTTCGTCGTCGCCGCGGGCGGCGTGGCCGTCGCGGCCGGGCCCGCCGACATGTTCTCGGCCAGTTTCTGGGAAACGGTCGGCGCCGCCGGGATCGCGGCGGCCGGGTCCCTGGTGAAGGGCCTCGCCGCCCGCGTCACCGGCGACCGGAACAGCGCGAGCGCCGCCCGCGGCGTCTGACCCGCGCGGGCCCCGCCCCCTCCGCCGCCTCCGCCGCGCCGGGCAGCTCCCCGACGCGGGCCACGGCCGCGCCCGTCCGGGGGCACGTCCAGACGGCCGCGCCGTCCCGCACGGCGGCGGCGAGCGGGTGGGTGTCCGGGTGCGCCGGGCAGACCGGCCAGACGGCCGGGAGCCCGGCGCCCCACAAGGCCTCGACGGCCCAGTCCTGCACCTGGTCCGCCAGGTCGGCGAGCCGTTCGCCGGGCCGCGTGCCGCGGGGCTCGTTCAGCCCGGCGCCGCTGCCGTCCGGCGCGCACAGCATCAGCGGTGTCTCGGGGACACCGGTGGGCCGCAGCAGGGGCGGTACGGCGCACTGCGCGCCGATGTCCCGCAGGACGGCGGCCAGTTCCTCTTCCACGGCTTCCCTCCGAGACGTCCGCGGCACACGCCGTCACAGGACGATTCGGCCCCGCGACGACGGGAGTTCGGCCAGCCGGAGCAGCTTCTCCGGCTGGGGCCGCCAGCCGCGGGCGAGGACGACCCGGCCGCGGAGCAGGTCCCCGGTCTCCAGCCGGCACGCCAGGCGCAGCCCGGCGAGGTCCATGAACGGGACTCCGGTCATGTCGAGCACGACCGGTCCCGTGGAGTCCGGGAGCCGGGTGAGGGCTTCCTCGATGTCGGGCAGGGTGTCGAAGTCGAGTTCGCCGCGGGGCGCCAGGACGACGCTGTCGGCGGTCGCTGTCATGGTGAATGTGAAGTCGTGCATGCCGCTTTCCCCCTTCCGTGAGGGGCGGCCCAGAAACGCGGGCGCGCGGCCCGCAGTTACAGCGCGCGGCTCGGCACCGCGCACGGTCCGGCGCTCCCGCCCCGGCGGGCGGTCATCCTGACACCATGACCGCGTACCGGGGCCGTCACGGCCCGGACTGAGCTTCGTCAGCTGCCCAGCGTTGCACGGGACGGCCGGGCGTATCAACCGTGGAGGACGCGGACCGGCCTCCGCTAGGGTGCGCGCATGATCGTTCCCGACGCCGACGAGATCCGCGCGCTGCACGAGCGGCACGCGCCCTCGCGGGAGGCGTTCGCGCTGGTCCACGGGCACTGCGTGCTCGTCCTCGCCGTCGCGGACGACCTCCTGGCACGGCACGCGGCCCCGGTGGACCGGGACCTGGTGCGCGCCGGCTGCCTGCTGCACGACATCGGCGTCTACCGCCTCTACGGCCCCGACGGGACGCTCGACCACGCGCGGTACGTCCGCCACGGGCTGCTGGGCGAGGAGTTGCTGCGCGCCGAGGGGTGTCCGGAGGAACTGTGCCGGATCGCGTCGCACCACACGGGGGTCGGGATCACGCGTGAGGAGGTCGTCGGCCGGGCGCTGCCGCTGCCGCCGCGCGACTTCCTGGCGGAGACGGCGGAGGAGCGGCTGGTGATGTACGCGGACAAGTTCCATACGAAGTCGGACCCGCCGTCGTTCCTGACGGCCGACGAGTACGCGTCGCGGGTGCGGCGCTTCGGCGAGGGGAAGGTGGCCGGATTCGCTTCGCTGCGGGCCGAGTTCGGCACACCGGACATCACCACCCTGGCCACCCGCCACGCCCACCCGGTGGACGTCCCCGCGCCGCACTCCTGACCCTGGCGGCACGGGGGGCGGATTCCCGGTCCCCTGCGACTTATCCGGCGCTCCGGTCTTCGTCGCCGTCAGCTTGCCCGGTCACGAGCGCGA
>NZ_JBJZOH010000052.1:0-26587 GCF_047200595.1 Streptomyces sp. MS19 | reverse complement strand
ACCGGCGAAAATGGATCATGTCGACTGCTTTCGCGTCCCCGGGGAGCCATCCGTGAGTCCGTCCGATCCACCCGCCCTGCTCGTCGCGCACGAGGGACCGCTGAGCGACGAGGGCGCCGCCGCGTTCCGCTCGTTCGTCGGCGGGCTGTCCGACCGGCCGGACGCCGCGGGTGTGCCGGTGGCGGGCCACGGACCGGGCACTTCCCCCGCCCCCGCTCCCGCCCCGGGCACCGTGGCCGTCGGCCTGGACGCCGCCCCGGTCGCGCCCGAGCTGCTGTACGCGCTGGAACGGCGCGTCGGCGACACCGTGACGCTGCCGGAGCGCGCCCGCACGACGGTGCTGCTCGCCGCGCCGGGATCGGGCGACCCCGAGGTGAACGCGGCGGCGCATCGGACGGCGCGGCTGCTGTGGGAGGGCAGCGGGCTCGCGGGCGTCGAGGTGGCGTTCGTCTCGGTGGCGGCGCCCGACGTGCCCTCCGGCCTCGACCGGTGCGTGGCGCTGGGCGCGGGACGTGTCGTCCTGCTGCCGCTCGCCGTCTTCCCCGGCGGTCACGCCGACCGGGCCAGGGCGCACGCGGAGGGCTGGGCCGCGGCCAGGCCGGGGACCGAGGTGCGGTACGCGGACGTGCTCGGTCCTGTGGACGAGCTGGGCGACCTGGTGCTGGCGCGCTACCGCGCCGCGGTGGCCGCCGGGCGGTGCGGCGCCTGCGGCCACCGCGCGGAGCCGCCGGCCGCGGTGTGACGGCCTGCGGGACGGCCCGTGTGACGTGACCGGCGCGGCGGTGGGCGGCGCCCCGGGGAGGAGGGACGCCGCCCGGCTGCGGGTCAGGCGGACCGGCGGCGCCGCGTGATCCAGACGGTGGCCGCGCCCGCCGCGAGCAGCGCCGCGGCGCCGCCGACGACGAGCGGCGTGCCGGAGCCGCCGCCGGTCTCGGCGAGGTCGGGGCCGTCACCGGTCTGCGGCCGGGTGCCCCCGGCGTCGGCCGGGGGCGCCTCGGTGCCGGGCCCTTCCTCGCCCGGCTCCTCACCGGGCTCCGCTCCCGGCTCCTCGGCCGCGGCGGGGGCGGTGCAGGCCGCCTCGGCGAGGGTGACCTCGCCGGTGACCTCGGCGACGTTCAGCTCCAGCGGGTTGACGCGCACGCCGAGCCGTAGCGCGGCGGCGGACGCGGACGCGTCCGTGGTCTCGGTGCGGGACAGGTCGAGCGTGACCTCGCCGACGCCCGGGACGTCCACCTCGGTGGTGCCCGAGGCGCTCAGCTCGACGGTGCGGCCGAGGACGGTGACGGCGGCCGGCATCGTGACGTCGGCGCGCGGCGCCTCGCCGGGGGCGCAGACGGCGCTGGCCCCGACCACGTCGGCGGCGATCAGCGCGACGCCCGGCAGGCCGGGGACGTGCACCTGGGCGTTGACGAGGGAGACCTCGGCGGCGGCGCCGTCCCGCTCGTCCGCGGTGGCGGTCGCGGACGCGGCCTCGGCCCGCAGGAGTTCGAACGGTGAGCCGCCCGCGACGCCGTCGAGCGTCGCGGTCAGCAGCGTCTCGTCCCCGGTGCCGCCCGCCCCGGGCGCGGCGACCTCGTTGAGGGCGACGGCGAGCGGCAGTTCGAGCGTGCGGTTGAGGAGCGAGACGTTCAGGCCGGTACGGAGCACCGCCGCGTTCGCGGTCCCGCCCGGGGCGTCCCCGCCGTCGTCGGCGGCGGCTGCCGGGGCGAGCGCCCCGAGGAGTGCGGCGACGGTGGCGGCGGCTGCGGCGGTGGGCCTGCGGAAGGCGGAGTTGGACACGGGTGGCTTACCCCTCTGCGAAGGAGGGACACCGCCGGGTGTGCGGCGGTGTCCGGGACGTCGGTCATCCTTCGGTGCGTGCGGGTGAAAGACCCGTGAAACAGGACCGCTTCACTCGATCGGGCGTAGTTGCGGAGGTTTAGGCAACCACCTGTCCGCGCAGGACGACGCGGGTCGGGCGGGCCAGGACGCGGATGTCCGCGCGGGGGTCGGCCGGGTAGACGACCAGATCGGCCGGGGCGCCCTCGGTGAGCCCCGGGCGGCCGAGCCAGGCGCGGGCGCCCCAGGTGGCGGCGGAGAGCGCGTCGAGCGGCGGGATGCCCGCCCTGACCAGCTCGGCGACCTCGGCGGCGATCAGGCCGTGCGCCAGGCTGCCGCCCGCGTCCGTACCCGTGTAGACGGGCACTCCGGCGTCCCACGCCGCGCGCACGGTGTGATACCTGCGCTCGTGCAGCCGCCGCATGTGGGCGGACCAGCGCGGGTACTTGGCGTCGCCCCCGGCGGCGAGCGCGGGGAATGTCGCGATGTTGACGAGTGTGGGGACGATGGCGACGCCGTGCTCGGCGAAGAGCGGGATGGTGTCCTCGGTGAGGCCGGTCGCGTGCTCGACGCAGTCGATGCCCGCCTCCACGAGGTCGCGCAGGGAGTCACCGGCGAAGCAGTGGGCGGTGACGCGGGCGCCCTCGGCGTGGGCGGCGGCGACGGCGGCCCGCACCGCGTCGGCGGGCCAGCAGGGGGCGAGGTCGCCGGCGGCGCGGTCGATCCAGTCGCCGACGATCTTCACCCAGCCGTCGCCGCGGCGCGCCTCGCGGCGTACGGCGGCCGCCAGGCCCTCCGGTTCGACCTCGTCGGCGTAGCCGCGGATGTAGCGGCGGGTGCGGGCGATGTGGCGGCCCGCGCGGATGACCGGCGGCAGGTCGGGGCGGGCGTCGGTCCAGCGGGTGTCGGCGGGCGATCCGGCGTCGCGCAGCAGGAGGGCACCCGCGTCGCGGTCGGCGAGCGCCTGCCGTTCGGTCTCCGCCCTGTCCACGGCGCCGTGCGGTCCGAGGCCGACGTGGCAGTGGGCGTCCACGAGCCCTGGCAGCACCCAGCCGTCGACCGTGACCGTGTCGCGGTCGTGCGCGGGCGGGGTGAGGCTGACACGTCCGCCGACGACCCACAGGCCGTCCCGTACGTCGTCGGGACCGGCGAGCACGCGTCCCGGGAGGTGGAGGTCGGGCACGGGCCCCATGATCACACGGTCCCGCCGGTCTGCACACGGGGGCGACGGTCGTACACCGTGTCGAACGATTCCGGCATTCACGCACCGGCGCCGCGCGGCAGCAGCGCGGAATCGGATACGGTGCGAGCGGGTGCTCGCCATGTTCCGGACAGAGGAATTCAGGAGGTATTCCCAGCCTGTTTTCCTTCGAATATCAGAGGGACACTTCCGGCGCACTTCTGCCCGGTCTTCCGGGACCTAAACCCCCTGTCCCGACCTCTTCCGTCGTCACCGGATCAGGCCAAGAGGGTCACACGGACTTTACACATCTGTGATGACATCCACAGCAGCGCCCCTTTTGTCCGGTAACTAACGGACAGAACGTCTGTTTTCGCCGAGCCGATTGCCGGGCTTCACGCGCGCGTTACCACAGGACGGCGCGCTTGGTAACCCGAATCCGCCATGCGTTTTTCGGCGTTACTGGGTAAATTCAATCTCCATGACCCCCGCACAACCAGACCCCGCTGACACCGATATCGATGCACGGCGCGACGGACGTGACCGTGCGCATCGCGAAGCGCCCGGCACTGTGCGAGAACGCGATTTCCCCGCCGATCCCGACGACCGCTTCGAGGCCGGGGGCGCCCCCTCCCCCGCCGGCGACGGCCTCGTGCTGGACGCCCCGATGCCCGCCGACGGAGCCGCGCTGTGGCGCATCGCCCGCGACTCCCGCGTCCTTGACCTGAACTCCTCCTACAGCTACCTGCTGTGGTGCCGCGACTACGCGGCGACCTCTATCGTGGCCCGCGACGGGTCGGGTGAGGCGGTCGGCTTCATCACCGGGTACACCCGTCCGGAGGCCCCGCGCACCCTGCTGGTCTGGCAGGTGGCGGTCGATCACGCGCAGCGTGGCAAGGGCGTCGCCGCCGCCATGCTGGACGCCCTGGTCCGGCGGGCGGGGAGCGCGCGGGGGGTGAACGCCGTCGAGACCACCGTCACGCCGGACAACCACGCCTCCGACCGGCTCTTCACGTCCTTCGCCGAACGCCACGGCGCCGTCGTCGAGCGCGAGGTGCTGTTCGACGCGGCGCTGTTCCCCGAGGGCGGGCACGCGCCCGAACTCCTCTACCGGATCGGGCCGATAGAGGCCCGCGACGGCGCGCTCCACCCCTGACCCGACGGCCGCGCCCCCGTTCCCGCCCCCTTCCGTTCCCCCCACCCGCCGAATCCCTGAGACCTCTCGCAGACCAGGAGACCGCTGTGACCATCACCCAGCCCGACCTGAGCGTCTTCACGACCCTGGAGTCGGAGGTGCGCAGCTACTGCCGTGGCTGGCCCACGATCTTCGACCGCGCCCGCGGCAGCCACATGTTCGACGAGGACGGCCGCACGTACCTCGACTTCTTCGCCGGGGCGGGGTCGCTCAACTACGGCCACAACAACCCGGTACTCAAGCGCGCGCTGCTCGACTACCTGGAGCGCGACGGCGTCACCCACGGCCTCGACATGTCGACGACGGCCAAACGCGCGTTCCTGGAGACGTTCCGCAGCACCGTGCTGCACCCGCGCGGGCTCGACTACAAGGTGATGTTCCCCGGCCCGACCGGGACCAACGCCGTCGAGGCCGCCCTGAAGCTGGCGCGCAAGGTGAAGGGGCGCGAGTCGATCGTGTCGTTCACCAACGCGTTCCACGGCATGTCGCTGGGCGCGCTGGCCGTCACGGGCAACGCGTTCAAGCGCGCCGGGGCGGGCATCCCGCTGGTGCACGGCACCCCGATGCCGTTCGACGACTACCTGGACGGGCGCACGCCGGACTTCATCTGGTTCGAGCGCCTGCTGGGCGACGCGGGGTCCGGGCTGAACAAGCCGGCCGCCGTGATCGTGGAGACCGTGCAGGGCGAGGGCGGCATCAACGTGGCGCGGCCCGAGTGGCTGCGCGGCCTCGCTGACCTGTGCAAGCGGCACGACATGCTGCTGATCGTCGACGACATCCAGATGGGCTGCGGACGCACCGGCACGTTCTTCTCGTTCGAGGAGGCGGGCATCGTCCCCGACATCGTGACGCTGTCGAAGTCCATCAGCGGCTACGGGCTGCCCATGTCGCTGACGCTGTTCTCGCCCGAGCTGGACATCTGGGAGCCGGGCGAGCACAACGGCACCTTCCGGGGCAACAACCCGGCGTTCGTCACGGCCGCCGCCGCGCTGGACACGTACTGGTCGGACGGCGGCATGGAGAAGCAGACCGTCGCCCGCGGCGAGCAGGTCGAGACGGCGCTGCGCCAGCTGGCCGCCGAGCACACCGGCGCGGCCTACCGGGGGCGCGGGCTCGTGTGGGGCCTCACGTTCGAGGACCCGGAGCGTGCGGCGGCGGTGTGCAGGCGCGCGTTCGAGCTGGGGCTGCTGGTGGAGACGTCGGGGCCGCAGAGCGAGGTCGTGAAGCTGCTGCCCGCGCTGACCATCACGCCCGAGGAGCTGGACGAGGGCCTGCGGACGCTGACCCGCGCGGTGCGCGAGACGGCCTGACCCGGCACCACGCCGCACACACCACTGACCGAGAGCAGACCGAGAGGGAGAAGCGTGATCGTCCGATCGCTGAAGGACATCGAGGGCACCGACCGGGACGTCGAGTCGGCGTCCGGGACCTGGCGCAGCAAGCGCATCGTGCTGGCCAAGGAGGGCGTCGGCTTCTCGCTGCACGAGACGGTGCTCTACGCGGGCACGGAGACGCGGATGTGGTACGCGAACCACATCGAGGCCGTGCTGTGCGTGGAGGGCGAGGCCGAGCTGACCAACGAGGAGACGGGCGAGAAGCACCTGATCACGCCCGGGACCATGTACCTCCTGGACGGGCACGAGAAGCACACGCTGCGCCCGCGCACCGACTTCCGCACCATCTGCGTCTTCAACCCGCCGGTCACCGGCCGGGAGGACCACGACGAGAACGGCGTCTACCCGCTGCTGACCGAGGCGTCGTAGCACGGCGCGGGCGGCGCAGCAGCAGGACACGCAGGACCACGAGGAGAGGAGTCAGTCATGACAGCCGCACCCGAGCGGACAGCCGACCTGTACCCGACCCGGGGCACCACCGAGGTGGCCACCCCGCGCCAGGACCCGGTGGTGTGGGCGGGCACGGACGCGCCGGGTCCGTTCGCCTCCGCGGAGCTGGCGGCGTTCGAGCGTGACGGGTTCGCCGCGGTCGGGGAGCTGATCACGCCGGACGAGGTGGCGGTCTACCGGGCCGAGTTGGACCGGCTGGTGGACGACCCGCGGATCAGGGCCGACGAGCGGTCGATCGTGGAGCCGCAGTCCGGGGAGATCCGCTCGGTCTTCGAGGTGCACCGCATCAGCGAGGTGTTCGCCCGCCTGGTGCGCGACCCGCGGGTGGTGGACCGGGCGCGGCAGATCCTCGGCTCGGAGGTGTACGTCCACCAGAGCCGGATCAACGTGAAGCCGGGCTTCGGGGCCAGCGGGTTCTACTGGCACTCGGACTTCGAGACCTGGCACGCGGAGGACGGCATGCCGCGCATGCGGGCGGTGTCGGTGTCGATCGCGCTGACCGAGAACTACGACACCAACGGCGGCCTGATGATCATGCCGGGCTCGCACACGTCGTTCCTCGGCTGCGCGGGCGAGACGCCGAAGGACAACTACAAGAAGTCGCTCCAGATGCAGGACGCGGGCACGCCGTCGGACGAAGCGCTGACGGGCTTCGCGGACCGGCACGGGATCAAGCTGTTCACGGGGCGGGCCGGGTCGGCGACCTGGTTCGACTGCAACTGCATGCACGGCTCGGGGGACAACATCACCCCGTATCCGCGCAGCAATGTGTTCATCGTGTTCAACAGCGTGGAGAACGCGGCGGTCGAGCCGTTCGCGGCGCCGGTGCGGCGCCCGGAGTTCATCGGCGCGCGGGACTTCACCCCCGTGCGCTGACGCGCGGCGACGGCGCGGCGCGACGTGACGGGCCCGGACACCCCTGGGGTGTCCGGGCCCGCGCCGTCGCGTGCGGGTGCGTGCGGTGGGCGGGGCGGGTCAGGCGCCGATGACCCCGCCGTCCCTGCGGCGGACGGCGACCGTCGCCGAGCGGGGACGCCCGTCGGGGGCGAAGTCGGGCCAGTTGCTGACGGCGCGCGGGTCGTCAGGGCCGGGCGCGCCCCAGGCGGCCGTGGCTTCGCCGGGGTGCTGGACGTTGACGAACATCGTCCTGCGGTCGGGGGTGAACGTGATGCCGCTGATCTCGGCGCCGCGCGGTCCGGTGAGGAAGCGGCGGATCTCGCCGGTGCGCGGGTCGGCGGCGAGCATCTGGTTGTTGCCGATGTTCTCGTGGCCGCGCTCGGGGAGGTTCTGCGTCGAGTTGGAGACGTCGGTCTGGATCCACAGGCGGCCGTCGGCGTCGAAGGCCAGGCCGTCGGGGGAGCCGAAGACGTCGCGCGCGTCGAGGGTCGTCTCCGGGTCGTGCGCCGGGTCGCCCGCGAGGAGGAAGAGGTCCCACTCGAAGGTGGTGGCGGCGTTGTCCCGGCGGTGCTCGGTCCAGCGGACGATGTGGCCGTACGGGTTGGGGGTGCGGGGGCTGACCGCGCTGCCCCAGCCGCTGCCGTTCGTCAGCGTGCAGTAGACGTCCTGGTTGTCGGGGTTGACGGAGATCCACTCGGGGCGGTCCATGCGCGTGGCGCCGACCGCGTCGGCCGCCTCACGGGTGCGCAGCAGGACGTCCGCCTGGTCGGCCCAGCCGTTGCTCCTGGTCAGGGGTCCGCGGCCGTGTTCGAGCGGGAGCCAGGTGCCGGTGCCGTCGTCGTCGAAGCGGGCGGCGTACAGCGTGCCGTGGTCGAGCGGGCTGCGGCCGAGGGCGCGCTGGACCCGCCAGTTGCCCTGGCCGACGAACTTGTAGATGTAGTCGCCGTCCTGGTCGTCGCCGGTGTAGGCGACGATGCGCCCGCGGGACTCGGTGACGGTGCAGCCCTCGTGCTTGACGCGGCCGAGCGCGGTGCGCTTGACGGGCTTGGCCCGCGGGTTCTCCGGGTCGATCTCGACGACCCAGCCGAAGCGGTTGATCTCGTTCGGGTTGGCCGCGAGGTCGAAGCGCGGGTCGGCGAGGTGCCAGCGGAAACCGCCGCCGCCCCGGGAGACGCCGTAGCGTGCCTGGCTCGCGGTGGGCTCCCAGTCGGGGTCGGTCGTGCCGAAGTAGTTGTTCCAGTTCTCCTCGCACGTGAGGTACGTGCCCCAGGGCGTCCAGCCGTTGGAGCAGTTGTTGAGCGTGCCGAGCGGCGGGCCGTCCGCGCGCAGGGCCGGGTGGTCGGCGCGGACGGGTCCCGAGAACGTGACGGGGGTGCTGCCGGTGATGCGGCGGGCGCGGCGCGACTCGGCGACGCGCCAGGTGTCGCCGCGCCGTTCGATCTCGACGACGCTGACGCCGTGCGCGGCGAGGGCCTTGGCGACCTTCTCGGGCGTCATCTCGGCGGGGCCGTCGGGGAAGAGGAGTTCCTGGTCGATGTACTCGTGGTTCAGCACGAGCAGGCCGCGGCGGCTGCCCTCGGAGCCCCGGCCGAGGGGGAAGTAGTGCATGCCGTCGTGGTTCATGCCGACCTGCTGGGCCTGCTCGTCGGCGGTGTTGCCCGCGTCGGGGCGCCAGGCGGGGCCGCTGGGGCGGACCGGGGTGCCCCACGGGATGAGGACCTGGGCGACGTAGCCGTCGGGGACGGTGAGCGCGTCGTCGGTGCTGGTGGGGACCGGGGCGAAGCCCAGCAGGCCGCGCCCGCCGCCGCCGTGCCGGGCCGGTGCGGCGGCGGGCGCGGCAGCCGTGGCGGTGGCGGCCGAGGCGGTGCCGGCGCCGGCCGCGGCGAGGAACCCGGCGGCAGCGGCGGCCGTTCCCCCGAGGAGGGCGTCGCGGCGGGACAGCCGGCGTGCGGCCACCTCCCCGAAGGTGCGGTTTCCGGAGGGGTTGGAGCTCACGTCGTCCGGGTCGATCTCCGGGAAGACGGGCAGCTGTCCTGACATCGCGTGACCTCACGTGTGGGGCGGCAGTGACGTTTCCGTGAGGCTAGGAGCCGCCGGTGGCGCCGAGAAGCCCCGAGGGTGAACGTCCGGCCACCTCCATTCGTACGGCCTATTCGTCTCCGGCCGGGGCGTGCGGACGGCCGTGTGTCAGCCCTGCCGTACGCCGTCCACCCGGCGCGGGAGGCCGAGGGGGTTGTCGTCGCGCAGTTCCGGGGGGAGCAGGGCGGGCGGGGTGGACTGGTAGGCGACGGGGCGCAGCCACCGTTCGATCGCCGTCGCGCCGACCGAGGTGAACAGCGAGGTGGTGGCGGGGTAGGGGCCGCCGTGGTGCTGGGCGGGGGTGACGGCGACGCCGGTGGGCCAGCCGCCGACGAGGACGCGGCCCGCGAGGGGGGTGAGGGCGGCGAGCAGGGCCCCGCCGGTCGCGGTCTGCTCGCCGCCGGTCTCGGAGGCGGCGAGGTGGACGGTGGCGGTGAGGCTGCCGCCGAGGCGGGCGAGGAGCGCGGCGGCCGGGCCCTCCGTGGCGTCGCCGGTGTGGCGGACGACGACGGTGACCGGGCCGAAGCACTCGTCGAGCAGCAGGTCGTGGGGTCCCTCGGCGGCGAGCCTGGCGGCGTCCACGGTGAGGAAGCCGGGTGTGACGGAGCCGTCGGCGGCCGGTCCTGGGGCGACCGGTGCCGCCACGCCGTCGAGGGCCGTGCGCGCGGCGACGCCGGAGACGAACGCGTCGCGCATCCCGGCGTCGAGCAGCACGCCGGGGGCGGCCTCGCCGACGTGGGCGGCGAGCGCGGCGACCAGGGCGTCGCCCGCGTCGCCCGCCGGGACGAGGACGAGGCCCGGCTTGGTGCAGAACTGGCCGGTGCCCTGGGTCATCGAGGCGGCGAGCCCGGCGCCGATCTCGTCCGCGCGCTCGCGGGCGGCCCGTTCCGTGACGACGACCGGGTTGAGGCTGCCCAGTTCGCCGTGGAAGGGGATGGGGACCGGGCGGGCGGCGGCGGCGTCGAACAGGGCGCGGCCGCCGCGTACCGAGCCGGTGAAGCCCGCGGCGGTGACGAGGGGGTGGCCGATGAGGTCGATTCCGGCCTGGAAGCCGTGCACGAGGGTGACGACATCCTCGGGCAGCCCGGCGTCGGCGGCGGCCAGGCGCAGGGCGGCGGCGGCGCGTTCGGAGGTCTCGGGGTGGTCCGGGTGGGCCTTGACGACGACGGGGCAGCCGGCCGCGAGGGCGCTGGCCGTGTCGCCGCCGGGGACGGAGAAGGCGAGCGGGAAGTTGGAGGCCGCGTAGACGGCGACGACGCCGAGCGGCACCTTGTAGCGGCGCAGGTCGGGGCGTGGCGGGGTGGCGGCGGGGTCGGCGTGGTCGATGATGACGCCGAGCGCGCCGCCGTCCGCGGCCTCGTCGGCGAAGGCGAGGAACTGGCCGGTGGTGCGGGCGAGTTCACCGGTGAGGCGGGGCACGCCGAGGGCCGTCTCGGCGTCGGCGGCGGTGATCAGGGCGTCCCCCGCCTCGGTGAGCCGCGCGGCCGCCGCGCGCAGCAGGGCGGTGCGGCGGTCACGGTCGGCGAGGGCGGCGCGAGTGGCGTGCGCGGCGCGGACGGCGGCGTCCACGCCGGCGGCCGTGGCTTCCTCGGCGGCCTGCCCGCGCCGCGTTCCGGTCCGTGGGTCCACGCTCCACACTGGTACGGCCACCGGGCTCGCGCCTCCTCCTGTCGCACGCCGCCCGGTTCCCTATACTGAACGACGTCCCTGTATGTGAATAACGGGACTGTAGTATGTCGCTGCGGCGCGGAACAAGGGGGTCAGGTCGGATGGCTGTACCGGAGACGGGCGGAGCGCAGGTCAAGTCGGCGGTGCGCACGGTCGAGCTGCTGGAGTACTTCGCCGGGCAGCCCGGCATGCACTCGCTCGCCGACGTGCAGGCGGCCGTCGGCTACCCGAAGTCGAGCCTCTACATGCTGCTGCGCACCCTGGTGGACCTCGGCTGGGTGGAGACCGACGCGACCGGCACCCGCTACGGCATCGGCGTACGGGCGCTGCTGGTCGGCACGTCGTACATCGACGGCGACGAGGTGGTGGCCGCCGCGCGGCCGACGCTCGACCGGCTGTCGGACGACACCTCGGAGACGATCCACCTCGCCCGCCTCGACGGGACCAACGTCGTCTACCTCGCGACGCGCCAGTCGCAGCACTACCTGCGGCCGTTCACGCGCGTCGGGCGGCGGCTGCCGGCGCACTCGACGTCGCTCGGCAAGGCGCTGCTCGCCACGTACCCGGACGACCAGGTACGGGCGCTGCTGCCGGAGAAGCTGGAGCCGCTGACCGAGCACACGGTGACCGACCGCGAGCGGCTGATCGGGGAGCTGGCGGTCATCCGCGAGCGCGGCTACGCCATCGACCGCGAGGAGAACACGCTCGGGCTCACCTGCTTCGGCATCGCGATCCCCTACCGCCGTCCGGCGCGGGACGCGATCAGCTGCTCGGTGCCGGTGGCGCGGCTGCGCCCCGGGCACGAGCAGCTGATCCGCGAGGCGCTCTTCGACGCCCGCGACCGGCTGGCGCTGGCGACCAGGCACCTCTGACCGGGGGCACGGCGCGGCGCCCGCCCGTTCCCGTCCGGTCAGTGGTGCCAGGGCAGTTCGACGGGCCGGGCGGGGACGCGTCCCGCGATCAGGTCGGTGAGCAGGGGGGCGAGGGCGAAGGGGACGACGCGCTCGGCCGTCGCCGCTATCTCGGGCACGGTCCACCAGCGGAACGCGGTGGTGGCGCCGCGCTCGAACTCCTCCATCCCGCTGGTGTCCACGGTGTGCGCGGTCACGCGATGGAGGAAGAAGGTGTCCTCGACCAGGCCGGTCACCCAGTCGGAGGCGAGGTGCCCGTGCGTGCGGGCGACGGGCGCGCCGAGGGCGGCGGCGGTGACGTGCAGGCCTGTCTCCTCGCGCAGTTCCCTGGCCGCCGCGGCGGCCAGGGTCTCGTGCCGCCCGACGCCGCCGCCCGGCGTGAGCCAGTAGGCGGCGGTCGCGCGGTCCTCCATGCGCTGGAGCAGCAGCCGGTCGTCGGCGTCGAGCAGGAGGACGCGCGCGGTGCGGCGTGCGTAACGGCGTCCCGTTCCGGGAAGGCGCGGCATGGCGTCAGTCGACCCCGAGGATCTGCTCGATCGGGTTGATCCCGAAGTAGACGAGGAACAGGCCGGCGGTCAGCCACAGCAGCCAGCTGACCTCGCGGGCGCGGCCGAGGACGACCTTGAGGACGACGAAGGCGATGAACCCGGCGCCGATGCCGTTGGTGATCGAGTAGGTGAACGGCATGACCGCGATGGTGATGAACGCGGGGATGGCGATCGCGTAGTCGGTCCAGTCGATGCGGCCGACCTGGACCATCATCAGGAAGCCCACGGCGACCAGGGCGGGGGCGGCGGCCTGCGGCGGGACGACGGCGGCCAGCGGGGACAGGAAGATCGCGGCGGCGAACAGGCCGCCGGTGACGATGTTGGCCAGGCCGGTGCGCGCGCCCTCGCCGAC
The DNA here is from genome assembly GCF_047200595.1 of Streptomyces sp. MS19. NCBI lineage: Bacteria > Bacillati > Actinomycetota > Actinomycetes > Kitasatosporales > Streptomycetaceae > Streptomyces > Streptomyces sp. MS19. The sequence continues at coordinate 14,095 of NZ_JBJZOH010000052.1, read as the reverse complement.
ACCGGCGGCGGACTCGACGAACGACGTGTTGGACGAGGCGGACGCGGCACCGCCGGCCGCGGCGGCCAGGCCGTCCACGAACAGCAGGCGGCCCAGGCGCGGCACGCGCCCGTTCTCGTCCAGGAGCCCGGCCTCGTTGGTGACGCCGACGGCGGTGCCCATGGTGTCGAAGAAGTCGGTCAGGAAGAGGGTGAAGATCAGCAGGACGACGGTGACGGTGCCGACCTCGCCGAAGGCGCCGAAGAGGCTGAAGTTGCCGAGCAGGCCGAGGTCGGGACTGGCCACGACGTCGTCGGGCAGCTTGGGCGCGGTGACGCCCCAGGCGGCGTCGTCCACGTCGGCGATCGCGTTCACGATGATCGCGAAGACGGTCATCACCAGGATGCTGATCAGTATCGCGCCCTTGACCTTGCGGGCGAGCAGCGCCAGCGTCAGCAGCAGGCCGAGGCAGAAGACGAGGATGGGCCAGCCGTGCAGCTCGCCGGTGCCGCCGAGGCTCAGCGGCGGGGAGCCGGCGAGGCCGGTGGTGAAGCCCGCGTCCACGAAGCCGATCAGCGCGATGAACAGGCCGATGCCGACGCCGATGGCCTGCTTGAGGCCCATCGGGATCGCGTTCATCACCGCCTCGCGCAGCCCGGTCGCGGAGAGGACGCACAGGATGATGCCCTCGATGACGATGAGGCCCATCGCGTCGGGCCAGGTCATCTGCGGGGCGATCTGGAACGCCAGCATCGCGTTGATGCCGAGGCCGGCGGCGAGGGCGAGCGGCAGGTTGGCGGTGATGCCCATGAGGATGGTCATCACGGCCGCGACGAGCGCGGTGACGGTGACCAGCTGCGGGAACGACAGCTGGTCGCCGTTGACGTCCTGGACGTTGTCGCCGCCGAGGATCAGCGGGTTGAGGACCAGGATGTAGGCCATCGCGAAGAACGTGACGAGTCCGCCGCGCACCTCCCGGCCGATGGTGGAGCCGCGCTCCGAGATCTGGAAGAAGCGGTCCAAGCGCTGCGCGGGCGCAGGAGGCATGACGTCATCCTCTGTAACGGGGTGGGGGACGGTTTTACGGGGACCCCGGGATTCTGCCTGCTCAGCAGCTTGGGGAGGGTTTCCCTGTGTAACACGATGCCGCACCGTTACGGAATCGCGCCCTCGGGTCAGCTCCCCAGCGCGACCGCCACCGCGTCGAGGTCGGCGTCCGGCGCGAGGCCGAAGTGGTAGAGCCGCAGCTCGGTGGCGCCCAGGGACGCCGCGTGGCGCGCGTCGTCGGCGAGGGTGGCGGGGCTGCCTCCCATGCCGGTGACGACGGGGAAGTTCGCCGCGACGGTGTGATGAGCTTCACGGTGTGCGGCGAACGGCGCGAGGACGTCGGCGCGCGCCGTGGCGCCGCCCGCGCAGGGCAGGACGACGCCGTCGGCGTGGGCGAGGACGGCCGCCGGGTCCACGCCCGCGTTGGCGCCGCAGCGGTGCGGCGCCGGGTCGGCGTGCAGGAGGACGCGGAAGCCCTCGGCGCCCCGGCGCGCGGCCTCCTCGCGTACGGCGGTGACGGCGGCGCGCTGGAACGTTTCGGCGGTCGCGCCGCGCCAGGCGGCGACGGCGGCGGCCGTCTCCTCCCCCAGCAGGTCGCGGACGGCGGCCCACTCGTCCGCGCGGTAGGCGGGGCGTGGCCGCGCGGGGCCGTCACTCCACCAGGGGTCGAGCGCCTTCACGACGGACGCGCGCAGCGCCTCCGGATCGATGCCGTGGGCGGCGGCGCCGGTGCGGCAGATGTCGCAGAAGCACAGCGACATGAGGAAGCCGCCGACGCCGCCGAGCGCCGCGCCGCCGGTCTTGTCGTGCGCGTGCAGGTGGTCGAGGCCGTACCAGCCGCAGGATTCCAGCTCGGTGCCGCGCGCGCCCGGCCGTACGGCGGCCTCGGCGGCGAGGGTGACGGCGTAGTCGCGGACCTCGGGGCGCGCGATGCAGGGGGCCCAGGGGTAGCGGTCGCCGTACGCGTTGACGACAGTGCTCGCGGGGTGTTCCTCGCCGAGGCGGGTGTTGTGGGCGAGGATCACCCAGGTGTGGACGTCGAGCCCGGCGGCGGCGAGCGCGTCGGCGGCCTCGCCGTACGGGTCGTCGCCCGGCAGCCAGCGCTGGGGGTGCGGGCGCAGGGCGCGGCGCGACCAGCGGCTGCCGGGCGGGTAGTAGACGGCGGAGTGCCGCGCCGTCACGACGCGGTGGGCGGGGTGGCGCGGGGTGAGGGCGCGGGTGGAGTGGTAGGCGGCGGCGAGGGTGGCCTGGGCGACGCCGAGGCGGGCGAGGCGGTCGGCGGCGGCGGGGTCGCCGGCGATGTCCCAGGGGTAGACGAAGGCCCCGGCGCGGGGCAGGGCGTTCACCGCTTCACCAGTCCGAGGCCGTGGTCGAGGAGTTCGGCGAGGCGGTCGAGGTGTGCGGGGGCCGGTTCGGTGAACGGGGGGCGTACCGGGCCGACGTCCAGGCCGCGCAGCCGTACGCCCGCCTTGACGAGCGAGACGGCGTAGCCGCGGCCCTGGTTGCGCAGTTCGACGAGGGGGCGGTAGAAGCCGTCGAGGAGGGTCGCGGTCGTCTCCGGGTCGCCGGCGGTGAGGGCGGCGTGGAAGGCGAGCGCGATCTCGGGGGCGAAGCAGAAGACGGCGGACGAGTAGAGGTGCACGCCGAGGCCCCGGTAGGCGGGGCCGGTGAGTTCGGCGGTGGGCAGGCCGTTGAACCAGCGGAAGGTGCTGCCGGGCAGTTCGGCGCGGACGGCGGAGATGGCGCGCTGGAGGAGTTCGAGGTCGCCGAGGCCGTCCTTGAGTCCGGCGATGCCGGGGGTGCGGGCGAGGCGGACGACGGTCTCGGGCGTGAACGTCACGTTGTCCCGTTGGTAGACGATGACGTCGAGCGAGGTGGCGGCGGCGATCTCGGTGTAGTGGCGGACGAGTCCCTCCTGCGGTGCCACGACGAGGTAGGGCGGCAGCGCGAGGAGGCCGTCCGCGCCCGCGGCCTCGGCGCGGCGGGCGAGGTCCACGGCCATGGCCGTGCCGTAGCCGGTGCCGGCGACCACGGGCACGGCGCCGTCCGCGACCTCGGCGGCGGTGGCGACGACGGCGCCGAACTCGTCGGGTGTCAGGGCGTGGAACTCGCCGGTGCCGCAGGCGGCGAAGACGGCGCCGGCCCCTGCGTCGATCCCGGCGCGGACGTGGGCGCGGTAGGCGTCGAGGTTCAGTGAGCCGTCGGGACCGTAGGGGGTCACCGGGAAGAACAGCAGTCCCCCGAGGCGTCCGGCGAGCGCGGCTTCGGTCATGCACATCTCCCTGGCCGAACAAGATGGTGATCGGTGTCCATATTCCTGAACGGACACGCTAGTTCAGGGCCGAATGAGCGGTCAAGTTGCCGTTGACGTGCGGGGAGTCTCTCCCTAGCCTGTCCCCATATATGAACACTCCCCTATCCGGACAGAAACTGCCCACAGCGAGGGACGGAGCCCCGATGACCGCAGCTCAGCCCGCCGGACGCACCGTCCTGCTCACCGGCGCCGCGGGCGGCGTCGGCACCCTGATGCGGGAGCTGCTCCCGGCGTACGGCTACCGGCTGCGGCTGTTCGACGCGCTGCCGGTGCCGGGCGAACCGGACGCGGTGACGGCCGACCTGAACGACGCGGAGGCCCTGGCCGGTGCCGTGCGCGGGTGCGACGCGATCCTGCACCTGGCCGGGATATCGCTTGAGTCGACGTTCGAGAAGGTGCTGCGCGCGAACATCGAGGGCACCTACCGCCTGTACGAGGCGGCGCGCGCGGAGGGCGTGCGCCGGGTGGTGTTCGCGTCGAGCAACCACGCGGTGGGGTACACGCCGTGGCCGGGTCCCGGCGAGCCGCGCGTCCCGGTGGGCACGCCGCACCGGCCGGACACGTTCTACGGGCTGTCGAAGTGCTTCGGCGAGGACCTCGCGCAGTTCTACTGGGACAAGTTCGGCATCGAGACGGTGTCGGTGCGGATCGGTTCGTGCTTCCGCGAGGTCACGTCGGTGCGGATGCTGTCGGTCTGGCTGAGCCCGGCGGACGGGGCGCGGCTCTTCCACGCGGCACTGGGCGCGCGGGACGTGGGCCACACGGTGGTCTACGGGTCGTCGGCCAACACGCGGGCGGTGTGGGACCTGACGGCGTCGAAGGCGCTGGGGTACGAGCCGCGGGACGACTCGGAGGTGTTCGCGGAGGCGCTGATCGCGCGGGAGGGCGAGCTGGACACGACGCGGCCCGACCAGTCGCGCCTGGGCGGGCACTTCGTCACCGACCCGCCGGTCTGGCCGCACTGAGCGGCGGCCGGACCGGCGGGCGGGGCGTTCAGGTGGCGTAGATCTCCACGCGGGACGCCTGTCCGGCGGGCCAGGCGGTGTTGCCCGTGAAGGCCAGGCGGACGCGGCGGGTGCGGACCTGCGGGAAGGTGATCGTGGCGGCGTTGCCCGTGGCCGGGTCGAAGGCGCGCGCGGCGGCGGGGGCGGCGGTGCGCCAGATGCCCAGTTCCTCGGTCTGCACGGCGACGGTCTGGGTGCGCGGCCCCCATGCGGCCTGCGGGGGGAGGCCGATGACGACGCGGGAGACGTCGCGGACGCTGCCGAGGTCCACCTGGAGCCACTGGGGGAACGCGTGGTTGGTGCTCTCCCAGTAGGACGCCGGGTCGCCGTCCACGGCGTTGACGGCGGCGAAGCCCTGGGTCCAGCCGCTCGCCGTGACGGGCCGGCGCAGCGCCAGGTCGGGGTTGGGGGGCGGGGTGGTCGGGCCGCCGCCGGTGAAGCGTTCGACCCAGTAGCGGGTGCGTTCCAGGTAGGCGACCTCGGCGGCGGCGCCGGTCGTGCCCCAGGCGCCCGCGTACGTCTGGTAGCCGTGTCCCGGCGGCGGGGTGGAGGAGGCGGGTTCGATCGTGGAGCCCTCGTGCCACTCGTTGAACGAGGTGATGGACACCCAGTGCGGTGAGCCGCCGTTGTCCGGGGAGAGGGCGCCCGCCCAGAGCCGGTCGTACGTGGCGCCGTTCTCGCGGGGGATGGTGATCGTGGTGTTGCCGGGGACGGCGCGGTCGTCGATGTAGCCGGGGCCGATGGAGGGGGCCCAGATGCGACCGTTGGCGCGGCACCAGTCGGCGATGCCCTTCCAGCCGTTGAAGTCGGTGGGCACCGAGTAGTTGTACAGGCCGCCGAAGTAGCCGGCCTTGGACACGTCGGTGGTCTGGGTCAGCACGATGTTCGCCGCGTTGACCTGCGCGAGCGGCGACCAGTCGGTGGTGGCGAGGCTGTAGAAGACGTAGAACGCGGGCCGGTTGCCGTGCTTGGCGTCACGGTAGAACGCGGGGTGGGAGCCGTAGCGCGCGTTGATGTAGCGGATGTCGTCCACCGTGGACTGGGCAGTGCGGCCGCCGTAGGGCTCCAGGTGCCATGCGACCTTGACGCCGTACTGGGCGGCGACGTCGAGCAGCAGCGGTACGCGCTGGTCCTCGTATCCGCCCTGGCCCCACCAGGTGGTCGCGACGACGCCGACGCCCGCCTGGCGTATCCAGGCCATGTGCTGGGCGACGACGGCGGCGTCCCCCGAGTCGTACGGGCCGAGCGTGGGGTAGAGGTCGGCGCCGATGTCGTGCGGGGGCTGGTGGCCGCCCTGCTGCCAGTGGAGCCAGCTGCCGTGCCGGGACGGGCTGCCGTACCAGGGGTAGTAGAAGAGGTGCACGTCGTAGGAGGGCGCCGGCCAGTCGGCGGGGGCGGCGGCGTGGGTGGCGGCGTGGGCGGGGGAGATCCCGGGGCCGAGGGCCTGCCAGCCGAGGCTTGCGGCGGCGGCGCCCGCGCCGAGCGCGAGGAGGCGGCGGCGGCCCAGTTCGGCGGCGAGGGCGGAGGCGGCGGCCGGGGTGGGTGCGGGGGAACGGGGCGGGTTCGGTGTCACGAGTCACGTCCTTGAGGCGTCGTGAAAGGGAGGTGGATCTCTCGCCCGAGCGCCCAGAGAGTATGAGCGGCGCCGCACCCCGTCCAGACTCCGCGCAAGAAAACAACAGAAGAGCGCAAGATCCTTGCGCCGCAGTGGTAGTTGCTGACCTGTCGCGTTCAGGGCGCGCGGAACCGCCCGGCGGCCCGCGGGGGCCGTCCGGGCGGTGCGTGGGTCCGTCGTCCGTTTCCCGGCGGCGGCGTCACTGCTCGCGGGAGCGCGAGCGGTGCGCGGCCCTCCGTGCCTGCTTGGCGAGCTGCTTGTCCGGGTGGAGGCGGCCGACGGCCTCCAGGACGTCGGCGGTCGCGGGGTGCTCGGTGCGCCAGGCGCGTTCGAAGAAGTCGCTGTGCTGTCCGGCGAGGCCCGAGACCAGTTCGCGCAGTTCGACGGCCTCGTCCTCGCTGTCGAAGGCGGCGAGCTGCGCGGCGAGCGTGTCGATGGTCAGCCAGTAGACCATGTCCTCGTCGGGCTGCGGGACGTCGGGGGCGCCGCGTTCGGCGAGCCAGACGCGGGCGAGGCCGCCGAGCTGCTGGTCGTCGAGGACGGCGCGGACGGCGGGTTCCGCGGGGGCGCCAAGCAGGGAGAGCACCAGCTGGCAGCCGAGGCGGCGGCCGGGGGCGGCGGGGTCGTCACCGCGTGCGGCGTCCAGCAGGTCGCGGGCGGCGGGCAGCGGGTCTCGGCCGTCGAGCCACAGTTCGGCCTCCTCCCTGGCCATGGCCTCGGGCCGGTAGGGCAGGGCCGACAGGAGGGCGCCGGCGTCGGCCTCGGCCAGTTCGCCGAGGGCGGGGGCGTCCACCCCGGCGTCGAGCATGCGGCGGCGGATGCCGTAGAGGCCGAGGGGGGTGAGGCGCGCCAGGCCGTAACGGGCCATGTCGTCGTCGTCCTCGGCGTCGCCGCCCGCGCCGGTGACGTCCGCCGTGTCCGTGCCGTCACCCGCATCGGCGAGCACCGACTCGTCCACGGGCCGGTAGTCGAGCAGGCCGGTGCCGGCGAGGGTCGTGAAGCGGTCGTCGAGCTTGAGGACGGCGGCGGACAGCTCGTCCAGGTCGGCCTCGGACAGCTCCTCGACGTCGTCGGGGAGCACGGACGCCGCCGCGACCATCGGCAGCGGCACGAGGGAGACGCCCTGCCCGGCCTCGTCGGTGACGGCGAACAGGTAGAGGCTCGCCAGGGCCGAGTCGAGGAAGTCGGCCTCCTCGTCGGGGTCCCAGTCCAGGGCGTCGAGGTCGATGGAGTCGGGGTCGATCTCGCCGTCGCCGCTGAGCGCGTCGCCGAGGCCGGGGAGGCTGCCGAGGAGTTCCTCGAAGGTGGGCGTGGCCGCGTCGCCGAGGACGGCCTCTACGCCGTCGGACCAGATGTCGAGGACATCGGCCGGGCTGCCGGAGGTGAGCTGCTCCAGCTCGTCGCCCGCGGTCGCGGTCCCGGCGGGCGTGTCGCCGTCTCCGTCGCCCCCGTCGTCCTCGCCGTCGCCGTCGTCGGTCTCGGTGACGCGGACGAGGCCGGTGTCCACGGCGAAGTTCCAGGCGTCGGCGGCCAGGCCCGTGCCCTCGTCGCCGGGCTCGAAGCCGAGCGCCGTGGCGGCGGAGGCGAGGTCGCCGGACAGGAGTTCGCCGCCCGCGCCGACGGGCACGCCCTTCTCCGCCCACCGGGCGAGGGTGACGGCGCGCGCCAGCAGGGGGGCGGCGAGCGCCTCTCGGGCCAGGTCGGCGTCGGAGGGCAGCCGCACGGGCGGCATGACGGGACGCACGTCACCGGAGTTCACGATCACTCCTCATAGGGACCACTGGGGGGCAGTGCACCAGCCTAGAGGAGTGCGCGGGCACTCATTGACGAGGTGTCATCCGGGATGACTTTCCCCTCGGGGGGTGCGCGGGAGCGGGGGGCGCACGGGCCCGGAGTGCGTCGGGCGTTCACCCGGGAGGCGTTGACACGGGCGCCCCCGCTGCGGGAGTTTGACGCGCGTAGCGTCGTCGCGTTCCCGGAGGAACCCTTGACCGCAGCACGCCGTTCCCGGCCCCCGTTCCGTGCGACCGCCGCAGCCCTGGGGCCGGTGCTCGCCGCAGGTCTGTGCGCCGGCCTGCTCGCCCAGCCCTCGCCGGCCGCGGCCGCCCCGGCGGCGGACCAGGTGCGCATCCACGACATCCAGGGCGGCACGCGCCTGTCGCCGTACGCGGGGCGGAGTGTCGCCGACGTGCCCGGGATCGTGACGGGGGTGCGGACATACGGTTCGCGCGGCTTCTGGATGCAGGACCCGTCGCCGGACCGCGACCGGGCGACGAGCGAGGGCGTCTTCGTCTTCACCAGCTCGGCGCCGCGTGTGGCGGTGGGCGACGCGGTGCTGGTGTCGGGGGATGTCGGCGAGTACTACTACGGCGGCGAGGCGGCGGGCGGGCAGTCCGTCACGCAGGTGTCACGACCGGCGGTGACGGTCGTGTCGTCGGGGAACGCGCTGCCCGCGCCCGTACGGCTCGACGCCCGCGCGGTGCCCGGCAGGTACGCGCCGCAGGGCGATCCGGCGGCGGGCGGGAGCGTCGAGGGGCTCGCGCTGCGGCCGGAGCGGTACGCGCTCGACCTCTACGAGTCGCTGGAGGGCATGGCGGTCGCGGTGGCGGATGTGCCGGTGGTCGGCCCGAGCACGCCGTACCACGAGCTGTGGGTCACGGTGGAGCCGCGCGAGAACCGTACGGCGGGCGGCGGCACGCGGTACGGCTCGTACGACGCGCAGAACGGCGGGCGGCTGAAGGTGGAGTCGCTGGTGCCGGTGGCGCAGGAGCCGTTCCCGAGCGCAGATGTCGGGGACCGGCTGGCGGGGACGACGACCGGGCCGCTGGACTACGACGAGTTCGGCGGCTGGACGCTGGCGGCGCGGGAGATGGGCCCGGTGGCGGACGGGGGGCGTGCGCCGGAGCGCACCCGTGCGCAGCGGCCGGACGAGCTGGCCGTCGCGACGTACAACGTGGAGAACCTCAACCCGGGTGATCCCGCCGCCAAGTTCGAGCGGCTGGCCGCCGCGGTGGCGGACAACCTGGCGTCGCCCGACATCCTGGCGCTGGAGGAGATCCAGGACGACAGCGGCCCGGCGGACGACGGGACGGTGGGCGCCGAGGGGACGTTGCGGCGCTTCACGGACGCGATCGCCGCGGCGGGCGGGCCGCGGTACGAGTGGCGGCTCGTGGACCCGGAGGACGGCGCGGACGGCGGGCAGCCCGGGGGGAACATCCGCACGGCGTTCCTGTTCGATCCGGCGCGTGTGTCGTTCGTGGACCGGCCCGGTGGGGACGCGACGACGGCGACGGAGGTCGTGCGCCAGGGCGGGACGGCGGCCCTGACGTACTCCCCGGGACGTGTCGCGCCGCTGGACGGGGCGTGGGCGGACAGCCGCAAGCCGCTGGCGGGCGAGTTCGTGTTCCGTGGCGAGACGGTGTTCGTGATCGCGAACCACTTCGCGTCCAAGGGCGGGGACCAGCCGCTGGCCGGGCGCTTCCAGCCGCCCGCGCGGGTGTCGGAGGAGCAGCGGCTGCGGCAGGCGGAGGCGGTGAACGGCTTCGTGCGGGACATCACGGCGGTGGACCGGCGGGCGCGTGTGGTGGTGCTCGGGGACCTGAACGACTTCGAGTTCTCGCCGGTGACGCGGGCGCTGACGCGGCACGGGGCGCTGCGGACGGCGGTGGCGAGCCTGCCGCGTGACGAGCGTTACACGTATGTCTTCCAGGGCAACTCTCAGGTGCTCGACCAGACGCTGGTGTCGCCCGCGATCCGGCGGTTCGACTACGACATCGTGCACATCAACGCGGAGTTCGCCGACCAGGCGAGCGACCACGACCCGCAGGTGCTGCGCTTCCGGCCGTGAGCCACGTGGTGGACGGGCCTTTCGGGGGCGGGGGGTTCTCGGTGGACGGGGCGGGGCGCGGGCCGCAGACTCGTCGCATGCGCGACGCACCCTTCGGCCGCTGCCTGGCCGCGATGATCACCCCGTTCGCCTCCGACGGATCGCTCGACCTGCCCGGCGCCCGGCGCCTGGCCGCCCATCTCGTGGACCGGGGCGGCTGCGAGGGCCTCGTGGTGAACGGGACGGTCGGGGAGTCGCCGACCACCTCCGACGCGGAGAAGGCCGCCCTGGTGCGGGCCGTGGTGGAGGAGGTCGGCGACCGCGCGTCGGTGGTGGCGGGTGTCGGGACGGCGGACACGCGGCACACGGTGGGGCTGGCGCGGGCGGCGGGCGCGGCGGGAGCGGACGGCGTGCTGGTGGTGACGCCGTACTACTCGCGGCCGACGCAGGCCGGGATCGTCCACCACCTGCGGACGGTCGCGGACGCGTCGGAGGTACCGGTGATGCTCTACGACATCCCGGCGCGGACGGGCGAGGGCACGGCGCTGACGGCCGGCTCGCTGCGCGGGCTCGCGGAGCACCCGCGGATCGTGGCGGTGAAGGACTGCGCCGCCGACCTGCTGAAGTCGGGTCTGGTCCTCGGGGACACGGACCTGGCGTACTACTCGGGGAACGACGAGCTGAACCTGCCGCTGCTGGCGATCGGCGCGAGCGGAGTGGTGAGCACGGCGGCCAATGTCGCGGGGCCGCGGGTCAGGGCCCTGGTGGAGGCGGCGGCCAAGGGGGACCTGGCTGAGGCCGGGCGGCTGCACCGGGCGCTGCTGCCGCTGGTGTCGGTGCTGTACGCCGAGGGGCCGGGGAACGTGTCGGTGAAGGCGCTGTTCGCGGCGGCGGGGCTGCCGGGCGGGCCGGTGCGGTCGCCGCTGCTGGCGGCGGGGCCTGAGCTGACGGAGCGGCTGACCGAGGCGTTGCGGGCGCTGCTCTCGGCGGAGTGAGCGGCCCGGCGAGGAGCGGACACGCCGGTCACCGGTTGTGACCGGCGGTTCTGTTCGCGCGACGGCGGAAAGGGCTGTCCGCCTTGAGTGGGGAGCTGTTTCACCCTTCGGAGTGATGACGCGGCACACGCCATGCGGTTACGTTGAGTGACATGAGATTGCTTTCGACTGACCGCTGGGCCGTACCGGCCGCGCTCGTGTGGACCGTGCTGTCCGCCGCCGGACCTGTGTGGGCCGCCTTCGTCACGGGGTCGGTGACGGGAGGTGCGGCGGTGAGGTCGCGGACCAGGAGGGTCGCTCCCGCGACGGCGCCGGGCATCAGGAGGACGGCGGCCAGGGGCACGAGGAACGCGACGACCAGGGGCAGCCCGAATCCGACGGCGACGCCGAGCTGTCCGCGCAGGAGCCGCAGCCTGCCGGGGACCGGGATGCCGCGCCGGTCCATGGCGACGGAGGTCAGCTCCAGCGTCAGGAAGAAGCCGGAGACGGCGAGGCCGAGCAGCGGGACGACCGTCTGCCCGATGACGGGCACGAAGCCGAGGAAGAACAGGGGGACGGTGCACAGCAGGACCCGCCACAGCACTTGCAGGCTGTCGCGGACCGAGACGGCCAGGTCCTGCCACAGCGGGCGGTCCGGCCCGGGGGGCGCGCCGCCCTCGGAGTCCTCGATCTGCTCCGAGAGCGTTTCGTAGAACGGGTCGCCGACCAGCAGCGCGACGGCGGTGAACGTGATCACGGCCACCAGCAGGGCGGCGCCGACGAGCAGCAGTGCGAAGAAGGTGCGCAGCAGTGACTGCCAGGGGCTGCCCCAGTCGTCGGCGAAGGGCGTGGCCCAGACGGCGATGTCCCCCGCCCAGAGGGCGAGGGCCACGAGCGCCGCCGCGTAGACGACCAGGGTGATCAGCGCGGGCAGCAGACCGAAGGCGAGCCGGCGGGGGTGGCGCAGCACCCAGCGCTGCCCCTGGAGCAGGAAGCGCAGGCCGGTGAGGAATCCCAACACGCCTGTCAGGCTAACGCCCCGGGGCCGCGACCGCCGTCCGGGTCAATTGTTGCTGTGGAGTGCCGCGTTGAGGCCGCCCCAGGTGCCGGTCCTCGGCAGGGCCTCGACGGCGCCCGACGTGGAGTTGCGGCGGAAGAGGAGGTTGTCGGCGCCGGACAGTTCCAGGGCCTTGACGACGGCGCCGTCGGGCAGCGTGACGCGCGTCCCGGCCGTGACGTAGAGGCCCGCCTCCACGACGCAGTCGTCGCCGAGGGAGATGCCGATGCCCGCCTGGGCGCCGAGCAGGCAGCGCTCGCCGAGGGAGACGGTCTGCTTCCCGCCGCCGGAGAGGGTGCCCATGATGGACGCGCCGCCGCCGATGTCGGAGCCGTCCCCGACGACGACCCCGGCGCTGATGCGGCCCTCGACCATGGAGGTGCCGAGCGTGCCCGCGTTGTAGTTGCAGAAGCCCTCGTGCATGACGGTGGTGCCGGGTGCGAGGTGGGCGCCGAGGCGGACACGGTCGGCGTCGCCGATACGCACGCCCGCGGGCACCACGTAGTCCGTCATCCGCGGGAACTTGTCGACGCTCGTCACGGTCAGGCGCACGCCCTCGGCCAGCGCGGCGAGCCGGGCGCGTTCGACGCCGTCCGCCGGGACGGGGCCCAGGTTGGTCCACGCGGCGTTGGCCAGCAGCGCGAAGACGCCGTCGAGGCTGAGCCCGTGGGGCCGTACCAGGCGGTGGCTGAGCAGGTGGAGCCGGAGGTAGACGTCGTGGGCGTCGACGGGCTTGCTGTCCAGGGACCCGATGACCGTGCGGACCGCGACCACCTCGACGCCGCGGCGCGGATCCTGGCCGAGGGCGGCGGGTGCCGGCGCGCCGAGCAGTTCCGCGGCGCGCTCGGGCGTCAGGCGCTCGGTGCCGGGGACGCCGGGCTCGGCGGTGAGTTCCGGCGCGGGGAACCAGGTGTCGAGGACCGTCCCGTCGGGGGCGAGGGTGGCGAGGCCGGCGGCGACGGCACCGGTGGCGGAAGGGAAGGAGGTGGTTGCTTCGGTCATGTCCCCGACGCTAGCCGGTGGACGCGGCGCCGGGCGAACCGGTCCGGGTCCCGGGCAGGAGCCGCGCGAAGGCTTCCCGGGTGCGGTCGCGGTCGTGCGGCCTGCCGGTGAGCAGCAGTTCGATGAGCAGGCCGTCGAGCAGGGCGATCACGGCGCGCGCGGTGTGCTCGTCGGGCACGAGCGGCCGCAGCAGCGCCGCCATGTCGTCCAGGCAGCGTGCGGCGAGCGGGCGGACGGCGGGTCGCGTGAGCCCGGCGAAGTACAGCTCGTACTCCAGCCGTGTCTGCTCACGGCGCGGTCCGAGGCAGTCGTCGAGGAGCCGGACGGCGGCCTCGGCGGGCGGTTCGTCCGGCGGGACGTCGCCGACCCATGCCTCGAACCAGCCGAGCCAGGCGTCGTTGACCCGGCGCAGCGCGGCCGTCAGCAGGTCGTCCCGGTCGGTGAAGTGGTACGTGGTCGAGCCGAGCGGCACGTCGGCCTCGGCGGCCACGGCGCGGTGGCTCAGGCCGGCGATGCCGTCCCGTTCGACCACGCGGACGGCGGCGTCCACGATGCGGTGGCGGCGGTCCGGGTCGTGGCGGCGGGCGCGGCGGGCCATCAGTGGGCCCCGCCGGTGTTCAGCACGACGACCCCGGCGATCACCAGGGCGATGCCGAGGAGCTTCGCGGGAGAGGCGCCCTCGCCGAGGAAGAGGACGCCGATCGCGGCGATCAGCGCCGTGCCCGCGCCGGACCAGATGGCGTAGGCGACGCCCACTTCGAGATGGCGCAGCGTGCGGGCGAGCAGGACGAAGGCCGCCAGATAGCAGACGGCGGTGCCGAGGCTCGGCCAGAGTCTGCTGAATCCGTCGCTGAGCTTCATCAGGGTGGTTCCGGCGATCTCGGCCAGGATCGCGCAGGCGAGCAGCACGTACGTCATGTGTACGAGCGTACACAGAGAACGCCCCGCCGCTGGAGTGACTGCCGCGCGCGCCGCCGCCCGACGTCCGCCGGCCCGGCGCCATCCTCGTGCCCGGGGGCCGTCACAGGAGGGAACCGAGACCGATGGCCGAGTGCGAGACCTGCGGCAACGACTACCGGATGGCGTTCGAGGTGCGCGCGGCCGGTGAGGTCCACGTCTTCGACAGCTTCGAGTGCGCGGTGCAGCGCATGGCCCCGATCTGTGAGAACTGCGGGTGCCGCATCATGGGGCACGGCCTGGAGACCGAGGAGGGCCGTTTCTACTGCTGCGCCCACTGCGCCCGTCTCCAGGGGCACGCGACGCTGCTGGACCACGTC
>NZ_JBJZOH010000051.1:0-27569 GCF_047200595.1 Streptomyces sp. MS19 | reverse complement strand
CCCAGGATGCGGCGCAGACCGAGGCGGCCCCACAGCAGGCTGACCGCGTAGGACAGGGCGATTGTCACGGGCAGCAGGCACAGGAACAGGGCCACAGCGGCGGGCGCGCCGGCGTCGGCGGGGATCAGAGGGCGTACCAGTTCCTCGACGAAGAAGACGTGCACCATGTACGCGCCCATCGCGGCGTTCGCCGTGCGGCTGAGGCGCGGCTGCCAGCGTTCCGGCACGCGTGTGCGGCAGATGAGCAGCACGACGGCCAGGGTGAGGGCGGCGACGAAGAGGTGGGCGTTGGGGATCACGTAGTGGATCTGCGTGTTGTACCAGAGGATGCCCGCGATGGCGGCGGGGATGACGAGGAGCAGCGGGCGCCGGTAGCGGGCGGGCAGCCGCTGCGGCATGGAGAGGATCAGTGCCCCGCCCGCCGCGTACACGACGGAGTATGTGGTGAATCCCCAGCCTGTGGACGGTGCGTCGTGGCCGGTCACCTCGCCGAGGGTGGTGAGCAGGCTGGGGAGGCAGGCGACGGCGAGGAGCGCGGCGCCGGTGGCCCACGGGCGGGCGCCCGCCTTGAGCAGCGCGACGAAGGCCAGCAGCGCCACGATGGGGATGTACACGTACATGAACCACAGGTGGTACGCGGGCTCGATCGAGCCGAAGAGGCCGCGCACGGCGAGGTCGGTCGCCGGGGCGTCGTTCGTGCCGCGCAGCCAGGCCCAGGCGAGGTAGGCGGCGGTCCACAGGAACAGCGGCGTGGTGTTGCGCGTGATGCGCTGCCACAGGCGACGGCTGTCGCGCGGCGGGGCGCCGACGAGGACGGCCCAGCCGGCGATGGCGAAGAAGACCGGGACGGCGAACGACCCGGCCGAGTCGCCCGTCATGCCGACCCAGTACGCGGCGGCGCCCTTCGCCTCCCGCCCGTCGACGGCCTTGATGAACGCGGCGGCCACATGGCTGAGGATCACCGAGCAGGACGCGACGAGGCGGAGCAGGTCGATGTCGTACCGGTGCTCCCGCGCGGGCCGTGGGGACGGCGCGGGTGGGGCGGCGGGGGCGGCCTCGGCCGCTGTGGTGGACATAGGCCGTCACTTGTACGCGCCGCACGGTAACTCCCGCTCCCCGCACGGGCGTACGGCGGGTGAACACTGCCCGACGGCGCCCGGCGGGCCGCGCGCGTAGTAGCGTGCACGAAGCGGTTCACGCTGAGTACTGCATTCGGAGTGGCATCGATGGTGCGCAGGAACGACGAACGGCGGGCGGCGCTCGTGGACGCCGCCATCGAGGTGCTCGCGGCCGAGGGCGCGCGCGGCCTGACCTTCCGGGCGGTGGACACCCGGGCGGCCGTGCCGACCGGCACCGCCTCCAACTACTTCACCAGCCGCGACGACCTCTTCACACAGGTCGGCGCCCGGGTCTACGAACGCCTCATCCCCGACGAGGAGACCATCGCCGCACAGCAGGCGCTGACACCCGGGCTGGAGACCTACGCCGTGCTGATGCGCGAACTCGTCGGCCGGATCAGCGCGTTCAGGACCGGCTACCTGGCGCTGCTCGAACTGCGCCTCGAAGCCACCAGGCGCCCGGCACTGCGCGCGGTGCTCAGCGCACGCGTCCGCGCCGACCTCGACGCGAACGTGGCGCACCACGCGCAGTCGGGCCTGCCGGGCGACGCCACCGGCGTGCTGCTGCTCGTCCTGGCACTCAACTGGCTGATCGTCGAACAGCTCACCCTGCCCGACGTGTTCAGCGAGGCGGAGCGCGAGCAACTCGTCACGGCGGCGGTGGAACGGCTCGTCGCGCCCTCTTTCCGGCCCTGACCGGCCCTGACCGGCCCCGGCCTACGGCCCGGCCCGCAGCGCGTCCTGCACGGCGGTCTCCCGCGGACCGGCGATCTCCGGCTCCGGCGTGAACGCCGCGATCCACGCCGCCGTCGCCGCGCCCGCCATCTCCCGCAGACCGCTGACCACCCACAGGATGCTCGCATGGTCCCCGACCCCCACGCCCCAGGCGTCGATGCCCGCCGCCTCGCAGAGCGCGAGGGCCCTGCGTATGTGGAAGTCCTGCGAGACGAGCAGCGCCTCCGCCACGCCGAACACCTCGGCGGCGCGCGAGCAGGACGCCCAGGTGTTCAGGCCCGCGTGGTCGGCCACCACGTGCTCGGCCGGTATGCCGTGCCGTTCGACGAGGTAGGTCCGCATGGCCTCCGGCTCGTTGTACGCCGCGGTGCTGTTGTCGCCCGAGACGAGGAGGACGCGGGCGCGCCCGCTGCCGTACAGCTCGGCGGCCGTGTCGAGGCGGTCGGCGAGCCAGCGGGTCGGCGTGCCGTCCGCGCGCAGCCCCGCGCCGAAGACGAGGGCCACCGGCTTGGCGGGCGCGCTCTCCGTGGTGCGGACCCGGTCGTCGGTGGCCGCGTACACCCAGGCGTTCGGCAGCATGGCGAGCGCGAGGAGGGTCACCGCGAGCCGGAGCGCCCGCCGTTTGCCGCGGACCGTGCGCGGCACGCGGGGCCGCAGCCGCCGGGCCCGCGCACGTAACCGCCCGCCGCGCCCCGCCACCGCGCGCGTATCCCCCGCGTCGCCCGTCAGATCCGTCGTCCGTCCGGCCGCTGTGTCCGTCACGGTCCCCGGCCCCTTCCCCACGTCGCTCGCTCCCCGCCCCGCCCCGCCCCGTCACGGAGCATCACGCCCTTATCACGTTCCGGTCGCCGGACAAGTTCCCGGCACTCACCCGAACGGGCGTATTGTCCTGTCCGTGATCAGCGGGCTGAGCGGTGCGGACTGGACGCTGCTCGCTCTCGGCGCGCTCCTCGTCGGCGTCGCGAAGACGTCCATCGGCGGAGTCGGGTCGATCTCGGTGGCGCTGTTCGCCGCCGTCCTGCCCGCCCGCGAGTCGAGCGGCGCGCTGCTGCCGCTGCTGATCTGCGGCGACCTGCTCGCGGTCGCCGTCTACCGGCGGCACGCGAACTGGCCCGCGCTGCTGCGGCTCCTGCCGTCCGTCGTCGCGGGCATCGTGCTCGGCACCGTCTTCGTCGCCTGGGTGGACGACACGGTGATGCGGCGGACGATCGGCGGCACGCTGCTGGCCGTCGTCGTCGTGCACCTGTGGCAGCGGCGGCGCCCGGGGGCCGGCGCCGGGCGGGTGCGCGCCGCCGTGTTCGGGCTGCTCTCCGGCTTCACGACGATGGTGGCGAACGCGGGCGGCGCGGTGATGTCGCTGTACCTGCTGTCGGCGGGCTACCGGAAGCTGGAGTTCCTCGGCACGGCAGCGTGGTTCTTCCTGATCGTCAACGTGTTCAAGGTACCGTTCAGCGCCGGGCTCGGGCTGATCGACGGCGACTCGCTGGGGCTGAACGCGGCGCTGGTCGGGGCCGTGCTGCTCGGGGCGGTCGTCGGACGGGCGGTGATCCGGCGGCTCGACCAGGCGCGGTTCGAGAAGCTCGTGCTGCTGTTCACGGTCGTGTCGAGCCTCAACCTGCTGCGCTGACGTGCACGTGGGCCGCCCACAGCGTCGGCGTCGCCCGCAGCCGCGCGCGGACCGCCCGTACGGCGTCGTGCAGCGCGCGGGCGGGGTCCGCCCCGGCTGCCCAGGCGTCGTGGAACGCGGCGGCCGTCTCGGGCGCGATGCGGTCGCTGACCGGCCACAGCGTGCCGACCACATGCGGGTAGCCCGCGAGTTGGAACGCGCCGGTGATGTGCACCGCCTCGTCGTCCAGGCCCGCGCGGGCACGGGTGGTGGAGCAGGCGGAGAGGTACGCGAGGCGGGCGGACGGCAGGCGCAGTGCGGAGATGTCGGGCACGGTCAGCGGCCG
Organism: Streptomyces sp. MS19; assembly: GCF_047200595.1. Classification (NCBI taxonomy): domain Bacteria; kingdom Bacillati; phylum Actinomycetota; class Actinomycetes; order Kitasatosporales; family Streptomycetaceae; genus Streptomyces; species Streptomyces sp. MS19. The sequence goes on along the minus strand of NZ_JBJZOH010000051.1, from coordinate 23,764 downwards.
GGTCGCGTGGTCGTGGAGGAGCACGGTGTCCGGGCTCTGCGCGTGGCAGGCGAGGTGCAGCCAGTCGTGGTGGGGGATCGCGGACAGTACGGCGGCCCGGGTCGCGCCGGTTCCGGTGAGCAGGCGGGCGCCGGGGCGTGAGGCGAGGCGGGCGGCCTCGTCCTCCACGTGCGGCAGGTCGTGGGCACCGGGCGTTCTGGGCAGGGCGACGACGAGGGGGCCGGCGTCCGGGGGCATGGCGCTCGGGGCGTCGGGAGTACGGAGAAGGCTCCGCAGCGTGGGCGCGTAGCTGGAGACGACGCGGTCGAGTACGGCCGCCCCCGCGTGCTCCGGTGCTTCGGCGGCGTGCAGTGGCAACGCTGTGAGCGGGCCGGTGGGTATCCAGCACACACGCGGCCACTCCCCCGCCGCGTCGGGCGGGGGCGCGGTGTGGCCGAGTGCGGTGAGCACCGGCTCGGCGAGGTCGCGCCAGAGCCAGGCGAGGGTGTCACGGACGGTCTGCTGGTGCGCGACGCGCTCGGCGCGTGCCGCGGCGGGGTCGGCGGCCCCCGCGACGGCCGCCAGGAACGCCCCGGTGCGTGTGGTGACGGTGCGCAGGTCCATGCCGGGCAGCGGGAGGGACGTCACGCGGCCGTGGGCGAGCAGCAGGGCGTCGCTGCGCAGGCCGCTGATGTTCACGACGACGGCCGTGGCGCGGTCGCCGAGTGCGGCGAGGAGGTCGGCGGGGGCGGGCGGCAGCAGGAAGCGGGCGAAGCCGGGGCGGCTGCGGATGTCGGCGACCAGGTCGTCCCAGGCGGTGGCGGCGGCGTACCGGTCGTCCGCGGTGGGGGTGCCCGGCCCCACGGGGTCGAGGACGGCGCGGAGCGCGTCGAGACGCCCGGCCGCCTCGGGGTGCGCCTCGCGCAGCAGCGTCAGGTCACTCCGCGTGTCGAGCGTCTGGGCGAGCAGGACGCCGCGTCCCGCCTCCAGCAGTTCCACGGCGCGCTCCGGCTCGCCGCAGGCGACGGCGCACGCGGCGGCGTCCGGCGCGAGGCCGCCGTACGACGCCAGGTGCCGCTCCTGGTCGGTGCGTCCGATGCGGCGCGGCGCCGTGCGCGCCAGCAGGTCCACGGCCAGGGCGAACGGGTCGAGCGCCGCGTGTGGCCCGTGCCCGAGGTGCGCGGCGGCGGCCCAGCGGCGTGCGGCCGACACCCGCGCGCCCACCGGGCCCGCCGGGTCGGTGGCGGCCTGCCGCAGGGTCTCCTCGGCGTCGGCCAGGAGATCGCCGTCGCCGGTGGCGACGGCCTTGCGGGCGAGCGCCCAGGCGTGCAGCGACCGCAGGTGGGCGTGGGCGACGTGGCCCGGCGGGGTGGCCTCGTCGGCCTGGCGGGCGGCGCGTATCAGGTCGTCGAGGCCGCCGGGGGTGGGCGCCGCTTCGTGGAGCTGCGCGCGTGCGGTGGCCAGCGCGCCGAGGCGGGAGACGCGGTTGGGGTGGTCCAGCGGGGTGGCGGCGACTGCCTGGGACGCGTGGCGTGCGGCCTCCTCGGCGTCGGCGGTCTCGCCGGTGAGCGCGTGGCGTGCGCTGAGCACGACGGCCAGGTTGGACACGAAGCGGGCGTGCAACAGGTGGCCCGGCGGGGTGGCGGTGACGGCGGCGCGGGCGTACGAGACCGCCTCGTCCAGGTCGGCGCGCGTGACGTCGGGGCGCAGTCGCAGGCCGAGCGCCAGGTTGGACGCGATGCCGGGGCCCTGCGGGGAGAGGATGCCGGCCAGTGCGAACGCCTGGGTGCGCACGGTGAGGGCTTCTTCGAGCGCGCCGGTGTCGCCGTACGCCTCGAAGCGCAGCGTCAGCGCGGAGGCCAGGGCGTCCAGGCGTAACGCGCGCATGGGGTGGCCGGGTGGGGCGTCTGCGATGGCGGCACGCTGGTGGGTGAGGGCGCTGTCCAGGTCGGCGGGGTCACCGCCGGACTCCCAGCGCAGCCGGTGCAGTGAGCCGAGGGACGTACGGGCGGTTCCTGCGAGGGGGTCACCGTCGGGTATGTCGGACAGGAGGACGGCGAAGAGGTCGAGGGAGCTGTCGAGATCGGCGCGGGCACCGGTCCGTTCGGCCAGCGACCACAGGGCGGTGGCGAGTTTGACGCCGGTCTCGCGGCGGGCGGCGGGGTCGAGGGTGGAGGCGTAGGCGGTGCGGTAGATCTCCAGCGCGCGGTCGAGGTCGGCGGCGGCGCCGGTCGTCTCGTACTGGGCGAGGAGCCGGTCGGCGGTGGCGGTGCCGAGGGGCGGCGGGGCGGGCCCGTGCGGGGCGGGTCCGGCGGCGGTCAGGGCGGCGCGGACCCGGTGGGCCAGCCGCCGGTTCACCTCGATGTCCGCGCGGGAGGGGTGCTGCCGGGGCAGGGCGCGCAGCGCGCGGTCGTACGTGTCGGCCGCCTCGTCGGCGACGACCTGGCTGGGGCGTGCGCGCAGCAGTGTCAGCAGTCCTGCGGCGAGGTTGACCAGGTACGAGGCCAGCCGTGGGTGGCCGTCGGGCGTCGCGCGGACGACCTCGCGGCCCACGAGGACGGCCTCCGTCACCAGTCCCTCGTCCAGGGCGGCGGGATCGGCGGTGGCGCGTGCCAGCAGGGCGTTGGCCAGGTTGGACTGGATGGGGACGCGTTCGGGGTGGTCGTCGGGCAGGGCCGCCAGGGCGCGGCGGTGGAGGGAGACCGCCTCGTCGATGGTCGGCAGCTGCCGGGTGTGGGTGAAGTCGTCGTAGAGGGTGTTGCCCAGGCTGGAGAGGTGGGAGGCGTAGCGGGGGTCGGCGGCCTTGGAGACTGCGACTGCGGCGCGACCCGCCTTCACAGCGTCGGCGAGGTCGTCGGGGCGGCCGTCGCGCTCATAGCGGGAGCGCAGCAGTACGCCACGCAGGGTGAGGGCCTCGGCGTGCTGGACGCGGGGCAGTGCGCTGTCCGTCAGTTGGGCGAGCAGCTCGATGCCCAGGGCGAGGTAAGTGGGATCGCCGGTGGAGAGGTAGCGATCCTGGGCCTGGTAGGCAGCGCCGAGCGGCGCGGCAGGGGTGATCTCGACGGGTGCGCGCGGCGGGGTGTTCCGTACCGGCCGGGGACGGGGTGGCTGCTGCTGTGTCCCCTGCTGCTGCGCCGACTCGGCCAGCGCTCCCGCCAGCGGATGCCCGGCGCGCTGCGCCGCGCGGAACCACTCCAGCGCCTTCCCCCGGTCGCCGCGCGCCAGCCGCAGCGTGCCCGCGTTCATCATCCCGTCCACGTGCCCGGCCGCCGCGGCCTTCTCGTACCAGGGCAGCGCCTCGTCCTCACGGCCCGACTGGTGCAGCAGCCGCGCGTACGTGTGGGTGGCGTCGAGGTCGCCGTGCTCGGCCGCGCGCAGCAGCCAGCGGCCCGCGCCCGCCGCGTCGCCGCGCTGTTTGAGCAGGACGCCGAGGTTGTTCATCGCGTCCACGTGCCCCACCTCGGCGGCGGGCAGGTAGTACACCTCGGCCTGCGCAGTGTCGCCGATCAGCGTGTGGAACGCGTGCGCAACCAGGTACCACACCTGCGGGTCGGCCGTGGCCTGCCCCGCCCGCCGCAACCACCGCCGCGCACGACCGGCTTTCCCCTGCGCGAGCAGCACCGCCGCCTTCTCCAGCGCCCGCCGCGCGGTCTCCTCGTCCCCGATCCCCACCCAAACCACCCCCAAGCCCAGTCTGTCCCCGTCACCCACCCGCCGTACAGAGCCTCCGGATGCCTTGGTGCGCGAGGGTGGGTGGCTCTACAGGTCGTCGGGCAGGAGCCGGAAGGCGTGGTGGCCGGTGAGTGGGGTGACGGCTCTGAAGTCCCTGCGGTCAAGGGTCAGGACGGTCTCCGTGTCGAACGCCTCGGCCAGCACGACATTCACGGCGTCGGTCAGATCCAGTCGCAGGGCCGCGTAGCGGTTCTGGACCAGGCGGGCATTGCGCAGCGTCTCGGCGGACAACTCCGGGATCGCAACACGCCCCGAGCGCTCCTGGGCCAGCAGCCAGTCGTTCACCACGGAGGCGGCCCCGCGGTTGACGTTGCGTGTGGTGATGTGTTCGATCTCCTGGATCACCAGCGGTGACACCACGGTGAGCGCCGCCTCCTGCATGGCGGTGCGGGCGGCGCTGTGCTCGGGGTCCGAGGCATTGAGAGCGGCGACCAGCCCGGAGGTGTCACCGACGACGATCACTCGGCGTCCGCCGCGCCGTCCGAGACCGCCCGGTCGATCTCCTCGGCGGTGACAGGCCCCCCGAAGTCCAGGAGCGGAATGTCCCACTCCGTGTTCCAGCGCCGGGTGCGGAGGGCCGCGAGGTGGAAGGCTGCCCGGAAGTACTCCGACTCCGGCCGCCCCTCCCGCGCTGCCGCCGCCTTGATCAGCGCGAGGTCCTCCTCATCGACCATGACGGTCGTCTTCTTCAAGGCCATAAGGTTATGGTACCTCCGCCATATGATTCCGCAGGGCACCGCAAGCCCTCTTGGGCCGCACACCCGCGACCGTTCAGTTTCGGTCTCCGCAGTCCGGCAACGCCTGCTCGCGGAGTCGGCGTTCTTCGATGACGGCCGCGATCCATCGCCCGGACCCGTGGACGATGACGTACCACGGGACGGGGGAGACGGTTCCGCCGGGCAGGTGAGCGGCGGGGAAGGCGGGCGGTCAGGTCAGTTCTTCTCCACGCCGATGACGTCGATCTCGCATCGCGGCCTCTGGACGCCGCGCTTGATTCTGGCATCCGTGGTGAGGAACGGGACGCCGAGGGCTTCGGCGAGGGCGACGTAGGTGGCGTCATAGGCGGACAGATTGGCGTGCAGGACCCGGACTCGCGGCAACAGGGGCATCGCCTCGTGGCGTTCGACGCGCAGGGCGCTGTACGTCTTGATGTGCTCGTCAAGCAGGGTTCTGTCGAGCATGGGGACGCCATTCTCGTGCCGCGAGTCATGCCGAGAAGCGCGGACGCGACTTCCGCGGGCACGGATCTGCCGGCCGATGGCGCCGCTGTCGGTGAGGAACATGATGACGGCCGAGGAGTCGATGACGATCAACGTGCGGCTCGTCCTTCGTCGATGAGCGCGAGCACGTCATCGTTGTCGACCTCACTGGTCGCGTAGCGCTCGGCGCGCCACGCGATCTCGGCAACGGTGGGCTGGGTGGCTTCCTGGGTGACGAGGGCGAGGAGGTACGTCTGAAGGGACTGACCGGCTTCGGCGGCGCGGATCTTCAGGCGGGACGCGATGTCATCGGGTACGTCCCTGATGGTGAATGCAGTCATTGTGCAGTCAAACGCTGTCTTCGCCGTTCAGTGTCGCCCGCTCGCGCAGGCGACGTTCCTCGATGATTGCCCCGACCCATCGACCGGACTCGTGGACGACGACGTACCACGGGACGGGGGAGACGGTTCCGCCGGGCAGGTGAGCGGCGGGGAAGGCGGGCGGCCGGTGGGCGGTGATCACGAGTGTGCGCCGCCTGAGTGCGGAGACCACCGCATCGGGAGCGGGGGGAACGGCGGGCGCCCGCTCGTCCGCCCGATGCCTGCCATGTGTGGGAACGAGGGTGTCGAGGAACGCACGGCACCACGACCGGACTTGGTGCCGGACAGAGGGCCGTGCGTCACGGCGTCGCCTACCTCCCATCAGTCGCCGCCCGGACGCGCCCGCCTGCGCAGCCGGTTCGCGTCGCCCTGCTTGCGGATGGGGACGTGCCATTCGATGAGCCGGGACCGCAGGAACGCCGTCGAGACGTGCAATTCCCTGGCGAGTTCGGCGAGGCTGGTGGTCGCATAACGACGCACCACTTCACTCCGGTTCGCCTTCACCCACCGTCGGGCCCGCGCCCGGATCTCCGTTTCGTTCATCAGCCGCGATGTCCTCTCTTTCGACAATCGACTTCGCGTACAACAGCGCGTCGCACGACGCACAGCAGGTCCCTCGGTCGGTCACCTTCAAGTCGCCCAGATGCCAGCAGCACACGGCCGTCCACTTTCTTCGGATGCCACGACTCGCCCTCCGCCGGGGCACCCGCGTCCTCGGGGCTCTTTCGCGAGTCAGGGCTGACCTCACGGACGACTCCCCGCACGGGTGTTCTGGCCTCAGTCCTGCGCCGCTTCGGCAACAGCACGACGGACTACGGCGGTCAGCCGCCTCGCCATGTCCACGGGAACGCGCCCGAGGTCGATCAACGGCGCGACGCTCGTACCGGACGCGGAGACGGGGTCGATGCCGAGCGACGGCAGCGTGATGCCCAACACGTTGAGCGTGTGCGCCAGTTCAAGGCTCACCTGCTCGGCGGCGCGCAACTGCTCGCGGCGCGTGGGCGACGGGTTCTTCATGTGCAGCCTCCAGGGGTCCACCGAGCCGCCTGGTGAGCGACCGGAAGCCCAGAGTGACGCATCGCCTCTTTAAAACGCAAGAGATGCGTTCTCAAAAGTTGAGTACTGTCACTCGTGCGAGCTACTTGCAGCACCCGCACGCGGAACAGAGACTCGGCGGGCGAAGGAAGGGAACTATGGCGAATTCACAGATCGCGACCATCCGCGTCCGGCGCTTGGCCTCGGAACTGGTGCGGTTTCGCGAGCAGAAGCGGCTGTCCATCAAGGACGTGGCGCAAGCGACCGGTGTCAACGAGGTCACTCTCAGGCGCATCGAAGCCCGCCAGGCCCGGCCTCAGAGACGCACACTGATCGCCCTGCTCGACGCCTACTCGGTGCGCGGGGACGAGCGGGAGAAGATCATCACCCTCGCGAGAGGAGCGCAGGAACAAGGGTGGATTCGCCCGTACGACTCGGAACTGCCCGACGAGTACAACGCCTACATCCAGTTCGAGTCCGAAGCCTCAGAACTGAAGAGCTACCAGTCGCTCTTCATCCCGGGACTTCTCCAGACCGAGGACTACGCCCGCGCCGTCATCACCGGCACACTCCCCACCGCCCCGTCCAGCGAGGTCGAACTGCGTGTGCGGGCACGCATGGAGCGGCAGGCGATACTGAAGAGGGAAAAGCCGGTCAGGCTTCGCGTTGCCGTGGACGAAGCAGCTCTCAGGCGACTGGTGGGCGGAGCAGACGTCATGCGCGCCCAACTCGACCACCTCGCACGGATGTCGGCGGAGCCGCACATCCGTGTGCAGGTCATCCCCTTCACCGCAGGTGCGCATCCGGGGATGCCCGGCTCGTTCGTGCTGATGAACTTCACGCAGAGCGCCGAGCCCGAGATCATCTGGGTGGACAGCCATGTCGGCGACCTGTTCCTGGAAAAGCCGGTCGAGATCTCACGACTCACCACCGCCTTCGACGAGCTGAGTGCTCAGGCATGCAGCCCGGCCGAGTCACTCGCTATGATCGCCACGCTACGTGACAGACTCGGCAATGTGGACGGCGGAGGGTAAGCAGGTGGAGTCATCGGGCGTCCCTGTGTGGCGGACGAGCAGCTTCAGCAGCGGCAGCGGTGAGTGCGTCGAAGTCGCGACGAACCTCCTCCCCACGGTGCCCGTCCGTGACAGCAAGCGGAGCGACGGCCCCCTGATCGTCGTGGCGGCCGGGAGCTGGGGGCGGTTCGTCGTCGCGCTGCGGGGCGGCCGGGTCGGTTGAGGCCTCCAGCGCGCGGGACGGGCGCGTTGCGGTGACCATGGAAGGGTGCTGTTCGAGGAGATCGCGCGGGCCTCGCGTGACGTCGCCGCCACCGCCTCGCGGTCGGCGAAGGTCGGCGTGCTCGCCGCGCTGTTCCGGGACACCGCGCCCGACGAGGCCCCCGTCGTCACCGCCTGGCTCGCCGGGCGCCTCCCGCAGCGGCGCGTCGGCGTCGGCTGGGCCGCCCTGCGCGACCGCCCGCCGCCCGCCGCGTCCGCCACGCTGACCGTCCGCGACACCGACGCCGCGCTCTCCCGCATCGCCGCCGCCTCCGGCACGGGCTCGGGCGCGCGGCGGCACGAGCTGCTCGCCGAACTCCTGGCCGCCGCCACCGCCGACGAGCAGGACTTCCTCGTCCGCCTGCTGGCGGGCGAGCTGCGCCAGGGCGCGCTGGACGCGTTCGCCGCCGAGGGCCTGGCCGCCGCCGTCGGCGCGCCGCCCGACGGCGTACGCCGCGCCGTGATGCTCGGCGGCTCGCTCGGCGCGGTGGCGCGCGCGGTGCTGGCGGACGGCCCTGGGGCGCTGGGCGCGTTCCGGCTGACGGTCGGCCGCCCCGTGCTGCCGATGCTGGCGCGCCCGGCGCGCGACCTGGACGAGGCCCTGGACCGGCTCGGCCCCTGCGCCGTCGAGGAGAAGCTGGACGGCATCCGCGTGCAGGTCCACCGGGACGGCGACGACGTGCGCATCTGGACGCGCACGCTGGACGAGATCACCGACCGCCTCCCCGAGGTGCGCGCCGCCGCGCGCGAACTGGCCGCCGAGCAGGCCGTGCTGGACGGCGAGGTGATCGCGCTGGACGACGACGGGCGGCCCCGGCCGTTCCAGGAGACGGCGGGCCGCGTCGGCTCGCTCGCCGGGACGCTGCCGCTGTCGCCCGTCTTCTTCGACCTGCTCGCCGTGGACGGCCGCGACCTCCTCGCCCTCCCCACCGCCGAGCGTGTCGCCGAACTGGCCCGCATCGCGCCGGAACCACGGCGCGTACGGCGGCTGCCGGTACCGGACCCGGCCGACCCGGAAGCACGCCGCGCCGCCGCCGGCTTCGCCGCCGCCGCACTGGAACGGGGGCACGAGGGCGTCGTCGTCAAGGCGCTCGACGCGCCGTACAGCGCGGGCCGCAGGGGCGCGTCCTGGCTGAAGGTGAAGCCGGTGCACACGCTCGACCTCGTCGTCCTCGCCGCCGAGTGGGGCCACGGGCGGCGCACGGGCAAGCTGTCCAACCTGCACCTGGGCGCGCGGCGGGCGGACGGCACGTTCGCGATGCTCGGCAAGACGTTCAAGGGGCTGACGGACGCGCTGCTCGCCTGGCAGACGAAACGGCTCGGCGAGCTGGCGGTGGAGGAACGGCGGGGCGTGGTGCGCGTACGGCCCGAACTCGTCGTGGAGGTCGCCTTCGACGGGGTGCAGCGCTCGACGCGGTATCCCGAGGGGGTGACGCTGCGGTTCGCCCGCGTGGTGCGCTACCGGGAGGACAAGCGGGCGGCGGACGCGGACACCGTGGAGTCCGTGCGGGCGTTGCTGCGCTGAGGCCCGCCAATCGTGCCCGCTTCGTTATGCCCGGGGGCGCAACAATCTTGGCGGTAAGCGCATCTTTATCGGTGAGGCACCGCTTCACCACCACTGTCGATCTTGCCCGGTATTCCCAGGGGGGACTCCACCATGCGCTCCGCGCTCTCCCACGGCCGCTTCCGCCGCCGCGCCGCCGTCCCGGCGGCCGTCGGCGCGGCCCTCGCCGCCCTGCTGCTCAGCGGGTGCGCCTCGGACGCGAACGGTACGGAGGCGGACGGCCCGGCCTCCTCGGCGCCGGCCGACGAGTCCCCCGCCGGTGAGGCGGACGAGGGCGACGGGGACGAGTCCCCCTCGGCGGAGCCCACCGAGGAGGAGACCCCGGCCGAGCCGGTCGTCATGGACTTCGGCGACGAGACGGACCAGGTCAGGGAGTTGCAGGCGCGCCTCGCGCAGCTGGGCCACTTCGCGGCGCAGCCCACCGGCTACTACGGGGACGTCACGCTCGGCGCCGTCTCCGAGTACCAGCGGGCGGCGGGCATGGAGGTGTCCGGCACCGTCTTCGAGAGCACGTGGGCCGCCCTGACCGGCGCGACCAGCGCGCCCACCGAGCGTGACCTGTTCCCGCCGCAGCAGGTCCTCGGTTACGGGGACAACTCCGAGCAGGTCCGCGAACTCCAGGCGCGCCTCAAGCAGCTGGACCACTTCGACGAGAACCCGACCGGCTACTACGGCGACGTCACGGCGGCGGCGGTCCGTTCGTACCAGCAGGCAGCGGGTCTTGAGGCGACCGGCACCGTCTTCGAGGACACCTGGGCGGCGCTGACCGCCGAGACGCAGACGCCGGGCCAGGAGGACATGTACCCGCCGGTGGAGATCCCCGAGGTGGAGCCCGCCGCGCTGGACGAGCGCTGCCTGACCGGCCGCGTGCTGTGCATCTCCAAGACCAGCAGCACGCTGTCGTGGGTGATCGACGGCGAGGTGCGGATGGCGGTGGACGTGCGCTTCGGCGCCGAGCAGACGCCCACGCGCGAGGGCGAGTTCGAGGTCTACTGGAAGTCGCGGAACCACCACTCGACGCTGTACGACTCCCCGATGCCGTACGCGATGTTCTTCGACGGCGGCCAGGCGGTGCACTACTCGCAGGACTTCGCGGCGAACGGCTACAACGGCGCGTCCCACGGCTGCGTCAACGTCCGCGACGAGGGCGCCATCGCGGCGCTCTTCGACGAGGTGAACGAGGGCGACAAGGTCATCGTCTACTGGTGACGCCCGTCCACCGGCGCCGGTCTGGTGTTTGAATGGCGTCCATGCGCTACATCATCATCGGCGCCGGCGCGGTCGGCGGAGCCATCGGCGGCCGGCTGCACCAGGCCGGACACGACGTCGTCCTCGTGGCACGCGGGCAGCACGCCGCGGCCCTGCGCGAGCGGGGCCTGCGGCTGCGGACCCCGGACGAGGACCTGACGCTGCGGGTCCCGGTCGCGACCGGCCCCGACGACGTCGAACTCCGGCCGGACGACGTGCTGCTGCTCTGCGTGAAGACGCAGGACACCGTCGCCGCCCTCGACGCCTGGGCCCCGGCCGCCGCCCATCTGCCACTGCTGTGCGTGCAGAACGGTGTGGCCAACGAGGAGATGGCGCTGCGCCGCTTCAGCCGCGTGTACGGCGTCTGCGTGTGGCTGCCCGCCCAGTACCTCGAACCCGGCGTCGTCTCCGCGGGCGGCGCCCCGCTGACCGGCATGCTGCACATCGGCCGCTACCCGCAGGACGGCAGGACGGACGACACCGCGCGCGCCATCGCCGCAGACCTGGAGTCGGCGAAGTTCCTGGCCCCCGTGGTGCCCGACGTGCTGCGCTGGAAGTACGCCAAGCTGCTGTCGAACCTGGCCAACGCCGTGCAGGCCGTCTGCGGCACGGACGAGCCGGAGGCGAGGGAACTCCTGCGCAGGGCACGGGCGGAGGGCGAGGCCGTCCTGGCGGCGGCGGGCATCCCGTTCGCGAGCGAGGAGGAGCAGGCGGCGCAGCGCGGCGACCGCGTGGACATCCGCGAGGTGCCCGGCGCGGAACGCGGCGGCGGCTCCACGTGGCAGAGCCTGCGGCGCGGCACGGGCTCGGTGGAGGTGGACTACCTGAACGGCGAGATCGTCCTCCTCGGCCGCCACCACGGCGTCCCCGCGCCGGTGAACGAGGCGCTGCGGCACGCGACGAACGTCCTGGCCCGCGAGGGCCGCCCGCCGGGCTCCACCTCCGCCGCCGCCCTGCTGGCGGCGCTCCCGTCCTGACGGCACGGGTACCGGGACGCGTTGTCAGACCCCCCGGCTACAGTTTCCCTCGTCGTCACGGAGAGTGATCGAGAGGGAGAGCGTCATGGTCCGTCGCACGCCGCCCCGGCCGGTGGCCGTGGAGGAGCACCTGCCCGAGCTGGGCTCACTGCGCCGGGAGGCCGTGCGGCTCCACCCGCGCCCGGGGAGCCCGTCGTGCCAGGAGAGTTCGGTCGGGGGGCCGCTGCTGTGGCCGGTGGAGGAGCCGTGGCCGGTGTGCGACGGCGAGCCCGAACGCGGAGTCCACGAGCCGGGGACGCCGTTCGTGCCGGTCGTCCAAGTCCGGCGGGAGGACGCGCCGGGCATACCGTTCCCGCCGGGCTGTGACCTGTTGCAGGTCCTGTGGTGTCCCTTCGAGCACGGTGCGTGGTGCTGTCCGCTGCCGCTGGTCCGCTGGCGGGACTCGGCGGCCGTCACGGCGGTGCGGGAAGCGCCTCCGCCGCCCGCCGACGCGCTGGAGGACCACGTGCCCCATCCGTGCGTCGTCCATCCCGAACGGGTGACGGAGTACCCGAGCTGGGACATACCGAAAAACCTCCGGGACGTGCTGCGCGACCGTATGGAGGCGATGGAGCGGTCCAGCGGCTTCCTGTTCCACTACCACCTGGCCGACGCGCCCGGCATCAAGCTGGGCGGCTACCCGGGGTGGACGCAGGACCCGGTCTGGCCGGACTGCCCGGACTGCGGCCGGCGGATGGACCATCTGCTCACCGTGGCGAGCCGGGAGTACGACGGCGAGTCCATCCGCACGTGGCTTCCGGTGGAGGACCGGAGGGAGGTGGACGGGCGGCAGAGGGCGAGCGAGGAGGCGAGCACGGGCACCGGGATGATGCTGGGCGATGTCGGAGGCGTCTACATATTCGAGTGCCGCACCTGCCCCACCCGCCCCACCAGCCACTGGTTCGACTGCTCCTGACCGATCGCACGCCACACGGTCACCTCGCGGACAGGCTTGTCGGCCGCGCGACCGGCGTGACGCTCACGGTGTGACGGCGTCCGGGCCCCCGTCCGTGTCCTCGGGGACGCGGCCGGAGAGGCGGGTGTAGCGCTGGCGGGCCGCCTGGGGGGTGCCGAGGCCGAGGCCGAAGGCGATCTCCTGCCAGGTCAGGCCGCGTCCCCGCGCCATCGACAGCAGACCGGCCTCCAGCTCGTCCATCTCGGCGCGGGCCCGCGTCACCAGGCTGAGGGCGGCGGTGATGTCGGCCCGGTCCACCTCCGGTTCGCCGTCGTCGAGGAGCGCGGCGCCGCTCAGCAGGAACGAGACGAGGCGCACCGCCTCGTGCGGCGCCAGCACGTACGGGTGGGTCTGCCGCGCGCGCTGCTCGGGCGTCACGGCGTGCCGCTCCGCGATGCGGAACAGCGCGGCGAAGGCCCGGTGTTCGCGGGCGGCGGCCGGGTCGGGCGGGGTGAACGGGTCGGCGGGCTGCGCGGCGTGCTCGGTCATACCGCCCACCATGCCGGAGACAACACGGCGAAGTCAACGGATGGAGGTGAACATTCTGTTCAATCGCGAGGCCGCGCCGACCCGCGTCGGGCGGCAGGCGTCCGCGTCTGCCGCGTCCCTCAGAACTTGTGCCCGCAGGCCAGGCACTGCCGCCGCTCGTCCGGGCAGGTCGCACCGCAGTCGGGACACTGCTTGAGAGCCAGGGGGCGGCTCAGGACGGTCAGTTCGGTGGTCATACCGGTGGGTCCCCTTCTCGCATGCTCGGCGTGGCCTCCCGCCCGTGCGGCGCGGGACCGGCGCCTATCCCGTTGATCCCCGTGTCTTCCCCGTGGGGCCCCGCGCTCCGGCGTCGCGCGGCGACCCGTACCCAGCGACCGTACGGCCTGGGCAGGTCCGCGCGCCATCGCCCCGTCGTCAGCGGGGAACGGGAACGGACGTTCGCCGCGCGGCCAACGAGTACATCAGCGGCACGCCGGGGTGCCCGGCCGGGAAGCGGTGGACGCCCGCCGCCTCGTCGCGCTCCAGCACCGGGTACGCCTGGAAGAGCGTGAAGCCGTGCTCGTGCAGGAACTCGACGCTCAGCCCGGCCGCCGCTAGTGCGCTGACGACGGTGCCGAGCGGGTGGTGCCACTCGACGTGCTCCGTCTCGCGCAGCGGCGGCCCGTCCGTGTACGTGTGCGGGTAGTCGTACCGCTGCGGCGTCCGGTCGAAGTAGTCGCGCGCGACCGTGCGCCCGTCGTCGTCCAGCGTCTCCATCAGCGGGTGGAACTCGGCGAGGTAGAGCCGCCCGCCGTCCGCCAGCAGTCCGGCGACGACCTCGGCCCAGCGCGTGATGTCGGGCAGCCAGACCAGCGCGCCGATCCCGGTGTAGACCACGTCGAAGCGCTCGCCCGCCAGCACGTCGGCGGCGTCGTACACGTCGGCGGCGACGAAGCGGGCGCGGCTTTCGAGCCCTGTGTCGCGGGCGAGGGCACGGGCGGTGTCGACGGCGGACGCGGAGAAGTCGAGCCCCGTCACCTCGGCGCCGCGCCTGGCCCAGGACAGCGTGTCCTGCCCCATGTGGCACTGGAGGTGCAGCAGCCGCAGCCCCGTGACGTCGCCGACCTCCTCGATCTCGAACGGCCGCAGCGTCGAGCCACCGGCGCGGAAGCCCGGCAGGTCGTAGAACGCGCTGGCGGCGTGGATGGGGACGCGGCCCTCCCAGTTCCTGCGGTTCAGTTCCCGGTGCACGGCCGACGCGGATTCGTCCATGCGTGCGACCGTAGTGAATTGGTCACAATGAAGCACGCGCATTCCCGCCCGGTGCCGACAAGGGCGCAGACTGGTCGTCATGTGCCGCAGCATCAAGACGCTCCGCCCGCCCGCGACGCCCGGTGTGACCGATGAGGACATCCGGGCGGCGGCCCTCCAGTACGTGCGCAAGGTGTCCGGCTACCGTCAGCCGGCGGCGCGCAACGCGGCGGCGTTCGACGAGGCCGTCACCGCCGTCGCGGAGGCGACCCGCCGGCTGCTCGACGGGATCACGGTCCGGGACGTCTGAGCCGTGCGGCCGCCCGCCTCCGGGACAGGGAGGCGGGCGGCCGTGCCTCAGCGCAGCCGCGCCAGCTCGTCGGCCAGGTCGTCCAGGCCCAGCGACCCCAGCGACAGCGCCGCCATGTGCCACGACTTGAGGTCGAACGCGTCGCCCGCGCCCTTGCGCGCCGCCTCACGCCCGGCGACCCACGCGCGCTCGCCCAGCTTGTAGCTGATCGCCTGCCCCGGCATGCCGAGGTAGCGGGTCAGCTCGGACGTCGTGTACCCGGCATCGTGCCCGGTGTGCCGCGCGAAGAACCCGGCGGCCAGCTCAGGCGTCCACACCTCGCCCGGGTGGTACTCCTCCCCCGCCGGGACGCGCAGCCCCAGGTGCATGCCGATGTCGATGATCACGCGGACCGCGCGCAGCATCTGCCCCGACAGGTAGCCCATGCGGCGCGCCGGGTCGGTGAGGAAGCCCAGCTCGTCCATCAGCCGTTCCGCGTACAGCGCCCACCCCTCGGTGGCCGCGCTGACGCCGCCGACGCTCGCCTGGAACCGCGACAGCCGGTCCTGGACGTGCACCCACTGCGCGAGCTGGAGGTGGTGGCCGGGGACGCCCTCGTGGTACCAGGTGGACACCAGGTGCCAGACGGGGAAGCGCGTCGCGCCCTGCGTCGGCAGCCAGGTGCGGCCCGGCCGGGAGAAGTCGAGCGACGGGCGCGTGTAGTACGGCGCGGCGGCGCTGCCGGGCGGGGCGATCATCGCCTCGACGCGCCGGATCGGCGGGGCGAGGTCCATGTGCGTGCCGTCGAGCGCGTCGATGGCCTCGTCCATCAGTGCCTGGAGCCAGCGGCGGATCTCCTCCACCCCCTCCACGGCCTCGCCGTGGCGCTCCAGGTGTTCCAGCGCCTCGGGCACCCCGGCGCCCGGCAGGATCTCGCGCGCCACCGCGCGCATCTCCGCGCTCAGCCGGTGGAACTCCTCCCAGCCGAACGCGTACGCGTCCTCCAGGTCGAGATCGGCGCCCGTCCACAGCCGTGCGCCGGTGAGGTAACGCTCACGCCCCACCGCGTCCGGCGTACCGGCGGTCCTCGGCAGGTACGTGTCCCGCAGGTACGCGCGCAGCCGCACCAGCGCGTCGGTCGCGGCGGCGGCGCCCGCGTCGAGGTCGGCGCGCAGCGCGTCGGGGCCGGCGGTGGTGAAGTCGCGGTACCAGTCGGCGGCGAGCCAGTCGTCCAGCTGGGCGACGACGGTCTCGACCTGCCGGGGCGCGGCGGTGAGGCCACGGGCGAGGCCCGCGTCGAGGGAGGCGGTGTATCCGGCGAGGGCGCCGGGGACGTTGCGCAGCCGCCGGGCGATGACGGCCCAGTCGTCGTCGGTGGCGGTGGGCATCAGCAGGAAGACGGACCGGAAGTGCTGGACCGGGGAGAAGAGGTTGGAGACGTTCCGGAGGTTCTCGCGGGACTCGTCGATCGCGAGGCGCGCGGTGAGGCGCTCGCGCAGCAGCCGGGCGGCACGGCGTTCGACGTCGGGCAGGCCGTCGGTGTCCACCGTGTCGAGGCGGGCCAGCGTGGCGCGCTGCGCGCCGGCCAGGGCGGCGAGGCCGTCCGGGGAGACGTCGGGCAGCTCGGCGACGCCGGGCCTGATGCCCAGCTGGGTGCCGACCACGGGGTCCAGGTCGGCGAGGGTTTCCACGTAGGCGTCCGCGATCGCGCGGGGGGAGGTCTGGGAGGGAGAGTCGTGCATTGTGCCATCCTCGTACAGCGGATGGCGCAAGGGAAGGAACACGTGTTCGATCACTTGATCGGCCGGGACCACGCCGCGGGGGTGCTGCGCGACCGGATCGGCCGGGCCGCCGCGGGCCGCGGCGGCCTGGTACTCGTCACGGGGGAGCCCGGCATCGGGAAGACGGCGCTCGTCGCGGGGGCGGCGGACGACGCCAGGTCGCGCGGGATGCTCGTGCTGGGCGGCTTCTGCTGGGACTCCGACAACGCGCCGGGCTACTGGCCGTGGGTCCAGGTGCTGCGCGCGCTGCGCCGGGCGGGCACCGGGGCGGCACCCTGGCCGCCGGCGGTCGCGGCGCTGCTCGCGGGCGGCGCGGGCGGCGGCGGGGACGCGTCACGCCCGGCGGGCGAGTCCTTCGAGCTGTACGACGCGGTGACGACCGCCCTGGTCGACGCCTCGCACACCCGCCCCCTGATGGTCGTCCTGGACGACCTGCACTGGGCCGACTCCGCCTCCCTCCGGCTCCTCGCCTTCGCCGTACGGCACACCGCCCTCGAACCGCTGCTGCTCGTCGGCATCTACCGCGACGCCGAGGTGGAGGCCCCCGGGCACCCCGCCCGCGACCTGGTGCTGCCGCTGCTCGCCCGCGCCACGGCCGTCCCTCTCGGCGGGCTCGCGCCGGGCGAGGTGGCCGCGCTGATCGAACGGACCGCCGGGCGTCCGCCCGACCCCGACGCCGCCGCCGAGGTGCACCGGCGCACGGGCGGCAACCCGTTCTTCGTCGAGCAGGCCGCCCGGCTGTGGCACAGCGGCGGCCCGGTCACTGCCGTACCGCCGGGGGTACGGGACACCGTGCGGCGGCGCCTCGCGCTGCTGCCGCCGGACGTCGCGGCGCTGCTGGAGACGGCCGCCGTGCTCGGGCGCGGCTTCCACCGGCAGGTGCTCGCCGGGGCGGCCGGGCTGCCCGTGGCGGAGGTGGACAGGCTGCTCGCCGCGGCGGTGGCGGCGCGACTGGTCACGGCGCCCGGCGGGACGGCGGAGGGGCGCGCCGGGGTGTTCCTCTTCGCGCACGACCTCGTGCGCGAGACCCTGTACGAGTCGCTGGACGAGCCGGTGCGCCGCCGCGCCCACGCGTCCGTCGTCCACGCCGTGCACGACATCCCCGACCTCGCCGACCGCATGCCGCCCGCAGACCTCGCCCGCCACGCGCACCTCGCGGGAACCGAGATCGCGCCCGCCCGCGCCCTCGGCCTGCTGCTGGCGGCGGCCGAGGAGGCCGCGGGCCGTCTCGCGTACGACGAGGCCGTCGGCCACCGGCGCCGCGCGTACGCCACCGCCGCGGCCGTCGGTCCGCGTGACCGGCTGCTCACCGGGCTCGAACTGGCCGTCGAGCTGGACATGAACGGCGGCGACGGCGCGGAGGTCTGGCGCGTCCTGAGCGAACTCGCCGCCGTCGCCCGCGAACTGGCCGACCCCGACCTCATGGCGCGCATCGCCCTGTCGATCGAGTGGTCCGCCGGCCACGGCCACCGCGGCGCCGAGCGCGCCGCGCTGCGCGCCGAACTGCTCGTGGAGGCGCACCGGCTCCTCGGCCGCGACCAGCCGCCCGTGCCGCCGGAGGACCGTGCGACGCTCCAGCGGCTCGCCCGCGACCTGAGCGTCCGCGTCGCCGTGCTGGCCAGGCGCGGCGGGAACGACGAGGCGCTCGGCTTCAGCCTGCGCGCCCGCCACGACACCATCTGGGGCCCCGGCACGGCGGCCGAACGGGTGGCGATCACCGAGGAGATGACCGCCGTCGCCCGCCGCACGGACGACCTGGACCTCGAACACTTCGGCATGTCCCTGCGCTGGGTCGCCCTGCTGGAGACCGGCGACCCGGCGTACACCGCCCAGCTCGCCGACTTCGCGCGCGTCGCGCGGCGGCGGAACGTGCCCCGGTTCGTGCTGGGCGCGGACGTGGACGAGTGCGCCGTCGCCCTCTTCCAGGGCCGTTTCGACGACGCCGAGAAGCTCCGCCGCCGCGTGCTGGAAGGCGGATCCTTCACCGGCAGCACGGGCAGCCAGGAGTCCGACTACATGCGCGGCTACGTGGAGCACCTGCACTGGTCCCTGCTGCTGGCGCGCGGCGCGTACGACGAACTGGACGCGCTGCACGCCGCCGCCGGTCGCGACTGGCCGCACCCCTGCCCCGACCTGCTGGAGGGCATCACGGCCGCCGCCCGCGGCGACATACGCACCGCCGTACGGCTGTCCGACGCCGCCGAGGCGCACGGCAACCACTCACGCCACACCCAGGCGCTGCGGCTGCGCCTCCAGGCCGCGGTCGCCGCCGCGACACGTGATCCCCTGCGCTGCGCCCGCGCCCGTGCGGCGCTCGCCCCCCTGCTCGGCACCTGGGCCGTCGGGCTCTACGGCTTCGACCTCAGCGGCCCGGTGACGCTGTGGTCGGCGCGGCTCGACGCGGCCGAGGAGCGCTGGGACACGGCGATCGCCGGCTTCACGGACGCCGCCCGCGCCGCCGACGCCATGGGCGCCCGCCCGGCGGCGGCCGAGGCTCGGGCCGGGCTCGCGGCGGCCCTGGCGGCGCGCGGGGCGCCGGGCGACGCGGAGGCGGCCGCCGCGCTGCGCGCCGAGGTGGCGGGGGAGGCGGCCGAGCTGGGCATGCCGCGGCTCGCCGGTGACCGGGGCCCCGGACCGGCCGCGCCCGAGGCCGAGTTCCGCTTCGACGGGCAGGTGTGGACGCTGCGGTACGCGGGCCGCACCGTCCGCGTGCCCGACGCGAAGGGGCTGCGCGACCTGCGCGAACTCCTCGCGAACCCCGGCACCGACATCCCCGCCCTCCGGCTCCTCGACCCCGCGTCGGCCGACCGCGCGCCGCTGGGCGCCGACCCGGTGCTGGACGACGAGGGCCGCGCCCGTTACCGGCGGCGCCTCGACGCGCTGGACACGGAACTCGACCGCGCGGCGGGCGACCGGGCCCGTACCGCCGCGCTGGAGGGGGAACGGGCCGCGCTCCTCGCCGAGCTGCGCGCCGCCGCCGGTCTCGGCGGCCGGGCCAGGCTGCTCGGCGACGAGGCGGAACGGGCGCGGAAGACCGTCACGGCACGCATCCGCGACAGCCTCCGGCGCCTCGCCCCGCACCACCCCGAACTGGCCGCGCACCTGGGCGAGTCGGTGACGACCGGCCTGCTGTGCGCGTACCGCCCCCCGGAGGGCACGGCTCACTTCCGGTTGTAGAGCCGCATGGTGACGGTTCCGAAGACCGCGATCAGCGCCGCGCCCGCGACGAGCACCCAGCCGGTCTCCCCGGCGTCGGCCTGCCCGTCCATCAGCCCGCGCACCGCCGCGACCAGCCGCGTCACGGGGCTGACGTCCACGCACGCCTCCAGCCAGCCGGGCATGGTCTCCGGCTCGACCAGAATGTTGCTGAGGAACGTCAGCGGCATCAGCACCATCATGCTCACGCCCATCACCGACTTCTCCGAGCGCAGCAGCAGGCCGAACATCGTCCACACCCACGAGAACGCGAACGAGAAGCCGACCAGCAGGACGATCGCCGCCGCCGTGCCGACGACGCCGCCGTCCGGCCGGTAGCCGAGGGCGAGGCCGACGAGCAGGATGACGACGGACGCCGTCGCGTAGCGGAAGACGTCGCCGAGCAGGTAGCCGACCATGGCGGCCGGGCGCCACACGGGCAGTGTCCTGAAGCGGTCGAAGACGCCCTTGTCGATGTCGGTCTTGACGGCGACGCCGGTGTACATCGTCGTCATGACGACGCTCATCACCATGATCCCCGGCAGCAGGTACTGGAGGTACTCGCTGGTCGAGCCCGCCAGGGCGCCGCCGAAGAGGTAGGTGAACATCAACGTCATCATGATCGGGAAGACCGTGACGTCGAACAGCTGTTCCGGCACGTGCTTGATCTTCAGCATCGCCCGCCAGCCGAAGGCGAGCGAGGCGGACAGCGCGCTCGGCCGGGGCGGGCGCTCGGTGGCGAGCAGCGCCGCCAGGCTGTCGCGGCTGGGGGTGTACGTGTCCCGCTCGCCGTCGTCGGCGCCCTTCGCGACCGCCGTCCCCGCCACGCCCGCCGTGCTTTCTGTGATGCTCATATGACGGCCTCCTGCCGCTGCTCGTCGTCGGTGAGGGCGAGGAAGACCTCGTCCAGGGTGGGCTGGCCGAGGGCGAAGTCGTCCACCGTGATGCCGCGCCCGGCGAGTTCGGCGAGGGCGCGCGCCGCCAGCTCGGCGGGCCCGGTGCCGCCGTCCGCCCTCACGCGCGCGGTCAGCCCCACCGCGTCCTGCGCCTCCTGCACCTGCGCGTCCAGCACGGCGGCCAGCAGGTCACGCGCCTCGTCGCGCCGCGCCGCGTCCCGCAGCCTGACGTGGACCGAGCCCGCGCCGACCGACGCCTTCAGCTCCCCCGGCGTCCCCTCGGCTATCACCCGGCCCCGGTCGATGACGGCGATACGGCCCGCGAGCCGGTCGGCCTCGTCCAGGTACTGCGTGGTGAGCAGCACGGTCGTGCCGAGCCCGACGACGGTGCGGACGATGTCCCACACCTGGTTGCGGCTGCGCGGGTCGAGGCCGGTCGTCGGCTCGTCGAGGAAGAGGAGGTCGGGCGTGTTGAGGATGCTCGCGGCGATGTCGAGCCGCCGCCGCATGCCGCCCGAGTACGCCTTCGCCTGCTTCCCGGCCGCCTCGCCGAGGCCGAACGCGTCGAGCAGCCGGTCGGCGCGGCTCGCGGCCTCCGGCTTGCGGTGGCCGAGCAGCCGGGCGAGGAGGACGAGGTTCTCCCGGCCGGTCAGGTCCTCGTCCACGGACGCGTACTGCCCGGTGAGGCTGACGCGCGAGCGCACGGCGTCCGCCTCCCGCACCACGTCGTGCCCGAAGACGCGCGCCTCACCCCCGTCGGGGCGCGCGAGGGTGGCGAGCATGCGGACGAACGTGGTCTTGCCCGCGCCGTTCGGACCCAGCACGCCGTAGACCATGCCGGAGGGCACGGTGAGGTCGATGCCGTCCACGGCGCGCTTCTCGCCGAACGTCTTGACCAGCCCTGCGGTCTCGATCGCGGGCCCGCCCCTGGGTTCACTCATCGGATGTCCTGCCTGTTCCCTCGTCGCTCGTGGTGGCTCGTGGTGGCGCGTGTCGGAGGTGCGGACCCGGCGGACGGACGGAACTCATCGGTCACCGCCCGTTCCGCCGCTCCCCTCCACACAAGGGGCGCGACATCCCGCCAGGCGTCCGCTGGATCCGGTCCAGCGGCGGACAGGGGGGCTGGTCCCGTGGAGAAAAGGCGGACAGAATGTGAAGCACGGGATCCGGGGGAAGCGGGGCAGCGGCATGGCTGGACGGCAGGGGCGGAAGGACCGGGCAGCGCGCCGCCGGCGCTGGACCGTGTGGTCGTCGTTCGCCGGCGGGCTGCTGTGCCTCCTGGCCGCCGGATGGCTGCCCACGCTGGTCCCCGGCGACCTGGACTCGGAACGGCAGTGGCCCGACGCTCCCGACTGCGCGCCCACCCTGTGGCTCGACACATGCGTCGGCGCGGCGGTCGGCAGCGTCGTCCTGCGGGAGGAACGGGACGGCGGGTACTGGCTGACCGTCGTGGACCTGCGGACGGACGTCCCGGCCGACGTGCGGATGCCGGGTCCGGGACCGGTATGGGAAGCGGCCGAACGCGGCCGGCGGGTGGCGCTGTTCTACTGGCGGGGCGAGATCCGCGCCCTGCGCGACGCCGACAACGCCTACCAGGAGGTCGCCGGGCTGCCGAGCCGCGACTGGCCGGCGGCACTCGGCGGCGCGCTCGCGGCGCTCCCGCTCGGGGGCTGCCTGCTGTGGTTCGCGTGGTGGACCGGCCGGCGCCGCCGGCCGGGCACGCGCGCGCACCCGTGGCAGGTGACCGCGGCCAAGGCCACCGCGTGGACGATGGGGGGGCGTCGGCGTCGTCTGCACGGAAGCGGCCGGCTCTCTGGGCGAGGCGTACCTGGTCATGGGCCTGGCCGCGCCGCCGGTGACCGGCGCCGCCTGCGCGTTCACCTGGTGGCGGCAGCGGCGGCGTGCGCGCGCCGTGGCCACCGTCGTACCCGAGGTGCCGCGCCGCGACATGCTGCTGCGAGTGCGCGTCCACGGGGATGTCCCCGGCGCCGTCGACGGGATGGGCCACCTGGCGACGGGCCACACGCCCGATCCCGCCCTGCGCGAGCTGCTGCTCCCGCCGACGCTGACGGCGGTGGGCGTCAGGGAGTTCGCGCACGGCGATCCCGACGACCTGGTGCGTCTCTCCGGCGGGCGCAAAGGCGTGGCGATCGAGTGCCGCGACGGGGACACGCCCGTCCTGCTCGGAACGCGGCTGCGCGACGCGCCGTTCGTGCTGGGCGCCCTCGCCGCCGAGCCCCCAGCCCCGAGGCGACCGAGGACCGCGAGGCGGCCGGTGTGACGGCCGGACGGCGACCGCCGCCGGGGCCGGGTCAGCCGGTCAGGGGCCAGGTGTCGGGGCCGCCGCCGCGCCATTCGATCAGGGTGGGGTCGTCGAGCCGTATCTCGTCGGGGTCGAGCCCGGCCCTGCGGAGGAATTCGATCAGTTCGGCCGGGGAGCGCGCGAGACCGAGATCCTCGCCGCCCGCGCGGACGCGGCGGCCACCGGGGGCGGGCGGCTGGACGACGATGCGTGCGAGCGGTGCCATGCGTCCAGCCTGCGGCATCGCCGCGTGTTCGGCAGCCCGGCGACGCCCCCGTTCACGGACGGTGACCGTAATCCGCCGGAGAGGGCCACAAGCTCACCCCATCGAGTGACACTGCGGCGGAACTGACTGCGGTCCGTGACCGTTGACGGGGCGAGGACACCGGATACGGGAGGTAACGGGACGATGGCGATGTGGGACAAGATCAAGGGCGCGACGGGCGGCCGGTCGGGCGGTCTGCCGGGCCTGGGCGGGAACCGGGGCGCGGGCCACGGCGGAGGGCACGGGGGGCACGGCGGCGGCCAGGGCGGCACGAAGTCCGCGATCATCGGCGCGCTGAAGTCCCAGCTCAGCTCGATGAAGACCGAGCTGAAGAGCGGCGGCTACCGTGACGCCAGCATGGCGATGTGCGCGCTGGTCGCGGCGGCGGACGGGTCGGTCGATCCCGCCGAGCGGCAGAACGTGGAGCAGATGATCCTGAACAACGACGTGCTCCAGAACTTCCCGGCCGACCAGCTGCGCCAGCGGTTCAACAAGCACGTGGACCACCTCGTGCGCAGCTTCGTCACCGGGAAGGCGGAGGCCATGCAGGAGATCGCCAAGGTCGCGAAGAAGCCGGCCGAGGCGCGGGCGGTCGTCCAGACGGGCATGGTCGTCGCGGGCGCCGACGGCTACTTCGCGCAGGCCGAGGCCCAGGTGATCCGGGAGGCGTGCGGCGCGCTGGGCCTGAACCCGACGGAGTTCGGCCTGTAGCCCGGCCCCCCGCGCGTGGCCGGGCGGCCGGGCCCGGCGCGGGACGGGTGAAGGGGCGGACGGGCACGAGCCGGAACGGGGGTCCGGGCATCCGCCGGTGCCTGCCGACGCCTGGCCGGGCCCGGCCGCCGGTCGCGGCTGGGCTGGGCTGCACGGGACTGGGCTGCACTGGGCTGGGCTGCACTGGGCTGGGCACGGCACACCCCGGAGGGGGGGGGAGGGGG
>NZ_JBJZOH010000050.1:0-28714 GCF_047200595.1 Streptomyces sp. MS19 | reverse complement strand
CGCCTTCCGTCAGAGTGCCGACAGCTCGTCCACCAGGTCGTCGAGACCCAGCGAACCCTGAGACAGCGCCGCCATGTGCCACTTCTTGGCGTCGAACGCGTCGCCGTGCGCCGCGCGCGCCGCCTCGCGGCCCGTCAGCCAGGCGCGTTCGCCCAGCTTGTAGCCGATGGCCTGCCCCGGCATGCCGAGGTAGCGCACCAGCTCGGAGGCCACGAAGTCGGCGGGACGCCCGCTGTGCCGCCCGAAGAACTCGTGCGCCAGCTCAGGGGTCCACGTCTCGCCCGGGTGGAACGGCGAGTCGTCCGGGATCGCCAGCTCCAGGTGCATGCCGATGTCGATGATCACGCGGACCGCGCGCATCATCTGGCAGTCCAGGTAGCCGATGCGCTGCTCGGCGTTCTCCAGCAGCCCCAGCTCGTCCATCAGCCGCTCCGCGTACAGCGCCCAGCCCTCCAGGTTGGCGCTGACGCCGCCGACCGTCGTCTGGTAGCGCGAGAGCCGGTCCGCGACGTACACCCACTGCGCGAGCTGGAGGTGGTGGCCGGGCACGCCCTCGTGGTACCAGGTGGAGACCAGGTCGTACACGGGGAACTTCGTCTCGCCGAGCGTCGGCAGCCATGTGCGGCCCGGCCGGGAGAAGTCCAGCGACGGGCTCGTGTAGTACGGGGCCGCCGCGCTGCCCGCGGGCGCGATCATCGACTCGACGCGCCTGACCGGCTCGGCCAGCTCGAAGTGCGTGCCGTCCAGCGTCTCGATCGCCCGGTCCATCAGGGACTGGAGCCACTCCCTGACGTCGGCGATGTCCACCGTCTCGCCCGCGGTGTCCAGGTGCTTCAGCGCCTCCCAGGGAGTGGCGCCCGGCAGGATCTTCGCCGCCTCGGCGGTCATCTCCGCGTGCAGCCGGTGGAACTCCGACCAGCCGTACGCGTACGCCTCCTCCAGGTCGAGGTCCGTGCCGTTCCAGTAGCGCGCCCACCGGGCGTAGCGCTCACGGCCGACGACCTCGGGGCCGCCCTCGACGGCGGGCGCGTACACGTCCCGCAGCCACGCGCGGAGCGCGACGAGCGCGTCGGTCGCGGTCAGCGCCGCCGCGTCCAGCTCTCCGCGCAGGGCCTCAGGTCCGTCGGCGACGAAGCCGGTGAACCAGCTCGTGCCGCCGTCGTCGTCGCCGATCCACTCGTCCAGCTGCCCGATCACGGTGGCCACCTGGCGCGGGCCCGCGTGCAGCGAGCGCGCCAGCCCCTCCGCGAGTGAGGCGCGGTAGCCCTCCAGCGCGGCGGGCGCGGCCCGCAGCCGCCGGGCGATGGCCGCCCAGTCCTCATCCGTCCCGGTCGGGGCGACGGTGAACACGTCGCGCACCGAGTGCAGGGGGGAGAACATGTTGCTCACCGCGCGCAGCGGCTCCCCGGCGTCGTGCACGGCCAGCTCGGCCGTCAGCCGCTCGCGCAGCAGGCGGGCGCAGCGGCGCTCGATGTCCGCGTCCGCGCCGGGGAGCTTCTCGGCCTCGGCGAGCCGGGCGAGGGTGCGCCGCTTCAGGTCGGCGACGGCCCCCTCACCGGCGGGGGAGAAGTCCGGCAGCGCGTCCGCCGACGCGGCCACCCCCAGGTAGGTGCCGAGCACGGGGTCCAGCTCGACGAGGGAATCGACATACGCGTCGGCGAGGCGACGGGGAAGCCAAGTTGTGGGATCTTCTGACATGGCCCCCATCCTGGTACGGAAGGGGCCGGTTCGTCACGCCCCTCTCCGCCCCTGACATGCCCGGATGCCCCGCCGGGCCGCCGTCCGCCGTCGCGCGCTGTCCGGCTCAGCCACCGGCCGGCAGAGGCAGGGCGGCGACGGGCGGTGCCGTGACCCGGGTGCTGAGAACGAGAGTTCCCCCCTCCGCATGCCGTTCCAGCGGCAGGCCCGTGCCGCGCATCAGGGCGAGCATCGCGGCGTCGGACGTCCTCGTCACGGTGTATACGATCTCGCGCCGTTCGCGCAGGGCGATCGCCAGCAGCGACCGCAGCAGTGCCCGCCCGATGCCACGCCGCTGCCACTCGTCCTCGACCAGCAGCGCGATCTCGGCCTCGTCGTCGTCCCAGAGGAGGTGGCCGAGGCCGACCACGCGGCCCGGGGCGCTCTCCGCCGCAAGGCTCCGGCCGAAGCGCGGGCTCAGCAGGTGCCCCAGGTACCGGTCCGCGTCACCGGCGGGGCCCGTGTAACGCCGGGTGAGGGTGTGGGTCGAGCAGCGGGCGTGCATCGCCCGTGCCGCCGGGATGTCGGCCGGACCGGCCGGCCGCAGCAGCACAGGGGTTGCCGTGCCGTCCGCGCCGTCGGTGACCAGCCGTTCCGATCCGCCCCAGGTGTCCGGCGCACAGGACCGGCCCGACCGGTAACCGCCCATGGTGTCGGGGGCGGAGCGGCGCGGGAGGCGGATCGAGCTGTGCTGTGCGTCGCAGTCTGCCATGCCTGCACTGTCGTCCTCGGTTATTGCGTGATCACGAACGGCCTGTGACCGGAGAGTAAAGGCGGCTTAGGGGGCAATTGTTCCTCTCGCTCCAGCCCCACCCGCCCCTCCGCACAGGCGCACCGGCGCACTCTGATGAGATGGACGCGTGGCAGACGAGAGCACCGGCGGCGCCGGTCCCGGAACGGACCCGCTGCACGTCTTCGAGACACACAGGTCCCTGCTGTTCGGCGTCGCCTACCGCATGCTCGGCAGGGTCGGGGACGCCGAGGACGCCGTGCAGGAGTGCTGGCTGCGCTGGTCGTCCGCCGACCGGGCGGCGGTGCGCGAGCCGCGCGCATACCTGGTGCGCGTCGTCAGCAGGCTCGCCGTCGACCGCATGCGGCAGCTCGCCGCCCGCCGCGAGACGTACGTCGGCTCCTGGCTGCCCGAACCGCTGCCGACCGACCGGGCGGTCGCCTCCCCGGCGACCGCCCCGGACGGCGCGGACCGCGTCGTGTTCAACGAGACCGTCTCCTACGCCGTCCTCGTCGTCATGGAGTCCCTGTCGCCGCTGGAGCGCGCGGTGTTCGTGCTGCGCGAGGCGTTCGGTCTCGCGCACGCGGAGATCGCGGAGGTCCTCGGCCGCGACGAGGCCGCGGTCCGGCAGCTCGCCGTCCGCGCGCGGCGGCACGTGGCCGAACGCCGCCCGCGCTACGCCGTCGACGCCGCCGCGCAGCGCGACGTGACCGAGCGTTTCCTCGCCGCCGCCCTGGACGGGAACCTCGCCGGTCTGCTGGCCTGCCTCGCCCCGGACGTCACGCTCGTCACCGACAGCGGCGGCCTCGCGCAGGGCCCGCTGCGCGACATCACCGGCGCGGACAAGGTCAGCCGCTTCCTCATCGGCATCAGCGGCAAGGCGCCCGCCGCGGCCGCGTACGAACTCGTCGCGCTCAACGGCGGCTTCGGCCTCCTCGTCACGAGCGCGGGCCGTCCGCACAGTGTGTTCCAGCTGGAGGTGGCCGACGGCCGGGCGCTGCGCGTGCTCGTCCTCACCAACCCGGAGAAGACCGCGCACCTCGCGCAGGGCTGACGGACGGGGCGTCAACGGCGCGCCGGTGCCCGGCCGTTCGGGCGCTCCGCCCCGCGCGCCCGTTCCCTTCCCGCATACCGGAACGATACGGGCGGTCGCCGGCGATCTCACCCCTCGGATTGGTCTTGACCAAGGTCCCGGGCCGCCGTAGTGTCCGCACATACGCAACAACCTTTCATAATGGCGTCATCGGCCCCCGCGCCCGTGGCGCCCTGTTCATGACCGCCTGCCGGCGGCGGGACGATCACGGGAGGCAAGGGTGGGGACCACACAGCTCGGCCGGCCGGAGGCGGACGGGCGGACGGAGGCGGGCAGGTACGGCGAGCCCAAGTACTGGCACCTCAAGACCGTGCTGACCGCCGCGCTCGACTCGGAGTTCAGCGTCGGCCAGTCGCTCCCGGACGAACGGACGCTCGCCGCGCGTTTCGGCGTCGCCCGCGCCACCCTCAGGCAGGCGCTCGACCAGCTGGAGCTCGAAGGCCGCCTCCAGCGCCGCCGCGGCATCGGCACCACCGTCGCCCCGCCCCGCGTCGGCGTGGACGTCAGCCCGCGCGACCAGACACTGCCCGGCGGCCCCGGTGACACCTGGACCACCGCGGACGGCGGGACCGCCCCGCCCCCGCCCGCCGTCGCGCGCCTCCTCGGCACCGAGCCGGGCGTCACCGCGCGCGTCGCCCACCGCAGCCTCCTCAGCCAAGGCCGCACGGTCGCCATCGAGCACGTGTACGTGCCGGGCACCGGGGGCACGCCCGGCGAACGCGGCGGCGCGCTCGCCCTGCTCCACGCCCTCGCCCCGGACGGCCAGGACCGCGCCGTCGAACTCGGCTCCGCCGGCGCCGACGAGGCCAGGCGCCTCGACCAGCTCCCCGGCGCCCCGGTCCTCGTCGTCACGACCCGCTACCTGCTCGACGGCCGCACCGTCGCCGCCGCCGTGGCGACCTACCGCGCCGACACCTGCCGCCTCACCTTCGGCGGCAGGCAGCCCGTCACCGTTCCTGGCGAGTGACCCGCTCGGGCAGCGCGAACAGCTCCTCCTCCACGCGGTCCAGCGCCAGGCGCAGCGCGCCCAGCGGCACGGCCGCCGCACCGAGCACCGACGCCACGACGCGCGGCGTCCGCAGGCAGTAGCGCTCCAGCCGCGCCCGGAGCGGTTCGACCACCCAGTCGAGCCCGGCGGCCCAGCCGCCGATGACCACCAGCTCCGGGTCGAGCGCCAGGACCAGCGCCGCCACGTCGTGCACCAGCCGGTCGAGGAAGCGCTCCGCCGCCTGCGCCGCGCCCTCGTCCCCGGTCCGCGCGCGGGCGAACACCCGCGCCACCGCCTGCTCGTCCAGCGGCACGAGGGGCTCGACCGACGTCGACAGCAGCCGCTCCGGCGTGGCCTGGCGGCCCAGCAGGTGCAGCGCGCCGATCTCCCCGGCAGCCCCGCCGTGCCCACGGTGCAGCCGCCCGCCGATCAGCGAGCCGGCCCCCGGGCTGAGTCCGGCGAGGACCATCACGACATCGTCGGCGCCGACCGCCGCGCCGAGCCAGCGCTCGGCGAGCACGGCGGCGTTCGCGTCGTTCTCCACCTGCACCGGGCAGCCGAGCGCCTCGCCGAGCCGCTCGCGCAGCGGGAGGCCCGTCCAGCCGGGCAGCGCCGTGCCCAGGCACACCGAGCCGTCGGGCCCGACGATCCCGGGACTGCCCACACCGACCGCCCGCAGGGTGACCCCCGGACCGCCGTGCCCCTCCAGCAGCTCCGCGGCCGTCCGCGCCGTGCACGCGAGCCGCTCCTCGGCGGGCGCGGCCGTGGACACCTCCCGCACGAGCGTCCCGAGCCGCCGCCCCGCCAGGTCGGACAGCACGACGGCCACCCGCCGCGCCCCCACCTCGACGCCGAGCACGTGCCCGGCCTCGGCCCTGAACCGGAAGCGGCGGGCGGGCCGGCCGAGCCGCCGCGTCCCCGCCGCCACCGCGGGCTCCTCGGACGCGGCCACGAGGCCCGACCGCGCCAGCCCGTCGAGCACGCCCTCGACGGTGGGACGCGACAGCCCCGTGGCACCGGCCAGGTCGGTCAGCGACCGGGGCGTGCGCCCCGCCTCGCGCAGCGCGCGCAGCACCACCGCCGAGTTGATCCGGCGCAGCAGCGACGGGTCCCCGCCCACGATGCCGCCCACGGCGCCCGCGTCCCCGTGCTCAGAGGATCGCGCCGGGCCGGTAGCCCGCCGCCGCCGGATACCGCTTGACGACGTCCTCGATCCGCGCCACCACCGCCGCGACCTGCCCGGCCGCCGCGCCGGTGAACGACAGCCGGTCGTCCATCAGCGCGTCGAGCCCCGCCCGGTCGAGCGGTACGCGCTCGTCCGCCGCGAGCCGGTCGAGCAGTTCGTTGCGCTCCGCGCCCTCCCGCAGCGCCAGCGCGGACGCGACCGCGTGCTCCTTGATCGCCTCGTGCGCCGTCTCCCGGCCGACACCGGCGCGCACCGCGGCCATCAGCACCTTCGTGGTGGCGAGGAACGGCAGGTAGCGGTCCAGCTCGCGCGCGACCACGGGCCGGAACGCGCCGAACTCGTCCAGCACCGTCAGGAACGTCTCCACCAGCCCGTCGAACGCGAAGAACGCGTCGGGCAGCGCCACCCGCCGCACCACGGAACAGGACACGTCGCCCTCGTTCCACTGGTCGCCGGACAGCTCCCCGGTCATCGACGCGTAGCCGCGCAGGACGACCGCGAGGCCGTTGACCCGTTCACACGACCGGGTGTTCATCTTGTGCGGCATCGCCGACGAGCCGACCTGGCCCGGCTGGAACCCCTCGGTGACCAGCTCCTGCCCGGCCATCAGCCGGATCGTCCTGGCCAGCGACGACGGCGCGGCGGCCAGCTGCACCAGCGCCGTGGTCACCTCGAAGTCCAGCGAGCGCGGGTAGACCTGCCCGACCGAGGTGAGGACCTGGCCGAAGCCCAGGTGGCCCGCGATCCTGCCCTCCAGCTCGGCCAGCTTGCGCTCGTCGCCGCCCAGCAGGTCCAGCATGTCCTGGGACGTGCCGACCGGGCCCTTCACTCCGCGCAGCGGGTAGCGGGCCAGCAGGTCCTCCAGGCGCCCGAACGCCACCAGCAGCTCGTCGGCCGCCGTGGCGAAACGCTTCCCCAGCGTGGTGGCCTGCGCCGGGACGTTGTGCGAGCGGCCCGCCATCACCACCTCGCCGTACTCGGCCGCCAGGTGCCCGAGCCGCGCGAGCAGAGCCACCGTGCGGTCGCGCACCAGCTCCAGGGACAGCCGGACCTGGAGCTGCTCGACGTTCTCCGTCAGGTCGCGGGACGTCATGCCCTTGTGCACCTGCTCGTGCCCCGCCAGTGCGTTGAACTCCTCGATGCGCGCCTTCACGTCGTGCCGCGTGACCCGCTCGCGCTCCGCGATCGACGCGAGGTCCACCCGCTCCAGCACCCGCTCGTAGTCCGCGACCGCGCCCGCGGGCACCGGGACGCCCAGCTCGTCGAGCGCCCGCAGGACCGCCAGCCACAGGCGGCGTTCCAGCACCACCTTGTGCTCGGGGGACCAGAGCCCGGCCAGGTCCAGGGAGGCGTAGCGGGCGGCCAGGACGTTCGGAATGCGGGGCTTGTCAGTCACGCCACGGGATTCTACGGGCTACTCCTCACCCAGCGGCGGGGCGAGGTCGGGACGCTTCGGCGCCCGCCCGTCCCCGGAGGACCGGCCGGTCAGGCGCCGCCCGATCCACGGCAGCAGGTGCTCCCTGGCGAACCGCGCGTCGGCGGCGCGCCGCGCGTACCAGCGCGGGGGCAGGGCCACCGGCAGCGGCGTGTCCCACACGACGTCGCTCTCGTACCCCAGCCGCTGCCACACGGCCTCCGCCACCCGGCGGTGTCCCTCCGCCGTCAGGTGCAGGCGGTCGTCGGCCCACAGCCGGGGGTCGCCGAGCGACGCGGAGGCGTACAGGTCCACGACGATCGCGCCGTGCTCGGCGGCCAGCCCGTCGACGTACGCGAACAGCCGGTCGAGCCGCGCCCGGTAGCGTTCCAGGACCGGCCCGCGCCGCGCCGGGCTGCGCATGAGCACCAGCTGCTTGCACGCGGGCGCCAGCTGCTCGACCGACTGCCGCAGCAGGCCGCACACCTGGTCGATGTCGCAGCGGGGCCGCAGCACGTCGTTCAGGCCGCCGACGAGGGTCACCAGGTCCGCGCCCATCGCCGCCGCGGCGGGCACCTGTTCCGCCGCGATCTGCCGCATCAGCTTGCCCCGCACCGCGAGGTTCCCGTACATGAATCCGGCGCGGCGCTGCGCGAAGCGCTGGGCGAGCAGATCGGCCCAGCCCCGGTAGGTGCCGTCCGGCATGAGGTCCGACATGCCCTCGGTGAACGAGTCCCCGAGGGCGACGAAACTGCGGAAGTCCGGTGCGCTGTCCATGGCCGCATCATCGTAGCCAGGGCGCTTGTATGCTCGCCGCCGTGCCCCGTGTTGCAGCAGTGACGTCCTATCCGATCAAAGGCTGTGCGGGAGTGACCGTTCGCGCCGCCCACTTCGGCCCGGCGGGAGCGCCGCACGACCGCGCGTTCATGGTCACCGACACGGCGGGCGTCTTCCGCAGCCAGCGCGGCGACCCCCGGCTGGCCCTGATACGCCCGCGGGTCAGCGAGGACGGGAACCGCCTGACGCTGGAGGCGCCGGGGCTCGACCCGCTCGACATCCCCGTGACCGCGGCGGGACCCGTCCGGCCCGTCAGCCTCTTCGGGAAGCCGTACGGCGGCGTCGACCAGGGCGCGGACGCCGCCGCCTGGTTCTCGGAGGCGCTGGCCGCCCCGAGCCGTCTCGTCCGCGTCCCACCGGACCACGCCCGAGTCACCGACGGCCTGACGCCCGGCACCTCCGGCTACGCCGACAGCTCCGCCGTCCACCTGCTGTCGGCCGCCAGCCTCGACGACCTCAACGTGCGCCTCGCCGCCTCGGGTGGACCGCCGCTGCCGATGGACCGCTTCCGGCCCAACATCGTGGTGACCGGCTGGCCGGATCCCTACACCGAGGACCGTGTGCGCGAGGCGGCCGTCGGCGGGGCGCTGCTGGGCTGGACCAAGGCCGCCGTCCGCTGCGCCGTCACCCTGGTCGACCAGGCGAGCGGCGCCAGGTCGGGCCCCGAGCCGCTGCGGACCCTGGCCCGCTACCGGCGGCAGGCGCGCGCGGGGACGGGCGGGGGAGGCGGCGTGTCGTTCGGCGCGAAGTTCTCCGTCGTGCGCCCGGGGCGCGTCGCGGTGGGGGACGAGATACGGGTCACGGCCTGGGACGACACGGGTGCCGTTCCCGCGTGACGTGTTCCTGGCGTGAGGGGCGTAGACCTGGGCACCCGGAGGGAACCCCTGGATCAACGGACCAAAGGTGTGATGATGGAAATCTCCGGCATTATCAGCGCGATCGTCATCGGTCTCATCATCGGTCTCCTGGGCCGTCTGGTACTGCCCGGACGCCAGCGCATCGGCATCCTCTGGACGATCGCCGTCGGTATCATCGCCGCCCTCATCGGCTCGGCCATCGCGGCGGGACTCGACGTGAACGACACCGATGGTGTGGACTGGGTCGAATGGCTGATCCAGATCGCTCTCGCCGCCATCGGCGTCTCCCTGGTCTCCCGCGCGAAGATCGGCCGCTGAGCACCCCGGCGCCCCGGCCGGGACCGCTGCTTCCCGGCCCCATAGGGACCGACCGCCTTGTCCTGGTCCCCCTGCGCGCCGAGCACGCGGACGAGATGGCCGGGGTCCTCGCGGACCCCGGCCTCTACCGGTTCACGGGCGGCGCGCCGCCCACCCCCGAGGCACTGCGGTCACGGTACGCGCGCATGGCCGCCGGATCCCCCGATCCGGCGATCGCGTGGTGCAACTGGCTGATCGGCCTGCGTGACGAGGGGCGGCTCACCGGCACCGTGCAGGCCACCGTCACCTACCCGGTCGTCACGGGCCGTGACCCCGTCGCCGAGATCGCCTGGGTGGTGGGCGCCCCCTGGCAGGGCCGGGGCATCGCCACCGAGGCCGTGCGCGGGCTCGCCGGCTGGCTCGCGGACCGGTCGGTCCACCGCCTCGTCGCCCACATCCACCCGGACCACCACGCCTCGGCCGCCGTCGCACGGGCCCTGGGCCTCGCGCCGACCCCCTACGTGCAGGACGGCGAGATCCGGTGGGCCCGGAGGCCGGACGGCGGCCACCACCCGCCCGGCGGCGGCGCGGATGCCGATCACTCCGCCCGTTCCTAGAGTGGCGGGAGAGTCCGCGGCGCACGGCGGGAGACACAGGAGGCGGTCCATGGCAAGGCTCAAGTCCGTATCCAAGAACCAAGCGGCCGGCAGCAGCCAGCCGTGGCTGCACCAGCAGGGCGAGGTGATCCAGGAGTTCGGCACCGTCAGGCAGCTGCCGATGTCGCTGTCCTACGACACACGGATGTACTCCTGCCAGCGGCTGAACCAGGTGCTCAGCGACAGCCAGATCCTCTACAGCCTGTACAAGAAGTACCACTGGCTGATGCGCGGCCCGACCTTCTACTCGCTCCACCTGCTGCTCGACAAGCACGCGGGGGAGCAGCTGGAGCTGGTGGACACCATCGCGGAGCGTGTGCAGACGCTCGGCGGCGTGGCCGTCGGCGACCCGCGGCACACGGCGGAGATCACCAAGATCCCCCGCCCGCCGAACGGCGTCGAGGAGGTCCCGGTGATGCTCTCGCGCCTGCTGGAGGCGCACCAGCTGATCCTGACCGACTGCCACGATGCGGCGAAGCGCGCGGACGAGATGGGCGACGACGGCACGAACGACCTGCTCGTCTCCGAGGTCATCAGGACGGGCGAGCTGGAGTCGTGGTTCCTCGCCGAGCACCTGGTGGACACCCCGCTCGTACGCGCCTAGAACGCGCCGGAAGCCGGGCGCGCCCTTTCGCGGGTGCGCCCGGCTTCCGCGTGTTCCGGAACGTCCGCCCCACGGTCCGGAAGACCGGACGTAACCGGCGGATGACCGGAATCGACCGTGTGATGGCCATCGAAGGCGTTTGCATGTTGTTTGCCGCCTTCATCAGTGTTCCAGCGTGAGTATGCGTAATGCCGGGAACGCGGCGCCGCCGGGGCTCGTTTCCGCTCGGGAGGCCGGGGCAGCCGAGTGGGACACGACCTGGAGGCAGAGCGATGGGCACAGCAATCGGAGTGAGGGGCCGGGCGGGCGCCCGGCGGGCCGCCAACAGCTCGGCCATGGACATCGCCGCACGCTGGGGACTTGTCGCGCGCGGCGTCATCTACATGCTGATCGGGCTGCTGGCGCTCCAGACAGCTCTCGGCACGGGGGAGGAGCAGGCCGATCAGGGCGGCGCCCTCCGCGAGTTGTCGGAGAAGCCGCTGGGCGGCTTCCTCATCTGGGCCGTCGGTATCGGCCTCGTCGGGATGGCGCTGTGGCGGCTGTCCGAGGCGCTGTTCGGCGCTTCCGGGGCCGACG
This sequence comes from Streptomyces sp. MS19, assembly GCF_047200595.1. Lineage (NCBI taxonomy): Bacteria > Bacillati > Actinomycetota > Actinomycetes > Kitasatosporales > Streptomycetaceae > Streptomyces > Streptomyces sp. MS19. The sequence continues at coordinate 17,739 of NZ_JBJZOH010000050.1, read as the reverse complement.
GGCAGAAGACGAGCAAGCGCCTGCTCTCGTTCGGGCGGTTCGTCTTCTACGGCTTCGGCGCGTACACGGTCCTCTCCTTCGCGATGGGCGAGGGCGGCAGCGGGTCGAGCGACCAGCGGTCCCAGGACGTCACCGCGCGCGCCCTCGACCTGCCCGCCGGGCAGTTGCTCGTCGGCGCGGTGGGGATCGGCATAGCCGTGGCGGGCGTCGTGATCGCGGCCCGCGCGATCATGCGCAAGTATCACAAGCATTTGAAGAGCGGCGAGATGACGCGCCGTACGCGTCAGGTGGTGGACGTCCTCGGTGTGGGCGGCGGGGTGGCGCGCGGCGCGGCCTTCGCGGTCGCCGGTGTGTTCGCCGTGCAGGCCGCGGCCGACTACGACCCGGACAAGACCAAGGGACTGGACGACACCCTGCGCAGCTTCACGGAGACCCCCGCCGGGCCCGCGCTGCTCGTGGTGATCGCCGTGGGGCTCGCGATGTTCGGTGCCTTCTCCCTGGCCCTGGCCCGCTGGCGGAAGGTCTGACCGGCCTCCGGGCGGGGCGCCGTCCGGCGGGCCGTCAGCCCGCCGGGGCCCCGCCGCCACCGGCCGCCGACTCCGTGGCCGCCGCCAGCCGGGCGGCCAGGTAGCGGCGGTCGGTGTCCGATGTCGCGAGGGCGAGCGCCTCCCCGTAGGCGGTCGCCGCCTCGGCGTGGCGGCCGAGCCGCCGCAGCAGGTCCGCCCGGGTGGCCGGCAGCAGGTGGTAGCCCGCGAGCGCCCCCTGCCCCGTGAGCGGTGCGAGCAGGGCCAGGCCGGCGGCCGGGCCCTCCGCCATCGCGACGGCCACCGCGCGGTTCAGTTCCACCACGGGACCCGGCGTGAACCGGGCGAGCTGCCCGTACAGCAGCGCGATCTGCGGCCAGTCGGTGTCCGCCGCCTCGGACGCCGCCGCGTGGCAGGCGGCGATGGCCGCCTGCACCTGGTACGCCCCCGGACGCCGCAGGCGCAGCGCCGCGTCGAGCACGGACACGCCTTCGGCGATGCGGGCCGCGTCCCAGCGCGACCTGTCCTGCTCGGCGAGCGGCACGAAGTCCCCGGCCTCGTCCGTACGGGCCGCGCCGCGCGCGTCCTGAAGCAGCATCAGGGCCAGCAACCCGCCGGTCTCGGGCTCGCCGGGCAGGAGCCCGGCCACCATGCGCGCCAGCCGGATGGCCTCGGCCGTCAGCCCGGCCCTGACCGCGACCGGCCCCGCCGTGGCGGCGTACCCCTCGTTGAACAGCAGGTACAGGACGCTCAGCACGCCGTCCAGCCGTTCGGGCAGCGCCTCGGGCGGCGGCACCCGGAAGGGGATGGCCGCGTGCCGGATCTTGCTCTTCGCCCGGAAGAGGCGCTGCCCCATCGTCCGTTCGGGGACCAGGAAGGCGCGGGCGATCTCCGGCGTGCCCAGCCCGGCGACGGCCCGCAGCGTGAGCGCCACGCGGGCCTCCGGCGACAGCGCGGGGTGGCAGCAGGTGAAGATCAGGCGCAGCCGGTCGTCCACCAGGTCATCGCCGCCGTCCCCGCCGTCCCGGGCCGCGACGTCGGCGCCGGGGGACACCGCCGTGCCCGCGCGTTCGGACTCGGCGCCGACCTCGCGCAGCTTCGCCGCCTCCGTGGCGGACCGGCGCAGGCGGTCCATGGCGCGGTTGCGCGCGGTCGTCATGAGCCAGGCGCCGGGGCGGGTGGGCACGCCGTCGGACGGCCACCGTTCCAGAGCACGGGCGAAGGCGTCCTGGGCGGACTCCTCCGCCAGGTCCCAGTCGCCCGTGAGCCGGATCAGCGCGCCCACGACGCGGCTCCACTCGGCCGCCCACGCCGTGGCGACGGCCTCGCGGACCGCTTCCCCCGGCCCCCCGGCGGCGGGACTCATGACCAGAACGGCCTCACCTCGATCATCCCGAACCGCGCCATCGGATGCCGCGCGGCCACCTCGACCGCCTCGTCCAGGTCGGCGCACTCGATGACGTCGATCCCGCCGATCTGCTCCTTCGTCTCGGCGAACGGCCCGTCGGTGAGCACCACCGAGCCCTCGCGCACCCGCACCGTCGTGGCCTCTCCGGACGGCCTGAGCCCGTCGCCGAACAGCCGGACGCCTCTGCGGTCCATCTCCTCGACCCACGCGGTCGGGTCCAACTCGTCCGACGGCGCGTCGAAGTTCTCGTCCGTGCAGATCATCAGCAGGTACTTCACCGGTACTCCTCCGTCCGTGCCATCGCGGCGAGCGACAGCTCCATGTTGTGCCGCAGCGCCGCCAGCCGCCCTGCGAGTGTCGCAGGGTCGCGCAGCGCAGCCGCGCGCGCCCCGCTGTTTCCGGGACCGTGGACGAACGAGTGCCGCACCTCGGTGCGGCCCGCGCCGTCGGCGGGACCCAGTTCGTAGCGCCACAGCGCGGACGGCCGCGCCACGTCGTCGCGCCCGTCGAGCACCGCCCAGGCGAAGACGACCGGCGCGACGGCCTCGGTGACCTGGCAGACGACCTGGGACTCGGAGCCGTCCGGGTAGCGGTTGCGCGCGGCGAAGCGCGCGCCGGGGCGTACGGGCTGGGGCGTGTCCGGCAGCCAGGACGCGTGGAAGCACTCGGGGCTCCACACCCCGTGCAGGCCGACATCGGTGATCAGCCTCCAGACGCGGTCCCTCGGCAGGGAGACCGTGACGGTGACGTCCACGCGGGCGCCGGTGACGGCGGCGTACAGGGCCGGCAGGTCGTCCAGGCCGGGGAGGTCGTTCAGGTCGGGCATCGTGTGCATGGCGCGTTCCTTTCGCATCACCCCCACGACGAACGGCGGACCGCGTTTTCTACCGTGGCGCGAAAAAAATCTCGGGACGTCGCGCGACGCCGTCAGCGGACGATCGCGACGATGCCGGGCACCGCCTCCCCGAGGGCCCGGTCGCCCCGCGGTTCGGCCCCGCGCGTCGCCGGCCGCCACAGCGTGTCCGCGTCGGCGACGACCTCGACGACGACCTCGGCGGCGGGCCGCTCCCCGCTGTCACGCAGCTCCCCGTGCTCCGGCCTCCGGACGGCCGTCCACCGCCCGCCCGCCCGCGCCGCCCGGCACGGTCACCCGCACCGCGGTCCCCGCCGCCGCGTCGAGACCGCGCAGGGTACGGGACAGCGCCCGGAGGAACGTGTTCAGGACCGGTGCCAGCAGCCGGGGACCGTCCGCGCCGGGGCGCACGACGGCGTCCCGGTGGATGCCGAGGACACGTCCACCCCGGCAGGACCGGCCATCCCGATGGCCGCCCAGTACGCGTCGGTCTACGGGCCGATGCGCCCGACGAGGTCCCGCAGCAGTCGCGGGCTGAACTGCCGCGCGGTGGCGGCGAAGTCCCCGTTCGCGCGCGTCAGGAAGGCGGGCAGCCCCTCGCCGGGCGTGGAGGTGAGGCCGCCCGCGTGTCCGTCGCGCCCGTGGGAGAGGCGGCGGACGCAGCCGTGCAGGATGTGCGCCGTCACGTCCCGCACGTCTCAGCCGGGGCAGGCGGTCGGACGCGCCCAGCCGGCGGGCGCCGGCGCGGCGAGGGAAGAGAGGGCGTACGCCGAGCGGCGGGCCGGGCGGTGACGGGCGCGTCGGCACGGTCGAGCACAGGACGCGCGGGGCGGGCAGCCGGATTCCGGCGGCCCGCCCGGCGGCGTCAGCGCTTGACGGCCACACCGCCGAAGTCGTCGATCGGGCTGGTGAAGTCCGCGTCGAACAGTTCGGGGCGCCACAGCGCGGTGGAGCCCACGCCGGGGTCGAGCAGGTCGAGTCCGTCGAAGTAACGGGTCACCTGCTCCGGGGTGCGCAGCGTCAGCGTCGGCGAGCCGCCGCCCTCGTTCCACTGCTGGACGGCCGCGTCCATCCGGGCGCCGCGCACCGCGTTCGTGGGGTGCGACAGCGCCAGGTAGCTGCCCGCGGGCAGGGCGTCGAGCAGCTGCCGGACGATGGCGGCCGCCTCGTCGGAGTCGGGCACGAACTGGAGGATGCCGAGCAGCATCAGCGCCACCGGCTGCGAGAGGTCGAGGGTGGCGGAGGCCTTCTCCAGGATGGCGTCGGGGTCGTGCACGTCGGCGTCGATGTAGTCCGTGGCGCCTTCGGGTGAACTGGTCAGCAGCGCGCGGGCGTGGGCCAGGACCAGGGGGTCGTTATCCACGTAGACGACGCGCGTCTCGGGCGCGATCCGCTGCGCGATCTCGTGGGTGTTGTCCTCGGTGGGCAGGCCGGTGCCGATGTCGAGGAACTGGCGGATGCCCGCGTCGGCGGCCAGGAAGCGTACGGCGCGGCAGAGGAAGTACCGGTTGCCGCGCGCGTTCTCCACGATCTCCGGGAAGTACTTCATGATCTGGTCGCCCATGTCGCGGTCGGCCTGGTAATGCTCCTTGCCGCCGAGCCAGTAGTTCCAGATGCGAGCCGAGTGCGGCACCGAGGAGTCGATGGCCGGTGGCTTCCGTTCAGACATGGCTCTCCCGCGTGAGGAACGCTGCCGGTCGGGGGGAAGGTCATCATGCCACGCCTCCCGCAAGGGAGTTCGAGAAAGGGGGTGTTGGCCGTTCCGCGTCCGGGGAAAGCCGTTGCGGGCGCTCCGGCGCGCCCCGTACAACGCCCGTGTGACCGACGACGACATGCCCCCGCTGGACCGCCTCCTCGCCGAACGGGCCTGCGAGCGGCTGATCCTGGAGTTCGTCCACCGGCTCGACCTCGGTGAACCGGGCTCGGTGGCCGATCTGTTCACCCCCGGCGGGATCTGGGAGTGGCAGGCGGACGGCCGCCGTGTCGAGGAGCGGGAGGCGCTGCGCGCCTACTTCGCGGGCCGCCCGGCCGACCGTCTCTCCCGCCGCCTGATGACGAACGTCCTCGTCACCGTCGCGTCGCCGTCCACGGCGACCGCCGTCTCGTACCTGGCCACGTACCGCGTCGACGGCTTCGACGGCCGCATGCTCCCGCCCCGGCTGCCCGCGAACGTCGGCCACTACGAGGACGAGTTCCACCGGACCGGCGGCACGTGGCTGCTCGCGCACCGGCGGACGTTCCTCCCCTTCGGCGCGGCCACGGAACGGGTCGGGCCCCCGCGCGGTTGACTCCACCAACGGACGTCTGTGAACCAAGGGTTGACGCTCTCGCGGTGTCAACCGCGGACGGCCCCGAGGAGCCGGAGCACGCCACGTCTTGAGGCCGCGACATCTTCTGCGGAAGGATGCTGGGGCAGGGACCCGCGGTGGGGCGCGGCACGGAAGGGCGGCGGATGGGCGAGACCTCGGAGGCGACCTGGGTCACCTATGTGGGGGACGGCATGGTCGAGTTGCCCTCCACCATCGACGGCATCCGCGCGGCGCTCCCCGCACAGCGGCGCCACGAGTTCGACGCCGTGGTGGGCAGCACCCCGGGCGACCGGCTCCACCAGGTTCTGGCCCACTGGGCGCTGGAGACACATCCGCAGGCGGTCGCGGAGGTCCAGGAGGAGTTCGCGCGCCTGGAGGTCGGCGACCTCTCCGGCTGCGTGCCCCTGGACGACAGCGACCGCGGGTCCGGCGCCGCGTGAGCGGTTACCGGGTGCAGTTCGCGCCGCTGGCCGACGAGGCGCGCCGGGCCCTGTCGGCGCCCGCCCGCACGCTCTTCGAGTCCGAGATGAGCGCCACCCTCGGCCGCGACCCGTATGGCCACGGCTCCTGCCCGGTCGGGAAGGAACGCGACCGCAGGGAGGCGACCGTCGCCGGCGCCTTCGTCGTCTACTACGTCTCGCACCCGGTCATGGTGGTCACGGCCGTCAAGATCGTCGCGCGGCCCTGAGCCGGAAACCCACGCGCGCGGCGGCGGGCCCACGCGCCATGATCGGGCGATGGAAGCAACCGCCCTGCCCGCCGCCCGCCGCCTGTGGACCGCACTGGCCGCCCCCGCGCCGCCGTTCCCCGCCACACCGGGCGGGCGCGCCGTTGCCGTCTCGCCGGACTCCCGCCTCGCCCCGCCCGGCTGGGCGGGCATCGTCGTCCTCGCCGACACGGCCCTGATCACCGTGCCCGACGAGGACACCGCCTCGGCGGTCCGCCGCGCCCTGCCCGCGCTCCCCGGCGCCGCGCTCACCGACCCCGGCGCCGTACGGGCCGTGCTCCCGGTGGCCGACGTCCTCGGCCCCGCCACGCTGGCCTACGCGCCACCCACCGGCTTCCGTCCCGACCCGGACGTGGCGACGGAGACCGTGCCGCCGGACGCCCCCGGGCTCGCCCGGCTGCTGGCCGAGTCCGGCGCCGCCGACGCGGGCGAGAGCGGGCTCGACGAGGTGACGTCCCCCGTCTCCGTGCTGCGGGACGGCCCTCGCATCGTCGCGGCGGCGGGCCACTCGCGCTGGCCCGCCGGCACAGCCCACGTGTCGGTGCTCGTCGCCCCGGACGCCCGCCGCCGTGGCCTCGCCCGCCGGGTCGGCTCCGCCGCTGTCTCCCGGGCCCTGGCCGACGGCCTGCTGCCCCAGTGGCGCGCCAGGCCGGAGGCGTCCCGCCGCGTCGCGCGCGCCCTCGGCCTCCATGAACTGGGGAGCCAGCTGAGCGTCCGGCTCGCCCCTACGGCCCCCCGCCTCACGGACGCCAGGCGTCCACGCCCGTCAGTTCCGCCGACAGCACCCACAGGCGCGCCGCCGCCTCCCGGTCCCGCGCCCACGGCTTGACCCCGCCCACCAGCATGTCGTCGCCCTCCGCGGGACGCGCGAGCCCGCAGTCCCGGCAGTACGCGCCGCCGTGCCCGTCGAGCAGCGGCGACGTGGCCGCCCGCACGAGCGGCGGGCAGCACGTCCACGGGCGGGCCGACGTCGAGTGGCTCCAGCTGTGCAACCGGCTGCGCGAGTCGGGCATGCCGATCGCCGTCATCAGGGAGTTCGCCGGACTCGTGCGCTCGGGCCCGGGGAACGAGGAGGCGCGCCTGACCCTGCTGCGCGCGCACGAGAGGGAGGTCGAGGCGCGGATGGCCGGACTCGCCGCGCACCTGGAGATCATCCGCGGCAAGGTCGCCACGTACGAGCGGCACGTGCGCGAGGGCACCGCCGCCGGGGCTGGGCCCCGGGGGAGCGGGCCGGGCAGGACACCGGCCCGGCCTGACGCCCTGGTTTCAGCGGCGGCCGAGCAGCTCGGCGAACCCCTGCCGGGTCGCCGCCAGCACCACGCGGTCCTCGGCCCGCAGCACGTACCCCGGGTGCAGGTCCCACAGCAGCCCGGCCGTCCGCGACGCGGCCAGGTCGGGCCGCCGCTCGTCCGGCGACGCGGTGTCGAGCGCGATGATGCGCCAGGCGCCCGGCCTGTTGACCTCCGCCACCGTCCGCCCCTGGAAGCGCGGCTGCCCCGCCACCTCGATCGCCGCGAACAGCAGCACCGTCCGCTCGACCGGTATCGCCCCCAGCACATGGCGCCCCATCATGGTGCCCGCGAACGCCGGGGCCGCCAGCGTGGACACGCTCCTGCTCCGGGTGAGGGCGTCCGGGTGCGCGGCCCGCAGGGTGCGGTAGACGGCCGTCGCGAAGTCGTCGTCGTACAGCCGCAGCACCACACCCAGGTCCGGCGCCACGGTCCGCGCGTACAGCGACGCCTCCAGATTGGTGGCGTCCGAGCTGGTCAGCGACAGCAGGGCACGGGCTCGGTGGATCTTCGCCGACTCCAGCGGCCCCTCCTGCGTCGCGTCACCCAGCACCACAGGGACGCGCAGCCGCCTCGCCAGCGGGATGCCCCGCGCCTCGGGGTCCTCCTCCACACAGACCACCGGTATGTCGAGGCTGCGCAGTTGCTCCAGCACACGCGTGCCGATCTTCCCGAGCCCCAGCAGTACGACGTGCCCCGACAGGCCGCGCGGCGGACGCCGCAGCGCGGACGCGCCCCGGAACGCGCCCAGTGCCTGAAGCCCGGCGGCCACCAGGATCGGCAGCAGCGCGAGCCCGGCCAGCCCGGACACCAGCTGGAGGACCTGCCGCGGCACGGGTGCCTCCGTCGCGGGGTCCCCGATGGCGAACAGGTCGAGCAGCGTCAGGTACGCGGCGTGCAGCGGATGGTCGTCCGTCGACCACGACAGCGCGACGCCGAGCGCCACCACGGACGTGGCGATCCCGCCGACCGCCCACAGCAGCCTGGAGGGCACGATGTCCCGCAACGCGGCGGCGCGCCCCGTCCGGCGCAGCTTGGGCGGGGCGGGCGCGCGCGTGATCGCCTCCAGCACGACCGTACGCCGACCGGCCGCCGCCTCCACCGTCGCGTCGTCGGGCAGCAGCAGAGGGTCGCGCGGGCCGCCGCCGTCCGTACCCTCGGCGCCTCCCGGGTCGTCGGCCGTGGACGACAGCAGGGCCAGTGTGCACAGGCCGGGGTGCGCCTGCTCGCCGCTGCTCGTCGGGGTGCGCTCGACCGCGTGCAGGAGCAGGCCGTCCGCCTGGACGACCTTGCGGGTGCCGACGACCGCCGCGCCCGCGAGTGCGGGCGCCGCCGTGTCCGCGTCGGACAGCACGGTGGTCGTCGCGTCCACGGCCGCCGCGCCGCCCGGCGCCTCCGCCGCCACGGCCGCCGCCTGGTCCAGCAGGGCGGACAGGTGCTGGCCGAGCTTGCGGTTGTACAGCCGGATCACCAGCCGCAGTCGGGGATTGAGCCTGCGGGCGGCGAGCGCGACCCGGATGTTGGTCACGTCGTCGTCGTAGACCACCGCCAGCGCGGCGGCCCCCTGCGCGCCCGCCTGCCGCAGTACGTCCTCCGTCGCCTCGGCCGCCTCGATCTCCCGGACGGGGATCGGTATGAAACCCGACGGGCTCGGCACGGGCGGCAGCGGCGCCGTCCGGCCGCGCGGCGTGACACGGCCGAGCAGCGCGGAGATCCGCGTACGGCTCGACGCCGCCGGCCCGCCCCCGGGCGCGGGGGCGGGCGGGGCGACGAGCGTGACGCGCTCCCGGTACACCTGGTGCAGTTCAGAGGCGAGCCTGGCCGCCAGCACGTCGTCGCCGCACACGATCATGTGCCCGGCGACGGGGCCTCTCTGCACCTGACTGGTAATCAAGGACACGTGTTCTAGACGCCGCCGGGTGGCCCCGGGGTTCCCGCCGCGCCCCGCGCCGAGACGTTCGCTTATGCGCCTGAGAGCAACGGCCATGGCCCGCCGCCGGGCGGCCACGGTTTGCTGAAGGCATGACGCACACCGAGCACACACAGCAGACCGAACGCCCCATCCTCGTCGTCGGCGGCACCGGCAAGACCGGACGCCGTGTCGCCTCCCGCCTGGCCGACCGCGGCCTGCCCGTCCGCATCGGCTCCCGCGGAGGGCTGCCGCCGTTCGACTGGGAGAAGCCGGAGACCTGGCCCGCCGTCCTGGAGGGCGTCGGCGCCGTCTACGTCACCTACTACCCCGACCTCGCCTTCCCCGGCGCCGACGAGGCCGTGGGCGCCTTCGCCGAGGCGGCCGTCGCGGCGGGCGCGCGGCGCCTCGTCCTGCTGTCCGGGCGGGGCGAGGAGGGCGCGGTGCGCAGCGAGGAGCGGCTGAAGCAGTCCGGCGCCGACTGGACGGTCGTGCGGGCCAACTGGTTCGCGCAGAACTTCAGCGAGAGCTTCTTCCGCGACCCCGTGCTGGCGGGCGAGCTGGCGCTGCCGGTCGGCGACGCGGTGGAGCCGTTCGTGGACGCCGACGACATCGCGGACGTCGTGGTCGCCGCGCTCACCGACCCCCGGCACACCGGCCGCACGTACGAGCTGTCCGGGCCCGAGCTGCTCGGCTTCCACGACGTCGCGGCGCAGCTGTCCGAGGCCATCGGCCGGACCGTCACCTACATCCCGGTGACCGACGCGGAGTACCGCGCCGCGCTCGCGGAGCACGGGCTGCCCGGCGAGTTCGCGGACCTCTTCGCCCTCATCACGGACGGCAGGAACGCGTCCGTCGTCCACGGCGTCGAGGAGGCGCTCGGCCGCCCCCCGCGCACGTTCGCCGCGTACGCCAGGGACGCCGCCGCGGCGGGCGCGTGGAAGGACTGACGCCCGGCGCCGTGGCGGCGGTGAGAGCATGACGCCTTGTGGCGCACAGAGCGAATGAGCCGGAAGAACCGGAAGAACCGGAAGAAGCAGCTGTCTCCGGCGCGGCGGCGCCGCTGCCCGCGCCGAACCGCCTCGCGGAGCTGACCGCGATCCGGCACGGCCGCAGCGAGGCCAACGCCGTGTTCGAACGGGCCAAGGCCGACGGTGTCACCGACGCCGTGCTCGACGGCGGCGACGGCGACGTGCCGCTCGCCGCCGCGGGCGTCGCCCAGGCGACGGCGCTCGGCGCCTGGCTCGCCGGACTCGGCACCGGCGGCGGCCCCGACCTCGTGCTCTGCTCGCCGTACCGCCGCGCCCGGGACACCTGGGTGCTGATGCGCCGCGAGGCCGCCCGCCTCGGCCGCGCCCCCGCCGCCCCCCTCCTGCTCGACGAGCGGCTGCGCGACCGGGAGATGGGCGTCTTCGAACTGCACACCCCGGCCGCCATCCGCTCCCGCGCGCCCGCCGAGGCCGCCCGCAGGGAACGCCTCGGCGACTGGCTCTACCGCCCGCCGGGCGGCGAATCCCTCGCCGACGTCGCCCTGCGCGTCCGCGGCCTGCTCGCCGAACTCGACGCCGCCGCACCGGGACAGCGCGTCCTGATCGTCGCGCACGACGCCGTGGTCGTCGGTCTGCGCTACGCCATCGACGGCATCGGCGCCCGCGTACCGCCCGGCGGGGTGGCCATCGTCCCTAACGCCTCCGTCTCCCGCTGGACCGGCGACGGCACGCACCTGCGTCCCGTGCAGTTCGGCGACACCGCGCACCTGGACGAGGCGCCCTCCCCCCAGGCGTGTCCGCCCACGGCGTGAACCGTTCGGACCCCCTCGTGCGATCCCCGGACGTGACAGACAAGAACCATCCGCCCCCGGGCGACGACGGAACGCTGCTGCGCGCCGCCGCGGCAGGGGACCGCGGCGCCTTCGAGGAGGTCTACCGCCGCCACGCGCCCTGGCTCGCCGCGCGCCTGCGCAGCCGCTGCGCCGACCCGGCCCGCGTGGACGACATCGTGCAGGAGACGTTCCTCGCCCTCTGGCGCGGCACGGCACGCTACCGGCGCGACGGCGACCCCGCCGCCTGGCTGTGGCGCATCGCCGCCCGCCGCCTCGTGGACAGCCTGCGCGGCGACGGGGCGCGCGGCCGCCTGCGGCAGGCACTCCACCGGCTGCGCCATCGCGACGCGGCGTCCGCCGAGGAACTCGTCCTGGCCCGCGTCGAGCACGGCGACCTCGCCGGATCGCTCGCCCGCCTCTCCCCGGAACTGCGCGCCGTCCTCCAGGCGACCGTCGTCGACGGCCTGACCACACGCGAGGCAGCCGCCCTCCTCGGCATACCGCCCGGCACCGTCAAGACCCGCGCCCTGCGCGCCCGCAGGCAGCTCAGGGAGGAGCTCACATGACGTGGCACGCGACACCCGACGACCTCAGGGACTACGCGGCGGGCACCCTGCACGCGCCCCGCCTGTGGTCCGTGGACACCCACCTCACCACCTGCGCGCCCTGCCGCACGGCCCTCGCGGCGGCCACGGACCCCGCCGTCACGGATAGGGGCTGGGCCCTGCTCGACGCCGAACTGGACGCCCCACGCCCGGGGCCCGCCGAATCCGCGCTGGTCCGCTGCGGCGTCCCCGAGCACATCGCCCGGCTCCTCGCCGCCACCCCCGTGATGCGCCGCTCCTGGCTGGCCGCCGTCGCGCTGACGCTGGTCCTCGCCGCCGCCGTGGGCCAGGCGGGCACGCCGCTGCTGCTCCTGGCGACGGCGCCGCTGCTGCCGCTCGCCGGGGTCGCCGTCTCGTTCGGCCCCCGGATCGACCCGCTGTACGAGACGGCGGTGGTCGCGCCGCTGCACACGTTCCGGCTGCTGCTGATCCGCGCCGTGGCCGTGCTGCTCACCACCGTCCCGGCGGCGCTGCTGGCGAGCCTCGCTGTGCCGTCGGCGGTGCTGGTCGCCGCCGGGTGGCTCCCGGCCGCGCTGGCGCTGATGTCGCTCGGGCTGCTGCTGATGCCCCGGCTCGGCCCGGTGGCGGCGCCCGCCGTCGTCGGCGCGGCCTGGGTGGCCGCCCTGCTGGCCGGGCGCCTCCTCGCCGACGGCGACCCGTTCCCCCTCACTGCGGCCGGGCAGCTCACCGGCGTCGCCGCGGCGCTGGCCGCCACGGGCGCGCTCGTGGCCGCCCGCGACCGCTTCGACGGCGCGGGCCGGCCCGTGCCGCACCTCCGACCCAGGGCCGGGAGGCTCCCATGACCGCAACCACACCCCTCGTCGGCACCGCCGCCGTCTCCGCCTCGGGGCTGACCGTCGCCTACCGGCGCAGGACCGTCCTGGACGACGTGTCCCTGCGGCTCGGCCCCGGCGTGACCGGCCTCCTCGGGCCCAACGGCGCGGGCAAGACGACGCTCCTGCGCATCCTCGCCACCGCGGCGGCACCCGACCGTGGCACGGTCGGCATCCTGGGCCACGACCCCGCCACCCCGCACGGCCGCACAGAGGCGCGCCGCGTCCTCGGCTACCTCCCGCAGAACCCGGGCTTCCATCTGTCGTTCACCGCCTTCGAGTTCGTGGACTACGTCGCCATCCTCAAGGAGCACACCGACCGGCGCGCCCGGCACGCGGAGGTCGGGCGCGTCCTCGACGCGGTGGGCCTCGGCGACGTGCGGGGCAGGCGCATCCGCGCGCTGTCCGGCGGGATGCGGCAGCGCGTGGCCCTGGCCGCCGCGCTCGTCGGGGACCCGGGGTTCCTCGTCCTGGACGAGCCCACCGTCGGCCTCGACCCGGAGAAGCGCATGCGCTTCCGCGAACTGACCGCCGAGGCGGGCGAGTCGCGGACCGTGCTCCTGTCCACCCACCAGACGGAGGACGTCGCGATGCTCTGCCACCGCGTGATCGTCCTGGGCGCAGGACGCGTCCTCTTCGACGGCCCGCCGGACGACCTGCGGGAACGCGCCGCCGGACGTGTCTGGACCGGCGGTGACCGCGCCCCTGGCGCGCTGGCCGGATGGCGCACCGGCGTCGGCACCTACCGCAACCTCGGCGACCCCCCGCCCGGCGCGTCCCCCGCCGAACCCACCCTGGAGGACGGCTACCTGCTGACCCTGCACAGCCAGGAGGTCCCCGCATGACGCTCCTCGCCCGCCGCCCGGCACCCGTACCGCCCACGCAGTCCGCTCCGCACCGGCCGTACGGTCCCGTGCTCGCCCTCGCCGCCGTCGAGGCGCGCCGGCTCCTGCGCCACCCGCTCGTGCTCCTCGCCCTCACCGGGCACCTGGCCCTGCTCCTGCGCCGCGCCCTGACCGGCAGCGACTACCCGGTGCTCCAGGTGACCGACCGCGAGACCCAGTACGGGCCCACGCTGATCGGGCTCGCCGTGCTGCTCGCCGCCAACGCGGCCGTCGCCCGCTCCCGACGGCACGGCACGGACGCCCAGTTCGGCGTCCTCGTCCTGCCCGTGTGGCGGCGCACGCTGGCGCACCTGCTGTCCGTGCTCCCGGTGACCCTCCTCGTCGCGGCGCTGGTCGCGGGGGAGTGCGCACGGGAGGCGCTGCGGCCGGGGGCGGTGGGGCACGCCTCCGTCTTCGAACTGGCCACGGGACCGGCGGTCGTGGCGCTGCTCGGCGTGACGGGGGTGGCGCTCGGGCGGACGGTCCGCTCGCCGCTGGCCGCGCCGCTCGCCGTGGTGGGCGTCCTGGCGCTGCTGCTCGGCCTGGCGACCTCGGCGGGCGGCGGGCGGTGGCTGGCGCCGATCGCCTTCGACGAGGGCATGGGCGCGCTCCCCTCCGAGCTGGTCGGACGCCCCGCGGGCTGGCACGTGCTGTACCTCGCCGGGCTCGCCACGGTGCTCGGCGCGGTGGTGGTCTACGTCGGCGGCGGGCGGACCCGGCTGGTCACCGCCGTGGCCGCCGTCGCGTCGGCGGCCACGCTGGCGGGTGGCGCGGGACAGGTCCTCGGCCCTGGCGACGGCCTCGCCACGGCGCGCGAGCGCGCGGCGCACGACCCGGCCGGCCAGCAGGAATGTGTCGTGCGTGGGGCGGTGACGTACTGCGCGTTCCCCGAGTTCATGCCCTGGACGGACGAGTGGGCCGGGGTGGTCGACCAGGTACTCGCACAGCCGGGAACTCCGTTGGGTGGTCGCACGTTCACCGTGCGTCAGCGGATTTCCGGGGAGGAGGGGACCGGATCGTCCGGGGGAGAGGTACCGGCGATGTCACCGGGGGAGGTCGCGGCCGGCACGGCATGGGGCGGCGTACGCGACCTGGAGTTCGCCGCGGGAGTGGCACGGGAGGTGGTGGTCCGTGACGGTACGGCGGCCGGGGTGTACTGCGACGCGCGCGCCGTCCTGATCACCTGGCTGGCCGTCAGCGCCGTGCCGGACGGTCCGGCACGGTTCGAGAACGCCCAGGACCGGCAGTACGGGGGAGGGGCGGTCCTCCAGGCGCCGGGCGCGGCCGTTCCGCTGCGGGACAGGGAGGCCGCCGTCGTCAGGGCGCTGTTCGACCTGCCCGCGGCCGGGGTGAGCGAACGCGTCAGGGCCCACTGGGCGGAACTGACGGCCCCCGGCACGTCCACCGACGACGCGGCACGCCTGCTCGGCGTCCGCGCGCCCGCCGAGACGGACGCCGACCGCGAGTGGGCGTGCTCATGAGGACCTCGGCGGCGGGACGCCGCGTCCCCACCGTCCGGGAGCTTCTCCGGACCGAGGCGCGGTGCCTCCCGTGGCGGCTGCCCGCCGCCGCCGGAGGGCTCGGCCTCGCGCTCGCGGCGGCGACGCCCCTGCTCACCGAGGCGGCGGGGACGCGTCTGGCGCTGCTGCGGATCGTGGCGCTGTGCGGGGCCGTCGGGGTGGCGTTCGTATTCGACGACCCGGCGCGGCACACGACGCGGACGCTCCCCGTGGGCCGTGCCGTGCGGCAGGCGGTCAGGCTCGCCGCCGTGCTGCCCTGCGCGGCCCTGTGGTGGGCGGCGTGCGCCGCCGCCGGACGGGCCGCGCACCCGGCGGCGCTGTCGGTGGAGGCCGCCGCGCTCGTCGCGCTCGCCGTCGCCCTCGCGGCGGGCGGCGTACGGTTCGGCGAAGCGGAGGAGCCGGGCACGGCCGCCGCGGGTCTCCTGCTCGCCCTGTTCACGGTCGCCATGCTGCTGCCGGAGGGCCGCACGCCGTTCGTCGGGCCGGAGGACCCGCGCTGGACCGTCCTCCACCGCGGCTGGGCGGTCCTGCCGGCCGCGGCAGCGGCGGCCTGGCCCGCGCTCGCGCGGGAGCCCGTCGGGTCCGCTCACCACTCCCGGCGTCTGACGTGCAGGTGGCCGTCCCGCGGAAAGTCGGGAGGTGACGCGGGCAGGACGGCGTCCAGCGCGTAGCCGCACTTCGCGGCGACGGCACACGAGCCGGCGTTGTCCTCCTGGTGCAGCAGCTCCAGGCGGTCGAGCCCGTCCTGGCCGAACGTCGCGAACGCCCAGCCGGTCAGCGCCCCGACCGCGCGGGAGGCCACTCCCAGCCCCCGCGCGGCGGGCGCCGTCCAGTACCCGACCTCGGCCGAACGCCCGCCGCGCGTGGCGCCCTTGAGCACCACGTTGCCGAGCACGCGCTCACCGGCGTCCCGGGCGCCTGGCACCCGGCCGACCACCGCGAAGGCCAGCCGCCCGCCGTCCGCCCAGCCCTGCCGCTGCTCCGCCACCCAACGGGCGGCGCCCGGCCCGTCGTCCACCCGCGAGACCAGCCAGCGGCGCATCGCCGGGTCCCCGAACGCGTCCAGCACGGCGGGCGCGTCCGCCGCCTCCCACGGCCTGAGCAGCAGGGCGGATCCGGAAGGCGCGCCGGGCGGCGCCTCCACGTGCAGCACGACGGGGCGTTCCATGCACCGATGCTAGACGCACACCGGTACGGCCCGGACGCGTGGCAGGACCCGTCCTGCCACGCCCCCGTACGGCCCAATGGCCGCCGCGGCACACCCTCCAGGGGTCAGATGAACCCCGGGCGACCCCGGTCACCCGCCTGATCTCCCACGGCAAGGAGCCACCTTTCCATGCGTATCCGCACCGCCTTCACCGCCGCCGCACTCTCCGCCGTCGCCGTCCTGGGCACGGCCCTCCCCGCCGCCGCCGACTCGGACGCCCACGGCGTGGCCGCCGGTTCGCCCGGGGTGCTCTCGGGCAACGTCGTCCAGATCCCGGTCAGCGTCCCGATCAACGTCTGCGGCAACAGCATCGACATCATCGCCCTTCTCAACCCGGCCGCGGGCAACGTCTGCATCAACGACGTGGACCACCACGGCAAGAAGAAGTAACGCCCCGCTCCTCGTCAGAGAGCGCCGTCACAGCAGCCGTACCGCCGCATCCGGCGCCCGGCGTCCCGCCAGGTCTCCGCGTGCGGCGACGGCTCTCCCTCCGCACCCTCCGGCACCGCCCCCTCGAACGCGCCCGTCAGCTCGGCCTGTTCGAAGACATGCCCGCCCCGCGGGACCGCGACCGTGCGGACCAGCGACGCGAAGTCCTGGAACGGCCCGTCCTGGCCGGGCAGTCCGGTGAGCCGCATGAGCGCGCCCGAGCGCACGTCCAGGGTCCGGACGCGGTACGGGCCGCCCGCCACCGTGTCGCCGTCGCGCTCGGAGGAGAACGCGATCCGCGTACCGTCGGGCGACCAGCTGGGGCCCCGGTCGTCCCATGGGCCCTCGGTGCGCTGCCGCAGCCGCGAGCCGTCCGCGCGCAGGGTGAACAGGTGGTGGCCGCCGTCGCGGTAGGCGGTGACCACGAGGGTCCGCCCCCGCACCCCGGCCGGCCGGGCTACGGTGACGGGATGACCGGACGACCCCGCCTCCACCGCGCCGCGCCCCGCCGCCGGACCACGCTTCCGGACGCCGCGAGGTGAGCCGCCGGGCGATCGGCATCGCGAGCCGCTACCTGGCCGCCGCCGAACTGCTCCTCCCCGGCCGGATCACCGGCTTCTGGCTCGTCGGCTCGGCCGCGCTCGGCGGCTGGCGCCCCGGCCGCAGCGACACGGACTTCATCGCCGCGACGGACGGCCCCCTCGACGCCCGCGACCTGCGCCGCCTGCGCGCCCTGCACGTCGCGGGCAACGCCGTACCGGCCGGTTCCGCGCTGCTGCGCGCGCGGCCCACCCTGCCCGGCACGGTGAACGGGGCGTACGTCGACGCCGCCGACCTGACCACGCCGGTCACCCGCATCCGGCCGCTCGCCTCCCACGTCGGCCGCACCTTCAGGCCCGGCCACGGCTCCGACGTCAACCCGGCCGTCTGGAAGGTCCTGGCCGAACGCGGCATCACCCTGCGCGGCCGCGCCCCCTACCTCCTCGGCCTCGACCCGGAGCCGGAACGCCTCCGTTCCTGGACGCTCACCAACCTCCGTGAACACTGGGGCGCGTGGGCACACCGTGCCCTGGACGGCAGGGCCCCCGCCACCCCCTCGCTGCTCCGCGCCGAGATCACCACCGGCACCCTCGGGCCGCTGCGCCTGCACCGCACGGTCGCGACGGGCGAGATCGTGACGAAGGAGGCGGGCGGGCGCCACGGCCTCGACCTCTTCCCCCCGCACCGGCGCGCCCTGATCCACGCGGCGCTCGCGCACCGGGACGGCGGCACCCCGCCCGCGTCGGCCCGGCTGCTGCGCCTGGCCGGGGAGTTCGCGCGCGAAGTCGTCGCCGACGCCGAGCGGATCGCCGCTGGGGCAGGCGCCCGGGGCTGACGGACACGCCCAGCGCAGCAAGCACAGCACAGCACGGCACGGCAG
>NZ_JBJZOH010000049.1:0-29031 GCF_047200595.1 Streptomyces sp. MS19 | reverse complement strand
CGTCCTCCCCCAACACCCGCACCAGCCACAGGAACAGGACGGTCATCCCGAGCAACACCCCCGCACCGACGAGCGCGACGGCTCCCAGCACGGTCCCGGCCACCGAAGGACATCCGTCACCTGGCCTCCTCCGCACCGAGGCCCAGCGCGAACCACATCGCCTTGCCGCCCACTTCGAGGTCGCACCCGAAGTCCAGGCACAACGCCCGCAGCATCCACAGGCCGCGCCCGGCCTCGGCGTCCAGGGCCGGTTCGGCGACGACCGGCACACACGGCGACCGGTCCGCCACCCGCACGATCACCCGCTCACCGTCCGGCACCACCGACAAACGGCAGTGCGAATCCCCCACGTGCCGCAGCACGTTGGCCAGCAGCTCACTCAGCCCCAACCGGGCCACCTCCACCGTCACATCGGACGCCCCCCACACCCGCAACACCAACGCAACCGTCCGCCGCCACGTCTCAATCCCCCGCGCATCGGCCAAGAAGTCCCACGCATAGACGCACTGCCGCGCCTCGGGGAACTGCACCCGAACCGTCATCACACCTCCTGTGCGTACTGCACTGCGAACGGCATGGCGGGCGCTCACCGACAACCGGGCCGCCAGGCGTTCACACGGAATGGATTCGAACCACACTCGAACACGGTGAGCTGTCAAGCCATCACCTAGAGTTGATAGACGCGAACACGGTAGACCCGATCCAGTCAGTGCCGCAAGTGGGCGTTCTGCACGTGTGCATCTGTGTCAGGATGTTGGCCCACTGCGTCTGAGCACGGCAGACTGGACACGAAGCATGGGGAGGCAGGATGGCCAGCACGTTCCGGAGCCGGAGACTGGGGGCGGATTTGCGTCAGCTCCGCGAGAAAGCTCAGTTGGCTTCAGAGGGCGTGGCCAAGGAAATGGGCTTCTCCCGACCGAAGTTGAGTCGTATTGAGGCGGGCGAAGTTCGCGTCACGCAGAACGATCTGCGGGCTCTGCTCCACCTGTACGGCGTGACCGACGACAAGCGGGTGCACGCCTTCATCGAAGCGGCACGCGACGCACGCAAGCCCGGCTGGTGGCACGCGTTCCAGGACACGCTGCCCCGCACCTACGCCGACTTCATCGCCTTGGAGGCGGACGCCACCGAGATCCGGAACTGGGAACCGCTACTCATTCCGGGCTTGTTCCAGACAGAGGCGTACGCCCGCGCTGTCGTCGCCGCCAACCCCGCTGTCCTGCCGCCTGCCGACATCGATGAACTGGTCAAGGTGCTCGGCGAGCGACGGGCTGCGCTGGAGCGTGCCCATCCGCCACGGATCTGGGTGATCATCGGCGAGTCCGCCATCCGACAGACCATCGGCGGGGTCGAGGTCATGCGCGAGCAGCTCACCCACCTGGCCGAACTGGCCGACCGCCAGCACATCTTCGTGCAGGTGCTTCCCCACGCCGCCGGGGCGCACGCGGGCCTTGCCGGGGCGTTCGTGATCTTCGGCTTGCCCCGCGACCCCGATGTTGTGTCCGTCGAGAACATGACCGGCACTCTCTACATGGACCAGCCGGGCGAGCGACAGGGGTACAGCGATGCCTTCGACCATCTCCGGGCGACGGCGCTCAACCAGGTCCAGTCACTCGCGCTCATCAAGCGCGTGGCAACCGCAATGAAGGAATGAGAGGGGAAATGCGATGACACCCCGGGACGGCATCGGCCCCTGGCGTAAGAGCAGCTATAGCGCGGGCAACGGCAACTGCGTCGAGGTCGCTCGGTACGCCGACGCCGCTCGGGCCGTGCGGGACTCGAAAAATGCTTCCGGACCGACAGTGGCCTTCACGCACACCGAATGGTCGGCCTTCATCGAATGGACCAAGACCGAAAGCACCGCCTGACACCCACCTGTCCGGGACCGCCCAGCGATCCCGGACAGCGCAGCCACAGCAGGCGATCAGGAAGGACAAACGTGAAGCACCCCATGATCCGGCACGATCTGTCCGAGGCACGCTGGCGCCGTTCCTCCTACACGGCCAACAACGGAGGGCAGTGCGTCGAGGTCGTAGACGGCATCCCCAACGTCGTCCCGGTGCAGGACAGCAAGAACCCCGGCCCGACCCTCCTGGTACCCGGGACGGCCTGGACGACGTTCGTGGATCACCTCAAGCACTGAGGACACCACTCACGCAGGAGGGGAGCCTGACCCGTGCCCGATTGGCGCGGATCAGGCTCCTCCTTCATTCCGGCCCTCTTCCACCTCTCCGGCCGAGTCATCACAATCGGTGTGACGACACGACGGCTTCGGACGGCGAGGGACGGCCGCATGCCCCCTTGGCGCAGCTCCTCCCACAGCGGCGGCAACGGCAACTGCGTTGAGGTCGCTCGATACGCCAACGCCGCTCGGGCCGTGCGGGACTCGAAGGACGCGGCGGGTCCGATAGTGGCCTTTACCCACACCGAGTGGTCGGTCTTCATCGAATGGACCAGGAACGACCGGCCCGCCTGATACCCGCTGGTCCGGGACCGCTCAGTGGTCCCGGACATCTGACGATCGTCCCCGAACGGCTCGATGGCCCGGCCTCATGCTTCCGCCATGGCCTTCTCAGCAGGCGGGCATCCTTCAACCGCGGGGCCCTTTCACCGGGCCACGAAGCCACGGAGCACGGAGAGGGAGTCATGGACACGGACGAAGCCGCAGGCGTCAACCTCACCCACGCGGTCTGGCGCGCATCACGCCGCAGCCAGGGCAACGGGGCGTGCGTCGAGGTTGCTGACAGCATCCCTGGCGTCGTCCCCGTGCGGGACAGCAAGAACCCCGTTCCCACCCTCCTGGTGCCCGGCGCGGCCTGGACGACGTTCGTGGATCATCTCAAGCACTGAGGACACCACCCACGCGGGAGCGGCCGGTTCAGCGGGCGGCGTGTGTGTCGATCTCCGCCACGAGGGCGGTGACGCGGGCCCTGATGGCGTCGCGGATCGGTCTGACGCCCGCGACGCCGAGGCCCGCCGGGTCGGGCAGCTCCCAGTCGCGGTAGTGCTTGCCGGGGAAGACGGGGCAGGCGTCGCCGCACCCCATCGTGATGACGTAGTCGGACGCCTGGACGGCCTCGGCGGCGAGGAGTGTGGGACGCGCGGCGGAAATGTCGATTCCGGCTTCCCGCATCGCCTCGACCGCGGCCGGGTTGACGCGTTCGGCGGGGAGCGATCCGGCGCTGCGGATCTCGACCCGGTCGCCGGCGAGCTGGGCGAGGAAGCCCGCCGCCATCTGGGAGCGGCCCGCGTTGTGGACGCAGACGAACAGTACGGAGGCGATCGGCGGGTTCACCGGCCGCTCACCCCGCCGCCGTGGTGAGCATCCGGGCCATGGCGGCGAGGACGGCCGGTTCGACGCGGTAGAAGACCCAGGTGCCGCGCCGCTCCGAGGTGAGGAGTCCGGCCTCCCTGAGCTTCTTCAGGTGGTGCGAGACGGTCGGCTGGGAGACACCCACGTCGGGGATGTCGCACACGCACACCTCCTCGCCGCCGTGCGCGGCGACGGCGGTGAACAGCCGCAGCCGCACGGGGTCGCCGAGCGCCTTGAACATGCGGGCGGCGCCCTCGGCCTCCTCGGCCGTGTAGACCCGTCCGGCCGGGGACGGGCAGCACGGCTCCGCCTCGCGCCCTGGCGCCTGGGGACCCTTCACCTGTGACACGCCCCTATGTTGACACATGTCGAAACAGGCCGGGAGGGGGCGGGAGCGCCCACTGTTTCGACAGGCTTCTATATTGACGATCGTCGCATCAAGCTGTCACACTGACCGCCATCGCATCGACACCTGTCGAATCAGCGGAACGGAACAGCGAAGGAGCACGCCCCATGTCCGAGCACGCGTCCCTGCCCGTCGCCGTCATCGGCGCCGGGCCCGTCGGCCTGGCCACCGCCGCCCACCTGGCCGGCCGCGGCCTCACCCCGCTCGTCCTGGAGGCGGGGCCGCGCGCCGCGCACGCGGTCCGGGAGTGGGGGCACGTGCGGCTCTTCTCCCCCTGGCGCGAACTGGTCGACCCGGCGGCGGCGCGGCTCCTGGCCGGCACCGGCTGGCGCAGCCCCGACCCGGCGGCGTACCCCACGGGGGCGGAGTGGGCGGACGCGTACCTCCAGCCGCTCGCCGACGCGCTGGGCGACCGCGTGCGGTACGGGGCGGCCGTCACCGGTGTGGCCCGCGCCGACCGCGACCGCGTCGTGGACTCCGGCCGCGAGGACCGGCCGTTCACCGTCCATGTCGTCAGGAGCGACGGCGGCGAGGAGCGTGTCGCGGCGCGGGCGGTCGTGGACGCGTCGGGGACCTGGGCCCTTCCCAACCCGGTGGGCGCCGACGGGTTGCCCGCCGTGGGCGAACGCGCGGCGGCTGCGGCGGGGCGCCTGACCTACCGTCTCCCCGACCTGGACGACCCGGCGACCCGGGCGCGGTTCGCGGGGAGGCGGGTCGCCGTCGTCGGCTCGGGGGCCTCCGCGTTCACCGCGCTCGCGCAGCTCGCCCGGCTCGCCGTGGCGGCGGACGGCGCCGGGACCCGTGCCACCTGGGTCCTGCGGCGCGGCGTCTCCGCCGCGACGTTCGGCGGCGGCAGCGCCGACCAGTTGCCCGCGCGCGGGGCGCTGGGGCTGGCCGCGCGGCGCAGCGTGGAAGACGGGCACACCGATGCCGTGACGGGCTTCCGCACGGTCGCGGTCGAACGGGACGCGGACGGCAGGCTCGTCCTCGTCGCGGCGGACGGGCGCCGCACGGGGCCGGTCGATCACGTGCTCGTCCTCACCGGGTCGCGGCCCGACCTCGGCTTCCTCTCCGAGGTGCGCCTCGGGCTGGACGAACGGCTCTCCGCGCCCGCCGCGCTCGCCCCGCTCGTCGATCCCAACCGCCACTCCTGCGGCACGGTTCCCCCGCACGGCGCCAGGGAACTCGCCCATCCGGAGCGGGACTTCTACCTGGTCGGCGCCAAGTCGTACGGCCGCGCGCCCACATTCCTCGCCCTGACGGGGCACGAGCAGGCCCGTTCCGTCGCCGCCGCCCTGGCGGGCGACCTGCGCGCCGCGCACCGCGTCGAACTCACCCTGCCGGAGACGGGGGTGTGCGGCGGCACGGGGCTCTTCGACAGCCAGGGCGAGCCGGACTCCGCCACCGGCTGCTGCTCCCCCGCCGCGGCGGGCGCCGTGGACGTGGAGCTGCTGCGGACGGCGGTGCGCGCGACTCAGGCGCCGTAGGGGCTGACGCCACGCGTTCCCGGTCCGCCGGTGGCGTCAGGTCAGCGTGTCGAGCAGGCCGGCCGCGTGGAGGTCGTCCCAGAGGGCGGGCGGTACGGGGATGCCCGCGCGGGTGGCGTTCTCGCGGACCTGCTCCGGTGACTGGGCGCCGACGGCGACCGTGGTGACGGCCGGGGCGAGGAGGGGGAACGCGAGGGCGGCGGTCGGCAGGTCCACGCCGTGCCGTGCGCAGACCGCGCCGATCGCCACGACGCGCTGGTACACGGTGTCCGGCATCGGCCCGTACTCGTACGGCAGCGACGGGTCGGGCGCCGGGCGGCTCAGCGCCCCGGAGTTGAAGACCCCGGCCGCCACGACGGCGACGCCCTGGCGCGCGCACTCCCGCAGCAGCGGCGCGGCGGGCTGTTCGAGCAGGGTGTGGCGTCCGGCGACCATCAGGACGTCGGCGAGTCCCGTCCGCACGGCGGCGGTGAGCGCGGCGACGGACTTCGACCCGACGCCGACGGCGCGGACGGCCCCGGCGTCCCGCAGCGCGGCGAGGGCTTCGAGTCCGGCCTCCAGGGCGGCGGCCGGGCTGCCGGGTCCGCCGGGGGCCGCGGTGGCGGGGTCGTACTCGTCCGGGTCGTGGAGGTAGGCGATGTCCACGTGCGTGAGCGCGAGACGTTCCAGGCTGGCGGCGAGCGACCGTTCGACGCCGTCCCGCGTCACGTCCCAGAGGCGGCGGTGGAGTGCCGGGACGGCGAAGCCGTTGGCGAGGTCGTCGGCCGGTCCGTCGGCGCCGGGGCGGTGGGGGACGAGCGTGCGGCCGACCTTGGTGGACACGCGGAACGCGGCGCGGGGGCGGCCGGCGAGCGCGGCGCCGAGTCGCCGTTCGCCCAGGCCGAGGCCGTAGTGCGGGGCGGTGTCGAAGCCGCGCACGCCCGCGTCCCAGGCGGCGTCCACCGTGGCGAGCGCCCGTTCCTCGGGGACGGCGCGGCCGAGGTTGCCGATGCCCGCGCCGCCGAACCACCAGGGGCCGGTGGCGAGGAGCGCGGCGGCCGGGGCGGGCGCGGGGGCGGTCACGCGAGGCTCCAGACGAGGGGCAGGCCGGTGTCGTCGCCCGAGTAGTCGTCCTCGACGTCGAGGAGTTCCGCCATCCGGGTCTGCCAGGCGAGGTTCACGGGGTCGTCGGCGAGGGCGGCGCGCATGGCGCGGTAGTCCGTCACCTCGATCTCGTGGAAGAGTTCACGGCCGCTGCGCCAGATGCGCCAGTCCAGGACGCCCGCCGCGCGGAGCCGTTCCGCCAGTTCGGGCGGGATGGCGGCGTGCACGCGGTCGTACTCCGCCTCCTTCCCTGCCTTCAGGCGGGTGTGGACGGCGACGCGCTGGGTCATGCCGGATCTCATCTCTGCGGGATCGCCGGACGTGTGGCCCGGCGGGATCGGACGCTCCGATCCAAACATCGGATGTATAGCGCGTCAAGCGTCGGCGCCGGGCGGATCATTCCCGTTCGCGGGCGTCAACTCGGGGCGCTCATCGGAGGTATGGGTATGCGGAAGGCGCCCGGGAACGGTTCCCCGGGCGCCTCCTCGGAAGCCGCGGCAGCGGGGCCTACTCGTAGATCGCCGCCTGGATCTCCGGGTCCTCGATGTTGCTCTGGTCGTACCAGTGGAACGCCGTGTCGATGCTCTCCGGCAGCTCCTCGCCGTCGATCGCGCTCAGCGCCGCGTCCACCAGCTGCCGGCCCATGTCCACCGGGTCCTGGGTGACGGCGCCGGTCATCTCGCCCGCCGTGATGGCGTCGATCTGGGCCTGCCCCGAGTCGAAGCCGACGACCACGAGGTCGTCACGGCCGCTCTCCCGGACGCCGTTGACGACGCCGATCGCGGACCCCTCGTTCGAGGCGTAGATGCCCGACAGGTCCGGGTTGCTGCGGATGATGGACTTGGCGATCTCGGCGGACTCCAGCTGGTCGCCGCCGCCGTACTGCGGCTCCAGCACGGTGATGCCGGGCGCGTTGGCCGCCATCCACTCCAGGAAGCCGTCGCGGCGCTCCTTGCCCGACAGGCTCGTCTGGTCGTGCACGACGAGCGCGACGGTCCCCTCGCCGCCGACCGCCTCCGCCATGTGGGCGGCGGCCTCGGCGGCCGCGGCCTTGTTGTCGGTGGCGACCGTCGTCACCGGCACGTCGCTCTCCACGCCGGAGTCGAACGCCACGACCGGTATGTCCTGGGACTGCGCCTGCTCCAGCAGCGGGGCGGCGGCCTGCGAGTCGAGCGCGGCGAAGCCGATGGCGTCGGGGGACCTGGCCAGTTCGTTGGTCAGGAGGTCCATCTGCCCCTCCACGTCCGCCTCGGTGGCGGGGCCGACGAACGTCACCCGCGCGCCGCGCGCCTCCGCCTCCTCCTCGGCGCCCTGCTTCACGGCCTGCCAGAACTGGTGCTGGAAGCCCTTGGAGACGATGGAGATCAGCGGCCCGTCGCCGCCGGCGCCGCCGCCTCCGCCGCCCTCGCCCTCCTGGCCGCAGGCGGTCATCAGGACAGCCATGGCCGTGCCCATGACGACGGCCATGGTCCTTCTCAGCTTCATCGCCAGATCTCCCTCGTTCTGGTCGGGGACGTTCTCATTGCAATTCCTTCCGGACCTGGTCCGTGTAGACGGCGACGAGGATCACGCAGCCGAGGATGACGTTCTGCCACTCCTGCGGGATGGACATGATCTGAAGCCCGTTGTTGAGCACGGAGATGATCAGCGCCCCGATCAGGGTGCCGATGATCGAGCCCTTGCCGCCGGACAGCGAGGTGCCGCCGATGACGACGGCCGCGATGGCCTGGAGTTCGTACCCCATGCCGGTGGCGGGCTGGGCGGAGCCGAGCCGGGCGGAGATCAGTACGCCGGCGAGACCCGTGAAGAGACCGGCGAAGACGTAGATCACGATCTTCCACCGGCGGACGTCGATCCCGGACAGGCCGGTCGCCTCTTCGTTGCTGCCGATGGAGTACGTGTAGCGGCCGAGCACGCTCTTGGTGAGCAGGACGCCCGCGATGACCGCGACCACCAGGAGGATGAGCACGGCGTTGGGGATGTCCACGCCGGGGATCAGGCGGCCCGTGGACAGGTCGGTGTAGCCGGAGACCTCGGTGAAGTAGATCGGCGTGCTGTCGGACACGACGAGGGCGAGACCCTCCGCCACCAGCATCATCGCCAGCGTGGCGATGAACGGCGGGATGCGCAGCACCGCGATGTTGAAGCCGTTGACCAGCCCCATGAGCCCGCCGAACAGGATCGTCAGCGGGACGCCGACGGCGAGCGGCAGGCCCGCGTTCACCATGAAGACGCCGGCCATGACGGCGCACAGCGCCATGCCGGTGCCGATGGACAGGTCGATCCCCGAGGTGATGACGACGAAGGTCGTGCCGATCGCCAGGGTCCCGATGACGACGGTCGAGAAGAGGATCGAGATGAAGTTGTCGTACGTGAAGAAGTACGGGCTGGCGATCGCGAAGAAGGTGTAGATGACGATCAGGCTGGCGAAGGCCAGCACCTGCTGGAGGCGGCTCCTGAGCGCGGCGCGCCGCCCGCCCTCCTCCGGCCGCGTGAACGCCGGCGGCGCTTTCACCGTGGTCATGGCTGCCCTGCCTTCTTCTCCGGGTGACCGGCGGCCTGCGGCCCACCGGCGATGAGGCCGAGTTCGGCGGCGTCGGCCGGGACCTCGTCGGGCCGCAGCGTCGCGTAGTGCATGATGCTCTCCTGGGTCGCCTCGTCCGCTTCGAGCACACGCGTGACCCGGCCCTCGCTCATCACCACGACGCGGTGGGACAGGCGGAGGACCTCCGGCAGCTCGGACGAGATCACGATGATCGACTTCCCCTGCGCCACCAGCTCGCCCAGGAGCTGGTAGATCTCCTCCTTCGCGCCCACGTCGATGCCGCGCGTGGGCTCGTCGAAGATCAGCACGTCGCAGTCCTTCACCAGCCACTTGGCGATGACGACCTTCTGCTGGTTGCCACCCGACAGGTGCTTGGTGGTCTGGTCGGCGGAGGGGGTCTTGATGCGCAGGCGGCCGATCAGCTGCTCGGCCGCCGCCCGCAGCGCGCCGTCCCGGACGAAGCCGCCCTTGGTGAACCGGCCGCGCAGGGCGCTGAGGGCGATGTTGGCCTTGACGTCCTGCTCCAGCAGGAGGCCGAGGCGCTTGCGGTCCTCGCTGAGGTAGCCGATGCCGAGCCTGGCGGCGTCGGCCGGGTTCGCGATGCGGACCTCGCCGCCGCGCAGGGTGATCGTGCCCGCCTGGACGGGGTCGGCGCCGACGAGGGCGCGGGCGACCTCGGTGCGCCCGGCGCCCATCAGCCCGGCGAAGCCGAGGATCTCGCCGCGGCGCAGTTCGAAGGACACGTCAGTGAGGAGCGCCTTGGTGGTCAGGCCGCGCACGCCGAGCAGGACCTCGCGGTCGGCGCGTACGTTCTCGGGGGCCGCGTCGGTCCGCAGGGCGCGGCCGACCATCCGGCTGATGATGTCCGGCGTCCCGGCGGTGGCGACATCGAGGGTGTCGATGTACTCGCCGTCGCGGATGACGGTGACGCGGTGCGCGATGCGCTTGATCTCCGCCATGCGGTGCGAGATGTAGATGACGCCGGTGTCCGGGCGGACGAACCGGCGGATCAGGCCGTGCAGGGTCTCGACCTCGGCGTCGTTCAGGGCGGCCGTGGGCTCGTCCATGATGAGGACGCGCGGCTCGTACGAGAGGGCCTTGGCTATCTCGACCATCTGCTGGTTGGCGACGGTGAGCCGGCCGACGACCGCGCGGGGGTCGAGGGGGAGGCCGAGGCGTTCCAGCAGGGCGGCGGTGTCGGCGTTGAGCTTCCGGTCGTCGAGCAGCAGTCCGGCGCGGCGCGGCTCGCGGCCGATGAAGATGTTCTGCGCGACGGTCAGGTCGGGCACCAGGTTGAACTCCTGGTGGATGATGCTGATGCCCAGTTCGGTGGCGTGTCCGGGTCCGGTGGGCCGGTAGGGCTCGCCGTCGAGCCGGAAGGTGCCCTCGTCCGGGGTGTGGATGCCGGACAGGAGCTTCATCAGGGTGGACTTGCCCGCGCCGTTCTCGCCGACCAGGGCGAGCACTTCACCGGGGCGCAGGTCAAGGCGCATGCCGTGGAGGGCGCGGACGCCGGGGAAGGACTTCCCGACGCCCTCGACCTCCAGGAGAGCTTTCGTCATCGCGGGCCTCTCGTTCACCGGGCGAACTCCCGCAGACCGTAGACCCGCGTGCCGGTGCCGGACAGGATGTGTGTCCGCTCCGTCGCGGACAGCTCGCCGATCAGGGCAGAGGTGATCTCCCAGGCGCGGGCGTAGCCGCCGGCGGGGAGCGTCATCGGCCAGTCGCCGCCGTACATCAGCCGCTCCGGGCCGAAGCAGGCGAGCGCGGTCTCGGCGGCGGGGCGTACCGCTTCGGTGGTGAAGGGGACGCCGGGGGTCTGGAGCCCGGAGAGCTTGGCGACGACGTTCGGCCGCTCGGCCGCCGCGCGCAGGGCGGCCTGCCAGGCGGGGAACGCGGCGGGGTCGGCGGGCGGTTTGCCGAGGTGGTCCACGACGATGGTCAGCTCCGGCAGCGCGTCGGCCAGGGCGGTGACGCCGGTGAGGTGGCGCGGCCAGGCGTCGGGGACATCGAAGGGCAGGCCGCGGCGGGCGAGCAGGGCCAGCGAGCGGCGGACGGCCGGGAGTTCGAGGAAGTCGTCCCTCGGGTCGTCGTGGACCAGGTGGCGGACGCCTGCGAACGCCGGGTGCGACTGCCGGCGGTCGAGCTGCCGTTCGGCGGTGGCGGGGTCGTCGAGCCGTATCCAGCCGACGACTCCGGCGATCCAGGGGTGGCGGTCCGCCTGGGCGAGCATGGAGGCGGTGTCGGCCTCGGAGTCCTCCGCCTGGACGAGGACGGCGTGGTCCACGCGGGCGGCGGTGAGCTGGGCGTGCGCCTGTTCCGCGGTGAAGTCGGCGTGCAGCGGCCCGTCGGGGGGCAGCCATGCGTACGTGCTGACCGTGCGGTCCCAGAGGTGCAGGTGGGTGTCGAGCACGGGCTGCGGCTGTGCTGGCTGTGCTGGCTGGGGAATGTCACTCGGCACGGGAGTGCTCCTGGATGGACTGCCGCAGCATCTCGGTGCCGGCGCCGGGGGCCTTGGGCGGGAAGTAGCGTCCGTCGCGGACGTCCACCGGGGTGACGAAGTGCTCGTGCAGGTGGTCGACGTACTCGATCATGCGGCTCTCCGTCGTGCCGGAGACGGCGACGGAGTCGAACATGGCGAGGTGCTGCACGGCCTCGCACAGGCCCACGCCGCCCGCGTGCGGGCAGACGCGGACGCCGAACTTGGCGGCGAGCAGGAGGATCGCGACGTTCTCGTTGACGCCCGCGACGCGGGTGGCGTCGAGTTGCAGCACCGACATGGCCTCGGCCTGGAGGAGCTGCTTGAACAGGACGCGATTGGCGCCGTGTTCGCCGGTGGCCACGGGGACGGGCGCGATGGCGCGGGCGATGGCGGCGTGGCCGAGGATGTCGTCCGGGCTCGTCGGCTCCTCGACCCAGGCGATGTCGAACGGGCGCAGCGCCTCGATCCAGCGGATCGCCTCGGGGACGTCCCAGCGCTGGTTGGCGTCGATGGCGAGGCGGATGCCGGGGCCGATGGCCTCGCGGGCGATGCGCAGACGGCGTATGTCGTCGGCGAGGTCGCCGCCGACCTTCAGCTTGATCTGGGTGAAGCCCTCGGCGACGGCCTCGCGGCACAGGCGGGCGAGCTTCTCGTCGTCGTAGCCGAGCCAGCCGGGCGTCGTCGTGTAGGCGGGGTAGCCCTGGTCGAGCAGGGCGGCTTCGCGTGCGGCGCGTCCCGGCTCGGCGGCGCGGAGGATGCCGAGGGCCTCGTCCGGGGTGAGGGCGTCGGTGAGGTAGCGGAAGTCGACGAGGGCGACGATCTCCTCGGGGGTGAGGGAGGAGAGGAGCTGCCACAGCGGCTTGCCCGCGCGCTTGGCGCGCAGGTCCCACAGCGCGTTGACGACCCCGCCGATGGCCATGTGCATGACCCCCTTCTCGGGGCCGAGCCAGCGCAGCTGGGAGTCGTGCACCAACTCGCGCCAGACGCCGCCGAGATCGTCGAGCGTCGCCGCGACGTCGCGGCCCACGAGACGGCTCTCCAGCAGCCGCAGGGCGGCGACCTGGACGTCGTTCCCCCGGCCGATGGTGAAGACGAACCCGTGTCCCTCGTGGCCGTCGTCCGCGTCGGTGAGCAACCGGACGTAGGCGGCCGAGTAGTCGGGGTCCGGGTTCATCGCGTCGGAGCCGTCCAGCGTCCGCGAGGTGGGGAACCGCACGTCGTGGGCGTGCATGGCGATAAAGCGGGGCACGGACACACTCCCTTGTATGATCTACATCACCGCGACCATAGACATCCGATGTCTAGCGCGTCAAGACTCGCGTCCTGCCGCTTTTCTGTCCTAACATGCGGGAAATCACGACCTGATACACCCGACCAATGTGCTGTGGCGGCGGCCTGGCGGAAACCCGGCCGCAACGCAGCGGCAATCCGGCGGCGTCGCAGCGACGACGCTGCCGCTGACGCGAGGAGTGCACGGTGAAGCTCGCCCGTCTGGGACCGCCAGGCCAGGAGCGGCCGGTGGCCGTCGAGGCCGCAACCACCTACGACCTGACCGGACTCACGGCCGACATCGACGGCGGCTTCCTCGCCTCGGGCGGCATCGCCGCCGTCCGCGCCGCGCTCGACGCGGGCGGCCTCCCCGCACTGCCGGACGCGGACGCGCTGCGCGCCGGCCCGCCGGTCGCCCGGCCGGGCGCGATCCTGTGCATCGGCATGAACTACGCGGCGCACGCGGCCGAGTCGGGAGCCGCGCCGCCCGAACTGCCGCCGCTCTTCCTGAAGACGCCCAACACCCTGGGCGGTCCCGACGACCCCGTGACGATCCCGCCGGGCAGCGAGCACACCGACTGGGAAGTCGAACTCGGCATCGTCATCGGCACCCGCGCCCTCTACCTGGACTCGCCCTCGGACAGCCTCGCGCACATCGCGGGCTTCGTCCTGGCCAACGACGTGTCCGAACGCCGCCACCAGCTGGAGGAGTCGGGCGGCCAGTGGAGCAAGGGCAAGTGCGCCCCCGGCTTCACACCGCTCGGCCCCTGGCTGGTGACGCCCGACGAGGTGGACCACGGCGCGCTGCGGCTGCGCAGCCGCGTCAACGGCGAGCCCCGCCAGGACTCCACGACGGCCGACATGGTCTTCGGCGTCGATTACCTCGTCTGGCACCTCAGCCAGTACCTCACCCTTGAACCGGGCGACGTGATCCTGACCGGCACACCGGAGGGCGTGGCGCTGTCCGGCCGCTTCCCGTACCTGGCGCCTGGTGATGTCGTGGAGGTGGAGATCCCCGGACTCGGCGCGCAGCGCCAGGAGTTCGTGGCATCGGGCAAGCGGGCACAGGCGGGTCCGACAGAGAAGAAGGTGACGGCATGAGCGAGTTCGACGGCCTGGTGGCCGCGGTGACCGGCGGCGCCTCCGGCATAGGCGCCGCCGTGGTGGCGGCCCTGCGGGCACGCGGCGCCCGCGTCGCCGCGCTCGACCTGACGCCCGTGGAGAGCGGGGAAGGACTCCTCGGCGTCCGCGCCGACGTCACCGACGACGCCTCCGTACGGGCCGGGATCGCGACCGTGACCGAGCACTTCGGCGGCCTCGACATCCTGGTCAACAACGCGGGCGTCGGCGCCCAGGGCGGCGTGGAGGACAACGACGACGCCGAGTGGCTGCGCGTCCTCGACGTCAACCTGCTCGGCATGGTCCGCGCGAGCCGCGCCGCCCTGCCTCACCTGCGCCGCTCCCGCGCGGCGGCCATCGTCAACATCGGGTCGATCGCCGCGACGGCCGGGCTCCCGCAGCGCGCCCTCTACAGCGCGACGAAGGGCGCGGTGGCCGCCCTGACGCGCGCCATGGCGGCCGACCACCTGCGCGAGGGCGTCCGCGTCTCCTGCGTCCACCCCGGCACGGCCGACACCCCCTGGATCGGGCGGCTCCTCGACCGCGCCGACGACCCGGCGGCCGAACGGGCGGCGCTCCAGGCCAGGCAGCCGCACGGCAGGCTCGTCTCCCCGCAGGAGATCGCGCACGCCGTCACGTACCTCGCGAGCCCGCTCGCGACGTCCACGACCGGCGTCGGCATCTCCGTGGACGGCGGCATGCAGGACCTGCGGCTGCGCCCGGCCGGCAGCTGACTCCGGGCCGGGGCCTTCCCGTCCGGCGGCGGGGAAGCCCCGGCCCCGGTCGATCAGCCCCGGTCGATCAGCACCTCGCGCAGCCACTGCTCGACGCCCGCGATGTGCACGGTCGCCAGCGCCGCCGCGATGCCGGGCTGCCGCATGGTGAGGGCCTGGAGGATGGCGCGGTGCTCGCCGAGCGTGCGCTCCACCACTCCCTCCTGCGTCAACCCGCGCCAGGTGCGGGCCCGCTGGGTGCGGCCCGAGAGCGACTCCACCAGGGAGGCCAGCACCGCGTTGCCCGAACCGGCGGCGATCCGCCGGTGGAACTCCAGGTCGTTCTCCACGAGTTCGTCGACCGTGGGCGAGTCGCCCAGCGAGTCGAGCAGTCCGCCCAGCTCCGCCAGGTCGGCGGCCGACATCTTGCGCGCGGCCATCTCCGTGGTGGCCGGTTCGATGACGCGGCGGGCCTCCAGGATTTGCAGCACCGTGTCGTCGCGGTGGAAGTCGACGACGAAGCTCATCGCGTCCATCAGCAGCGACGGCTCCAGGCTGGTCACGTACGTCCCGTCGCCGCGCCGGACGTCGAGCACGTGGATCAGCGACAGCGCGCGCACGGCCTCGCGCAGGGAGTTGCGCGAGAGGCCGAGGCGTTCGGCGAGATCGGGTTCCCTGGGCAGCCGGTCCCCCGGGCTCAGTTCGCCGCTCACGATCATCTGCTTGATCGCCTCGATGGCGTCGTCCGTCACCGACATCGCGGTCCTCCCTCTCCCCCGGCACCCGGCCGTACCGGCCGTACCGGCGGGTCTGCGCGCACGTCCCGCCGATGCAGGCACGATACATCGGATCTTTACGGAACCGGTGACCGGCATCCCGCCTGACGTGCACCGCTGTGCCGCGTATCCCGCCCGCCGCGGGGGGACTTGGGCCGGCGTGCCGGCCGTGTCCCGTGGCGCGCCGCCTCGTTGGGCCGTCCGGGCGAGCGGCATCGGAGGAGACAGTGGGGCGTTTCGAGATCACCACGGCGGGCGCGGCGGACCTGCCGGTGCTCCGGCGGTGGGCGGACGAGGAGGGCTGGAACCCCGGCGAGTCCGACCTCCCCGCCTTCCAGGCGGCCGACCCGCGCGGCTTCCTCCTCGGCAGGCTCGACGGCGAACCGGTCGCGTCCGTCTCGGCCGTGCGGCACGGCCCCGGCTTCGGCTTCCTCGGCCTCTACATCGCGCGCCCCGACGTGCGCGGGCAGGGGTACGGAATGCGCATGTGGCGGGCGGCGATGGAGCGCTTCGGCAGCCGGGTCGTGGGACTCGACGGCGTCGTCGCGCAGCAGGACAACTACCGCAGGTCGGGCTTCCGCCACGCCTGGAACCACATCAGGTACGAGGGCACCCTCCCCACCGGCGCCGCCGCCGGTGCCCCGGACGGCGTGACGCTGGTGGACGGCCGCTCGCTGCCGTTCGCGGTGCTCGCCGACCACGACCGCCGCTACTTCCCGGGCGAGCGCGACACGTTCCTCGCCCAGTGGGTGGCCCTGCCCGCGCACACGTCGCTGGCCGCCGTGGCCGACGGTGCGCTGCATGGCTTCGCGGTGGCGCGCCCGGCGAGCAGGGGCACGCGGATCGGCCCGCTGCACGCCGGCTCCGAGGCCGTCGCCCACGCCCTGCTGTCCGGCCTCGCCGCCACCGCACGCCCCGGACCCCTGGTACTGGACGTCCCGGACATCAACCCACCCGCCGTACGGCTGGTGGAACGCCTCGGCTTCACACCGGTCTTCGAGTGCGCCCGCATGTACACGGGCCCGACACCCGAAACGGACACGGCGGGCGTCTTCGCGGCGACGACGATCGAGCTGGGCTGACGCGCGTCCTGCGGACCTTGCCGGGCCGGGCCGCGTTGTCGGACGCGGTGCGCACGTCCTTCCAGGGAGACGCGCGGTGTGTCGCCACGGTCACACGCCGTGCGGGTCCGGTCGGGGTCGGCCCGGCGCCGTGCCCGAGGCGAGAAACATGGGGATGGCCAGGAAGAGCCGGTCGGTGTCCGCCCGTACGCGCTGCTCCGCCGGCCAGCCGTCCGCCTGCTCGCGCGTGACCGCCCCGGAGGCCTGCGCCGCCGCGAGCGCGGTGAGGACCGGCAGCGCCGAGGGACCGGTGAACACCTCCGTGCGCACCTCGGCCGTCACGTCCTCGAACGCGGCGTCGCGCAGCAGGCCGCAGGAGCGGTGACGACGTCGGCGCGGGCGTCGCTCGCGCTGGTCGAGTGCGCGCTGGGCTGCGAGCACGACGATGTGACGTTCTGCGCGCACTTCCGCCGCGCGGTCGCGGGCAGCGCCGTCCGTCGGCGCCATGCCGCTTCGGCTTGACGGCGCGTCGTGGATCTGGTCGCTGCCGGCCGGGCGTCCGTCAGCGTGGGCGAGCGCGGGAGCGTCACGGTCGGCGCGGCGGCGGCGCGGATGGCGCAGTCCGTCGCGCGCCGACACGGGAACGGCCCGCGCGTTCAGGGACCTGCTGCGCGCGATGTGGACGCGCCCCTCGCCGGTGCACCCCGATGGTCCCGCACGGCTGCGGGAGTCGATGCGGGACAACGTGCTGCGGCACCGGCTGGCGCCCGGCTTCGCGTCGGACTCCGCCGTCTGGTCCTCGAAGACGGGGACGCTGCTCAACCTGCGGCACGAGGTGGGCGTGGTCGAGCACGCGGACGGGCGGAGCTACGCGGTGGCCGCGCTCACGGAGTCGCGGGGGGCAGCGGCCGGGCAGCCGGGCGTGGACGCGCTGATGGGGCAGGTGGCCAGGCGGTTGCGGGACAGGCTGCGCGCGGCGGCGGACCGCCGTCCGATGCCGGATCGGCATGAGTCGGGGCGCGGCGGTCTTGGACCCGGGGGGCGGCGGGCGGCGAGGGTGGGTGCGTGCCCGGGAGGTGCCCGGGGTCGGGAGGTGCCGTTGATGGCCGGATCGTCGCGCGTCGGGGCCAGGGGCCGGGTGGTGTGGGCCGCGGTTGCGCTGCTGGCGGTGTCCGCGTGCGGCCGTGAGCCCGGCGGGCCCGAGCCCGCCGCCCCGGCGTCCGTCGCCGCCGGGGCGGCGTCGGCCGGGGCGGCGGAACGCGCGTTCCGCGGCCTGGAGCGGGAGTTCGACGCGCGGCTCGGTGTCTACGCACTCGACACCGGCACGGGCCGCGAGGTCGCCCACCGGGCGGACGACCGGTTCGCGTACGCCTCCACCTTCAAGGCGCTCGCGGTGGGCGCCCTGCTGCGGGAGCGCGGGACGGAGGGGCTCGACGAGGTGGTCGCCTACACGCGGGACGACCTGATCGACAGCTCGCCCGTGACGGAGGACTTCGTGGACAGCGGCATGAGCCTGCGCGAACTGTGCGCGGCGACGCTCTGGTACAGCGACAACACGGCCGCGAACCTTCTCCTCGGAGAACTCGGCGGCCCGGACGGCCTGGAGGAGGTGCTGGCCGGTCTCGGCGACGACGTCACGGAGATGGACCGGTGGGAGCCCGGCCTCAGCGAGGGCGCGCCGGGTGACATCCGGGACACCAGCACGCCGCGCGCGATGGCCGGCAGCCTGCGGACGTTCCTCCTCGGCGACGCCCTGGAGCGGGACGAACGGACGCTGCTCACCCGGTGGATGACGACGAACACGACCGGCGAGACGCTGGTCCGGGCGGGCGTGCCGGACGGCTGGGACGTGGCGGACAAGAGCGGCACTGCCGGGTATGGCGGCCGGAACGACATCGCGGTGGTGTGGCCGGACGACGGGGGCGGCCCCGTCGTGATCGCCGTCATGTCCAGCCGCGGCGAGGACGGTGCCGAACGGCGGGACGAGCTGGTCGCCGGGGCCGCGGCGGCGGCCGTGGCGGGACTGGGCCGCTGACCGCGCAGGACCGTACCGGACCGGCGGCGCGGTCAGCAGGCGAGCAGTTCGGGCAGGTGGTCGGGGGCGAGGGCCCGTTCGATCACCATGAACGCCGCGCCGCGCACGGCGGCGCGGTCGCCCGCGAGCGACCGCACGATGTCCAGCTCGCGGGTGGCCAGCGGCAGCGACCGCTGGTAGACGACCTCCCGCACCCCGGCGATCAGGTGCTCGCCCGCCTGCGACATGCCGCCGCCGATGACGATCACCGACGGGTTGAAGAAGCTGACGGCGGTGGCCAGCACCTCGCCGATCGCCCGGCCCGCCCCCCGCACGAGGGCCACGGCGGGCAGCGACCCGGCGCGGGCGAGGGCCGCAACGTCGGCGCTCGTGTCGGCGGGGACGCCGTCCGCCGTGAGCCGGGCGGCGAGGGCCGCGCCGCCCGCGACCGCCTCCAGGCAGCCGACGTTGCCGCAGCGGCAGGCCGCGTCCGCGCCGTTTTGCAGCCGCACATGGCCCATGTCGCCCGCGACGCCCTGGGAGCCGCGGTGCAGCGCGCCGCCGGAGATCAGCCCGCTGCCGATGCCGGTGGCGGCCTTGACGAAGATCAGGTCGGGGCGGTGCGGCCAGTGGGTGCGGTGCTCGCCGAGCGCCATGGCGTTGACGTCGTTGTCGACCAGCGTGACGGCGCCGAGCCGGTCGCGGACGAACCCCGGGACGTCGAAGCCGTCCCAGCCGGGCATGATCGGCGGGTTGGTGGGCCGCCCCGAGGCGTGCTCGACGGGCCCCGGCAGGCCGATGCCGATGCCGAGCAGGTCCGCGGAGCCCCTGCCGGACGCGGCGAGCAGCGACGCGGCCAGCTCACAGACCCGTTCGAGGACGGCGCGCGGGCCTTCGGTCACGTCCTGGGCGCGGTAGCCCTCGGTCAGGACCTCGCCCGCCAGGTCGGTGACGGCGATACGCAGGTGGCGCGCCCCCACGTCCACGGCGAGCACCGCGCGGGCCGCCGGGTTGAAGGCGTACATCGACGGGGGTCTGCCGCCCGTGGAGCGGCCGTTGTCGGCGCGTCTGACCAGGCCCGACTCCAGGAGCGCCTCGACCCGTCCGGCGACGGTGGACCTGGCCAGCCCTGTCTCGGCGGCGAGTTCGGCACGCGTGCGCGGGCGGCCGTCCCGAACGGCGCGGAGCACGGCCGCCGTGCCCGCGGCGGGGCCCGCGGGGAGCGGCCCTGTCCTTGTCATGAGGTCCCTCCACCGCAATTCGCTGAAGCAGGGCGTTGCTTACGCTACCCCAGGGACGTCTTTGCCTGTGTGGGCCGGGAGTTGTGGCGGAGAAAGCAGAACTTTCTATTGACGCCCGGTAGAAGTGTTCCTACGTTGTCGCATGGCAGCGCGGCCGGCGCCGGCGCCGCCAGGGCCACTCAGCCCGTGGGCGCGGACGACGCCCACCCGGCGCGCCGTCCGTCAGTGCCCCCGTCCCCCGCCCCACGACTCCACTGACCGATCCCGGCGCGTGCCACCCCACCGCACGCGGCCGCTCCCCTTCCCCCACAGACGGTCCACGACGTACTCCGAGCCACCCGAACCACCCCGTCGCGGCCGGTGCCGCGCGAGGTCATGCCTCCAGGAGCCGCCATGTGTTACGGATTCTCTGATCACCAGGCACACGCCGCCGCCCGCACGGAAGGCGCCGGACGGCGCGCGCTGCTGCGCGGCGCGGTCGGCGGCGCGGTCGGCGTGGGAGCGGCCGCCGCCCTCGGCGGGACGGCGCAGGCGCACTCGCGCGGACGC
Organism: Streptomyces sp. MS19; assembly: GCF_047200595.1. Classification (NCBI taxonomy): domain Bacteria; kingdom Bacillati; phylum Actinomycetota; class Actinomycetes; order Kitasatosporales; family Streptomycetaceae; genus Streptomyces; species Streptomyces sp. MS19. The sequence continues at coordinate 8,973 of NZ_JBJZOH010000049.1, read as the reverse complement.
GGCAGGTCCCTGGTCCCGCGCGAGCTGATCAGCCTCCAGCTGTACAGCATGCGCGACGACCTGAACGGCGAGGCCGGTTTCGACGCGACGCTGCGCGCCGTGGCCCGTACGGGGTACCCGCGCGTCGAGCAGGCGCTCGGCTACTTCGGCCGCACCGCCACGGAGCTGCGCGACTTCTACCGGCGGCTCGGCCTGAAGGCGACGTCGAGCCACGACGGGATCAGCCCCGACGACACGGCGCTCGCCGCCAAGATCCGCGACGCGCGGGTGCTCGGCCAGTCGTACATGGTGGTCCCGTGGCTCGACTCGGAGAAGCTGGACGACTGGAAGCGCTACGCCGAGCAGATGAACCACGAGGCGGCGGCGGCGCGCCGGGCGGGCATCCGCTACGGCTACCACAACCACGCGCACGAGTTCACCCGCGACCTCGGGGGCGGCGTCACGCCGTGGGACGTCCTCACCGGTGAGCTGGACCGGCGGCTCGTCCACCTGGAGATCGACATCTACTGGGTGGTGACCGGCGGCATCAACAGCGGCGACGGCGTGCGCGACCCCGAGCGGTTCGCCATCGACGTCATCCGCAGCGCGCCGCAGCGGGTCCGCCAGTACCACGTGAAGGACCGTGACCCGGTGACGGGCGACATGGCCGACCTCGGCACGGGCATGATCGACTTCCCGCGCATCTTCCGCGCGCACGCGGTGGAGGAGTACATCGTGGAGAACGACACCCCCGACGTCACGCCGCTCCGGACCGCCCGCGTCGGCTACTCGTACCTGCGCAACGTGCGCTGCTGACCGCGCACTTCACCGCCCACTTCACCACCCGCTGACACCAACGGACCGACAGACCCCGCCGGTACGCCCCGCCCGGACGGCAGCACCCCGCCGCCGTCCGGGCGCACCGCAGGCACGTCTTGAAAGGTCGTCATGCGCACCATCCCCACCGCAGCCACCGTCGCGCTCGTGGCAGCGGCGCTGCTTGTCTCCCCTGTCACCTCGGCCGCCCACGAGCAGCCGCCCCCCGCGGAGCCCGCGCCCGCCGCCCCCGCGACGACGGACAGCGCGTTCCAGAAGGTCGTCCTCAACGACACGCCGGGCGAGCCCATCGACCTCGCCGTGCTGCCGGACTCCCGCGTCCTGCACACCACGCGCAACGGCCAGGTCTGGCTCAACGACCCGGACACCGGCCTCAACACCCTCGCCGCCGAGCTGGACGTCTACCAGCACGACGAGGAGGGCCTCCAGTCGGTCGCGGTGGACCCGGGCTTCAACGGCGTCACCAACCGCTGGGTCTACCTCTACTACGCGCCGCCCCTCGACACCCCGCTGGACGACCCGGCCACCCCCGGCGTCAACGAGGGCGACGCGCCGGAGACCGGCTCGGCCGAGGACTTCGCGCCGTTCGAGGGCGTCACCCGGCTGTCGCGCTTCCAGCTGCGCGGCGACCGGATCGACCTCGGGTCCGAGCAGGAGATCATCGAGGTCGCGGCGGACCGCGGCCTGTGCTGCCACGTCGGCGGCGACATCGCCTTCGACGGCGCGGGCAACCTCTACCTGGCCACCGGCGACGACTCCAACCCGTTCTCCTCCGGCGGTTACGCGCCGATCGACGAACGGGACGGCCGCAACCCGGCGTTCGACGCCCAGCGGACCGCCGCCAACACGAACGACCTGCGCGGCAAGGTGCTGCGCATACGCGTCGGGCGCGACGGCTCGTACACCGTCCCGCGCGGCAACCTGTTCCGGCCGGGGACGCCGGGCGCGCGGCCCGAGATCTACCTGATGGGCCTGCGCAACCCGTTCCGCGTCGAGGTCAACCGGGAGAACGGCGACCTGTACGTCGCCGACTACTCGCCCGACGCGGGCAGCCCCGACCCGGACCGCGGGCCGAACGGGCACGGCAAGTGGTTCGTCGCGCGCGCCGCGGGCAACCACGGCTGGCCGTACTGCGTCACGCCGGAACTTCCCTACATCGACTACGACTTCGCCACCGGCGCGTCGAGCGAGCCGTTCGACTGCGCGGCGCCCGTCAACGAGTCGCCGCACAACACAGGCCTGACCGAGCTGCCGCCCGTCGAGCAGCCCGACGTCTGGTACCCGGGCGTCGCCACCCCCGACTTCCCCGAGCTGGGCACCGGCGGCGTCGCCCCGATGGCGGGACCCGCGTACGACTGGGACTGGCGGACCCTGCTCGACCCGACCCCGGTCGCGTGGCCGCGCTCCCTCGACGGCGTGCCGCTGTTCTACGAGTGGACGCGCGACTACATCAAGGCGTTCCCGCTGGACCGCCGCACGGGCGAGCTGAGCGGCATCCAGGACGTGCTCCCGTCGATGGACTTCGCCGGGATCATCGACATGGAGTTCGGCCCGGACGGCGCGCTGTACGTCCTGGAGTACGGCAAGGGCTACTTCGCCCAGAACGAGGAGGCGATGCTCGCCCGCATCGACCACATCGGCGAGGGCGGCAACCACTCCCCCGTCCCGGCGGCCTCGGCCGACGTGACGGCGGGGCAGGCGCCGCTGACCGTGGCGTTCTCCAGCGAGGGCACCGAGGACGCCGAGGGCGACCGGCTGCGCTACGCCTGGGACTTCGACTCGGACGGCCGCGTCGACTCGCGCAGCGCCAACCCGACGCACACGTACGAGGAGAACGGCGTCTACCGCGCCAGCCTGCGCGTGACGGACGTGGGCGGCCGGCACCGCGGCCGGTCGGCGTCGGCCGAGGTGGAGATCGTGGTGGGCAACCAGCCGCCGCAGGTCTCGTTCGTCTCCCCGGTGGACGGGCAGGAGTTCTCCTTCGGCGACGCGATGCAGTTCGAGGTCGCGGTCACCGACGACCAGGAGGTGGACTGCTCGCGCGTCACGGTGACGTACATCCTGGGCCACGACGAGCACGGCCACCCGCAGTCGTCGGCCTCCGGCTGCTCCGGCACCATCCAGACCGGCCACCCCGAGGGCCACGAGGGCGAGGACAACCTGTCCGGCGTCTTCAACGCCACCTACACCGACCCGGGAACGGACGGCCTGCCGCCGCTGACCGGCAGCGCAGAGGTGATCCTGACACCGGTCGACTGACCACCACCCCACCCCCCGCGTGCCGCCCGCTACCCCCAGCGGGCGGCACGCGCACGTTCCCGGCAATCAGTTCCTCACGGCCCACAGGTGGCACAACTCCTGCGTGGATCGCCTCATGGGTTGACTCGCGATATACCTCGGTACTATCGGGGTTGCCCTCCGCGGCGGTACCGATCCGGTTCCGACTTGCGAAATCCGAGGTACTCATTGATCGCAGAGGAGACAAGAAGCAACTTCTCGTGCGGCACCTGAGGGACGACTCCGTTCAATTCGTGGACCCGGGCGGTGAACTCTTCCGGCAGTGCGGGCGTGTAATGCCGCACATAAAAGCTGAGGTCGTAACGCCAGGCGTACTCGCCATCCGTCATCATGGACGGACCACCGAGCGCGCTGAAGGCGCCGCCGACCACATCGGGAGTCCCCTCCATGACGTCGAGCGTCGGGTGCCCCGCCTCCAGATACTTTGCCACTTCTTCCATCGAGTATGTCGCTCCCCGGGCGATGGCCTCGTGGATCGACTCCTGATAGAGATCAGGCTGTCGCGGGTCGAGTTCACGGTAGAGACCGATATATCGCATGTGCACCTTCCTCACCGAGGCGGAAATCTCCTCGGCTGGTTCAGCGGGCTCGCCGGTAGCCGAGGTCCGCGTAGACGACTTCGGCCGCCGCGATCAGCTCCTCGCGGGCCATTGGCTGCACCACTCCTCCTCGGTCGGCAACGTGAGCCGTGAACTCATCTGGAAGAGCCGGTGCATACAGCCGGACGTAATGACTGAGGTCTTCGCGCCACGTCCATTCACCGTCGGTCAACGGCGACGAACCACCGGGCAGCGCGAACGCCCCACCCACGACATCCCGCTCGACACCCATCATGTCAAGGAACGGATGGCCGGACTCCAGGTACCGTACTACCTGCTCGACCGGGTACGCCGCGCCCCGCGCAATCGCCTCGTGAATAGAATCGCGATAGACCCTTGGGTAATAGGGATTCAATTCGCGAAAATAGCCGATGTATCGCACTTCAACACCTTTTTTCGAGTCAGCCGGGCACGATGGGCAGGAAAGTCCGCCAGTAGCCGTCTTCTGCGATTGTCGGTGTCTGCCCTGGGCCAAGCAGCCGATCGGTACCCACGGCGTTCGTGGGAGCCTGGACTGTGACACCCAGCTCATTGGCGACCTGTTGGGCGATTCCCGAGGAGTCGGCGCCCGAGTGGCACACCAAGAGACGGACGTCACTTCCATCATAGTTCGGGTTGTTGCGCAGGGCGTCCACGATCTGGCCGCCGTTCACATGGCCTTCCGGTAGATCGAGGAAACCGTCACGGCTGCCGTGGGCGATCACGTCGTGGCGGCCTGCGTTGGCGGCGTTCTGATAGTTGCGCATGGTCGCGCCGTCGGTGCCGATGACGGTGGCGGTCTCGCCGTGGGTCACGGGGGAGCCGGAGGGGATGTAGTTGTCCGCGCCGTCCATGTAGTCCATGCCGCTGCCGGGGCGGCAGGGGGCGAGGCCGAGGGGGTCGCTCTGGACGCGGGGGTCGGCCACGTAGGCGACCGGATTGGGGGCGGGGCGTAGACCCAGCGGGTCGGGGCTGGTGTAGCGGGCGGTGTCCGGGTCGTAGTGCCGGTTGAGGTTGTAGTGGAGGCCCGTCTCGGGGTCGCAGTACTGACCGGGGAAGCGGAGCGGGGTGTAAGCGGTGTTGCCCCGTTGCCATGCGGTGGTGCCCCACAGTGTGCGGCGGGCACGCCAGGCGGTGACGCCGTCTTCGTCCACCAGTTCCGTGGGGGCGCCGACGAGGTCGGTGACCATGGCGAAGAAGCGCTCGTCCACGACCTCCTGCGGTGCGTCGGCGGCACCCAGGCGTTCCGTCTGGGCGACCGGATGCGGACCGTCGTAGTCCCAGGTCACGGTGACGGGGCCGGGGAAGCCGGGGCCGGTGGTGGTCTGCTCGACGAGCGTGGTGCCGTCCCAGGTGAACGCGGTCCGCTCCACCACGGTGGTGCCGTCGTCGGACAGCCGCTCCTTGGCGACGCGGCGGCCGAGGGCGTCGTACAGGTACCGCCAGACGGTGCCGTCCGGGGTGGTGACGGAGGTGAGGCGGTCCTCGGCGTCCCAGGCGTAGCGCCACACGTCGGGTTTGCGGGACAGCCGGGTACGGCGACGTTCGGTGACGCGTCCGGCCGCGTCGTAGCTGTACCGGACCGCTCCGGCGCGCAGGAGGCGGTTGCCGTCGTAGGCACGGGTGCCGCGCGCGTCGCCGCCCGGGTGGCGGTCGGGCCAGGCGGCGTGCGTCTGGTTGCCTGCCGCGTCGTAGGCGTAGCTCTCGCTCCAGTCGCGGGCGGTGACCTCGGTGACACGGCCGTTCGCGTCGTGTCCGTAGGCGACGGTGCCACGCGCGCTGTCGGTCATGCCGGTGACGCGGCCGTCCTGGCCGTAGGTCCAGGTGCGGTGGAGGGGCTGCGACATGGCGGCCGTGACCGTCTGCCCGGTGAGCCGCCCGAGGTCGTCCCACTCCTGGGCGACGGTGAGGAAGTCGTCCGTGGTACGTCCGGCCTGGCGTCCGGCCGCGTCGAAGGCGAACGCCACGGTGTGGCCCGCCGTCTCCAGGGCTGTCCTGCGTCCGGCGGCGTCGTAGGCGTAGGTCGTACCGACGCCGGTGGGGGTGACGCGGGCCGCCTTGAGACCGTGCTCGTACCGGTAGGACGAGACGCCCTGCCCGGTCGTCTCGGACAGCACCCGGCCGAGAGCGTCGCGCTCCCACACGATGTCCCCGTGCGGTCCCGTGGCCCGGGTCATCAGGCCGGTGCCGTTGTAGGCGTACGTGCTCGCGGGCCCGTCGTCCAGGCGCTTGGCGACGAGCTGGCCGCGCGGGTCGTAGGTGTAGGAGACGGTCTGGCCGGCGGCGTTCGTCCTGGCGGCCATGCGGCCGACGGGGTCACGCCGGTAGGTGAACTCCCTGCCGTCGAAGTCGCGTTCGGCGACGAGGCGTCCGGCGTCGTCGTACGTGTAGTCCCAGGTGAGGCCCCGCGGATGCCGCATGACGACCACACCCCGCGTGACCGTTCTCGTCGGCTACGAGACGCACGCCGCGGCTACCGCTCAGGCGCACCAGCTAGCCCCCGTGCTCCGCCGAGCCAGACTCGCGCGCCGCTACGGCGTGCTCGTGAGCCGACGACCAAGGGTCGGCTGGTGCGTGTGCCTCGCCGACCGAGACCCCGACGCACCGCCGCCCCCGATACCCTGCTCTTCTCCGCGCATCTCTCTCGCACGGCATAGCGATGCCCCGCCCACCTCCCCAACGGGATGTGGAGCAAGGCTTTTTGGCGTTCACGAGCACTTCGGGCGTTTTTCGCCCGCTTCGGCTTCCTCTAGAGCTGCCCATGCCTCTCGTGTCCACAGTGCGTGGCGATGGCCAGGGGGCAAACTGTCAAGGCCGTGGCGCAGATGCTCCACTGCCTGGTCGTGGCGGTCCAAAGCCAAGTAGACATGCCCAAGAGGCATAGAAAGCCATTCCGCTGTCAGCCAGTAAGCGGTTCCGGGAACGTCATCGGCATCGGCGGCTTTATCCCGAAGCGCTTCTACCTCGGCGAGCATCTTTTCGGCTTCCTTGCGGCGCCCCAGTTCGGCCAATGCTGACGTAGCCTGCGCCCCATTCACGACCTTTTGCCGCAAGGCATCCGCACTGACGTAGGCCGCGACGAAGTTGCGATGCACGGCGCGCCATTGCTTTTTCTGTCTAGCGATATTCCCTTTCAGGTTGTACGCCTGCGCGACCAGTGCCGAATCTCCGATATCGTCCGCCAGTTCAACGGCTTCGCTGAGGAGGGCGTTAGCTCGCGTGTAGTCACCTACTTGAATGTTGAGCCAGCCTGCGAACTGGGCGGCTTCCGATACCACCCCACACAGCAAGTTCCGTTGATCGCCGCGAGTTTCCCGAAGCATGGTCAGCAGCGCCTCACGCTGGGCCTCTGCCGCTCCAATTAGTGGCACGGGCCCCACCACATCATCGGCGCGGCGCTGAGCCGCCAGGGCGTCAGCAAGCGCTTGAACGGCCGTACTGTCCGTCCTAGTTGGGTGTGCCGCCATGTAGGCAATGCGCTCATCTTCTTCAGTGAGTTCAAGAGCTTCCGCTAGGGCGCGAAGCAAGCTTTCAGATGCACGCTGTTGCCCGCGAAGCGCACGGGATATGTATGCGGGGTCGTAATGGGTTCGGCGTGCCATCTCGCGCAGGGACACCGCCTTGCGTGCCATGGCCGCTCGAATCTCATCAGGGGCGGTCATGTACCTAGCGTAGTCCAGTCAACAGTCAACGGCTCCTGGTCAACACCCAATCCCGTGCGCAGCGCGGGCGCGAGACGTTCAATCTCAAGGAACGCACCTTCGCGACCGCGCAGCCGGTCACGGGGACATGGCCCACCTGATGAAAGGCAGGTAACCATGCAGAATGACGGCCAGGGCGACGAGCCGATGTACAAGCGCGGGCAGCTGGCGAAGGATCGGGGCCGCACGGGGCGCGTGATGGACATCGAGGGCAACAGGGTGTGGCTGCGTCCGCCGGGGGGCGGGCGGGAGTGGGACGCCCCGCGCGAACGGGTGCGGCCGGTCCCGGAGCCGAGCGCCACCGACGCGCTTCGCCCCCGGCTCCGTGAGGTCAACGCCCGTAGTCGGCGGGGCCGCTGGGGAGACTTCAGTGGGTGAGCCCCGGCACCGCCGCAGCACGCGCCGACGCGCCGGTGATGTCCTCTGGGACTGCGCGAGTCGCGCCGCTTCTTGGGAGGGGCTGGTCATCTTCCTTGGGGGCATGGCCGTTATGTGCTTCGTTCTCGGAATACGGGGGCAGCTCCGGTGACGGCGCCGGTCTACATCTGCGGGCAAGAGGTCACCGTTCTGCCCTACGAGGAGGTCCCGCGCGTCCACGTCGGGAAGAGGCTGCGTTGCGAGCTTGCCGAACATCACGAGGGGCCGCACCACCAGTACGCCGCGGAAATCGACGCCCCCTACCCGACCGCCGAGTGGGCCCGCTGGTCGGACGACACGAGACCGGAGTTCGGAGTTCTGCCGGACTGCGATACGCACAACGGCGCTTCGGATGACGACAAGGCGTACTGCGTGCTTTTTGAGGGTCACCCGCCGCCGTGCTCATGGGTATTTCACGACCCGGCCCGGGAAGTGGAAGGGTTCCTTGCGGATCTCGGAATTTCGTGGCAGGAGTGAAATGGTCAGCAGCAGGACGCAGATGCAGCGCGCGTTCCGGGCCCGCGCCGAGGAGGCGAAGAATGAGGTGATCGCCGCCTACGAGAGCGGCGAGAGCCTCAACAGCCTCCGGTTCCGGCTCGGCGTCTCCTCCACGTGGCTCACCAGAATGTTCGAGGAGTGGGGCATTCCGGTCAGGAACCAGCGCGAAGCGTTCGACACGATGCGCGCCCGGCGCAAGTGAACTCCGTCCCCTGCCGGGGAGGATCGGGCCTCTGGCAGGAGACGGGCACCAAGGAAGGACCTCTCACCAGCAGCGAAGAAATCGGATACATGGCTGACTTCAGCACCTTGGAAGAGAAATACGCGGCGGCGCGGAAGCGCGTACTCGACGCGCGCGAGAAATTGACCGAAGAATACTGCAACGGGCGGAGCGCGAACAGCATCAGCAAGGAATACAGGGTCTCCGCTACGTGGCTTGCTAAGACGCTTGATGAATGGGGCGTGCCCCGCCGGGGCCGCGAGGAAGCAGCCGCCATGCGGAACGCGCGGTCCCAGGAAGCGGTGACGCCGACGAGCGGGACCATGAACAGCTAGCACGACCGCCCGGGTACGCCAGGCAGCAGAGCGGACGCCCGTCACGGGTGTTGGTCGGCCGGTGCGGCTCCGGCCCCGGGCACGGTGTCACCCCCGAACCCCCATGTGCC
>NZ_JBJZOH010000048.1:0-29109 GCF_047200595.1 Streptomyces sp. MS19 | reverse complement strand
GCCATTCCACACCAGAACACACGCCCAACTGCGCGCTCTGCTCCACGGCGCCGGACTACGCCCGTCGGCCGACATAGGCGGGGACCGCGACGACGGCGTCCACCGGGTGGTGGCGATGGTCAGCGGGAAAGCTCGGGTACTCGGCGAGCAGGGCCGACCGTTCCCTGCGGGCGGGAGAAGCCGTGAGAGCGCTTCTACCGATCGAGATGTCTGACCCCGACGCCGCGCTCGCACGGTTCGTCGCCGAGGGCGGCACGGGCGGCTCACGTGCGCGGACCCCGCCGGTCACCCGTGCTGCCTGCTGCGGGGAACCGGCGGGGTCGAACCAGCCAGGGGCGCGCACCAGTTGGTCGCCCGCGCGATGTGCGCCGGCCGGTGCCGCCCGTCTCAGCCTGTGATCACCTCCTCTCCGGCCAGCGCCTCGGTGCGCGTGGTGACGGTCTCCCGCAGCCGGTCGGCCGCCGTCCCGATGGCCTCGGCGTCGGCCCCGGCGTCCGTGGCGCGGGTGACGAGGGAGTCGAGGAGGTCCGTGGCGGTGCCTGAGGCGTAGAACTCCTCGTAGAGGTCGCGGTACGCGTCGTGGTAGGCGTCGTCGAACGCGTCGAGTTCGAGGAAGCGGCTCTTGAGCACGTTGCCGCCCATCCCGCCGAAGCCCCCGGCGTCCGCACCGTCGCCTTCCTCCCCGGCGGCGCCGTCCGGGAACCGGCCGCCGTCCGGCGGCTCCGTGCCCTCGGGCAGTTCCATCCCTTCCGGCGGCTCCATGCCCTCGGGAGGCTGCATGCCGCCCGGCGCCTGGCCGCCTTCCTCGCCCCCGCCGGGACGGCCACCGCCCATGCCCATGCCGGTCTCCTCGTCGGGACCCGTGGTGGCGTCGCCGCTGAGCGCGAGGTTGAAGTCCCAGCCGAGAACGCTGAACTTCTTGGTGTCCAGGTCGTACCAGAGCAGGTAGTTGCTGCCGGGACCGGCCATGTCGTCGCCGTTCAGCAGCAGGTTCTGCGTCGCCGTGTAGGCCGCGAAGGACGGGATGTCCACGTGGTCGCCCAGCTCGGCCGCGAACTCCTCGTCGCTCGCGTTCTCCGCCCACCGGATGAGGTCCATGACGGGCTGGAGGTCCTGACTTCCCTTCTTCGTCAGCTGGTTGAAGTCCGCCTCGTACGCGGTCGGGTCGTCGCCCTGGTACGTGAAGCTGCTCCCGGCGCGCGCCTTGTAGAGGACGCCGTCGCCGCCCAGGGTGTCCGTCGCGTACCCGGCGCCCGGGTTCTCCACGACGAGCCGGGTCGCCGCCGGCTCGTTGTTGACGGTGAACGACGAGAACGTGAAGCGCTCGGCGGGCTGGCCAGACGCCGCCATCAGGCCGAGCGAGACCGCCTCGTTCAGCGGCACCTCGCCGTCACTGCCGGGGCGCACCGCGAGTTCGCGCATGCCCTGGTAGGCGCGGCCCTCGGCGTACTCGTCCAGGCTGACGAGCCACGGGAGTTCGCCGGGCTTGTCGAAGGACAGCTGGGTACCCATGCCGCCCATCCCGCCGAAGCCGCCGCCTCCGCCACCACCGGGGGCCTGACCGTCCTCCGGCTGCTGCTCGCCGTCCTGCTGCCGGCCACCGCCCGGGAACTGGCCGTCCTCGGGAAGCTCCACCCCCTCGGGGAGTTCCATCCCCTCGGGAAGCTCACCGCCCTCCGGCAGCCGCCCGCCGCCCGGCATCCCGCCCCCGCCGCCGCCGAGCGACTGGAGCGTGGAGTTGCCCTTCAGCCGCAGCCCGACGCTCGGGATGAACGTGCCGTCGATCGTGAGGTCCGCCTCGATGTACTCCTTCGTGCCGTCCTTCTCGAACGCGTCCGCCATCCGCCGGTAGTCGTCCTCGTCGTACTCGACCTGCACGGTGTGCGTGACGGACTCGTCGAAGAGGTCCACGGCGCCCGCGATGTCATCGGTCACCACATCCCCCTCCGCGTCCGAGGCGCTGGTGACCAGCGGCGTGACGCGGGCGTCGCCGAAGTAGACCAGCAGCACGGTCAGTCCGGCGGCGAGCAGGGCCATGGGCCGCCAGTTCTGCCGCAGCCGGACCGGGACGCGGCGGCGCAGCGCGCGCATCACAGGTCCGTCTGGTCGTATCCGGTGAGCACCGCGACCCGCTGGCCACGCGTCCGCTCCTGGAGCGCGCCGACCAGCTGGCCCGGCTTGTGCCCCTTCCGCAGCCGCACCGTGTAGAACGACTCCGTCAGCGCGCCGCCCCGTACGGTCTCCGTGCTCACCAGCTCGAACTCGCTGGTGTGCGCGGCCAGTACGTCCTCGATGTCGGCGGTGAGGTCCTCACCGGCCGGCATCTGCGCCTTCACGACCTGCCGCTGCACGTCGAGGCGGAACATGTGGAAGCGGTTCATCACCAGGACGACCGCGCAGATCACGACGCCGCCGAGCACGGCCAGCGTGTAGAAGCGGGCGCCGCAGGCCATGCCGAGGCCCATCACGAGGAAGATGAAGCCGACGTCGCGCGTCTCCTTCACCGCGTTGCGGAAGCGGACGACCGACAGGGCGCCGACGAGGGAGAACGCGCGGGCCAGGTTCGACCCGACGACCAGCAGGATGACGGCGACGATCATGCCGACGATCACCAGCGTCTGGACGAACGACTGGCTGTAGGAGACGTTCTTGTGCGTGCCGCGGTAGACGTAGCCGACGAGCGTGCTCAGCGCGAAGGACAGCAGCAGGCACAGGATGATGTCGGCGGTGCTGAACGTCCCGCTGAGGTCCTGGAGATCAAGCGACACGGGTCTTCTCCTCCCGCCCGTGGGGCGCGGGCGTCAGGTGGGCGGGGCCCGCGTCGTGGGCGGGCTCCTCGGGGATGTGGAAGGCCGAGCGGGGCGCCTTGCCGTACGCCTCGACGCTCTGGCAGTACTTGGAGACGCGGACGACGGTGAGGTCGCGCCGCGCCGCGAGGTCGGTGAGCCAGTACGGGACGCGCTCGTTCGCCTTGATCTCCATCACGGCGAGCCGCGGCGGGATGATGAAACGGTTCTCAGCGGTGGCCGTGCCGAGGTGGAAGTCGCGGTCGCGGCCCCGCACGCGCCGGTCGAACGTGACGCGCAGGCCGGTGTCCTGGTCGCGGCCCACCAGGGCCTCGCGGCGGTAGCCGGTGATCGCGGTGGGCCGCAGGTCGAGCCGCACGAGGAGTTCGAGCACCTCATCGGCGAACGCGCGCTCCCGCCGCCCGGCTTCGGCGGCCTCGCGCCGGTCGCACAGCGCCCGCGCGGCCCGGTACGGCAGGCACAGGCGGCGCTTCTGGGTGACGCGGTTGACGCGCTGCTTGATCTCGACGTACACGGGCGACTCGTCGGTGACGTCGTGCGCCTCGCCGTAGTGCCGGATGCGCAGCTTCCGGCGGAACTTGATGCCCTCGATCTTCTCCCAGTAGAAACGCAGCGACGGGGTGTCGTAGTACAGGCTCCAGACGCCGTATCCGCCGGGCGGGCAGTGGGCGTCGGTGTCGAGGCGGACGGCGAGTTCGTCGCGGAGCGCGGGCACGTCCGCCGCGGGCACGAGGTACTTGATCTCGTAGCGGTTGAACGCGTGCAGTCGGCCGGCCACGCCGGGGCCGTGGCGTGCGTCGGCTGTCATTCCGTCTCCTTTCGTGGTCGGGCCGCGCGGCGGACGGGGGGACGGGTACCGGCGTTCCGGCGCGCGGCACCCGGAATTCACCTGCCGTCAACCAACTGGGTCCGCATGAGAAGGAGATGAGAACCGGGTGAGAAGCCGCTCAGTGAGCGGTCTCACACGCCGGGGAGCGTGCCGGGCGGCGTGAGACGCTGGGGCGCATGAGAAGACTCGTACTCGCCTCGCAGTCCCCCGCGCGGCTCTGGCTGCTGCGGCAGGCCGGGCTCAGCCCCGAGGTGATCGTCAGCGGCGTGGACGAGGACGCGCTCGACGCCCCGGACCCGGGGGCGCTCGCCCAGGTGCTCGCCGAGGCCAAGGCGGCGGCGGTGGCGGCCCGGCCCGAGGCGGCGGACGCGGTGGTCGTGGCCTGCGACTCCGTGCTCGACCTCGACGGCGAGGCGTTCGGCAAGCCCGCCGACGCCGGGGAGGCCGCGGCGCGCTGGAAGGCGATGCGCGGCCGCACCGGCGTGCTGCGCACCGGGCACTGCGTCATCGACACGGCGAACGGGCGGCGCGCCGCCGCGACCGCCTCGACCACACTGCGGTTCGGCGAGCCGACGGACGAGGAGATCGCCGCGTACGTCGCGACGGGTGAACCGCTGTCCGTCGCGGGCGCGTTCACCCTCCAGGGGCGGTCGGCGCCGTTCATCGACGGCATCGACGGCGACCCCGGCACGGTGATCGGTCTGTCACTCCCGCTGCTGCGGCGCCTGCTGCGGGACGGGATCGGCGCCGGGATCACCGACTTCTGGGCGTGACGGCCCCGGCGGCGGTGTGAGCGTCAGCGTCCCGACGATCATCGCGAACACCGCCATCAGCACGGCGAACACCGTCCAGTCCACGACCGCGAGCGTCAGCGCGCCGAGCACGGCGTGCAGCCCCGCGCCCGCCGCGAGCACCCGCCGCCAGCCCCGGCCGGGCGGCCTGTCCCGTACGGCGACCCGCAGCAGCGGCACGGCCGTCAGCGCCAGCGCGCCCGCGACCAGCACGCCGCCGCCCCACGCCGCCGCCACGAGCGCGCCGGGCGGCACGCCCCCGACCTCGATCTCCTGGCGGTCCGCCGCCACCGCGAGGGCGGCGTGCGCGACCCCGGCGACGACCGCGCCGCCCAGGCACCCGAGCGCCGCACCGGCCGCCACACCGCGTCTCGCCCGCTGCTCGAAGGCGTCCATACCCGGCAGGTTACCGAACGGTAACGCCCCCGGCAATGGGTGGCGCACGCATCGGGACGCGGCGGCGACCGGTCCGCGGGCAACGGGCGCCCGCCCGCCCCGGTGGGTACGCGCCACCCCCGCCGGACCCTCTCCGGAGGGGGGTGGTCCGGTTCGCCGGAGCGCAAAGTTTCCGCGTCGTCGTTATCCGGTTCCCACAAACTGTCCGGACGACTGCTGTGCCGGAGTACCGGACTTTCGGCCCGGCCCTGGAATCGGTCGGTAATCGCCCGCAGGGCGCGTACCTTGGGACCGCGGGGCGGACCGCCCGGCGGAGCGCCCGCTCCCACCCTCCGTGTGGGCGAGGTCACTCCTGTGGGCGACTCGTTGCGAGGTGTCGCCACTACCTAAACTCACCTTGTTCCGAGGAGGGAGCCATCGTGCGCAAGGTGCTCATCGCCAACCGCGGCGAAATCGCCGTCCGGGTCGCCCGTGCGTGCCGGGATGCCGGTATCGCCAGCGTGGCCGTCTACGCCGAGCCGGACCGCGACGCCGTCCATGTCCGCGCCACCGACGAGGCGTTCGCGCTGGGTGGCGACACCCCGGCCGCCAGCTACCTGGACATCGAGAAGGTCCTGAAGGCCGCCGCGGACTCGGGCGCCGACGCGATCCACCCGGGGTACGGATTCCTGTCCGAGAACGCCGAGTTCGCGCAGGCCGTGCTCGACGCGGGCCTGACGTGGATCGGCCCGTCCCCCGACGCCATCAGGGCGCTCGGCGACAAGGTCGCCGCCCGGCACATCGCGCAGCGCGCCGGCGCCCCGCTCGTCGCCGGGACGACCGACCCGGTCTCCGGATCGGACGAGGTCGTGGCGTTCGCGCGGGAGAACGGGCTCCCCGTCGCGATCAAGGCGGCGTTCGGCGGCGGCGGGCGCGGCCTGAAGGTGGCCCGCACGCTGGAGGAGGTGCCGGAGCTGTACGACTCGGCGGTGCGCGAGGCGGTCTCCGCCTTCGGCCGCGGCGAGTGCTTCGTGGAGCGCTACCTCGACCGCCCCCGGCACGTCGAGACGCAGTGCCTCGCCGACACGCACGGCAACGTCGTCGTCGTCTCCACCCGCGACTGCTCGCTCCAGCGGCGCCACCAGAAGCTCGTCGAGGAGGCGCCCGCGCCGTACCTCACGCCCGAGCAGAACGCCGAGCTGTACCGCGCGTCGAAGGCCATCCTCAAGGAGGCCGGCTATGTGGGCGCCGGGACCTGCGAGTTCCTCGTCGGGCAGGACGGCACCATCTCGTTCCTGGAAGTCAACACCCGCCTCCAGGTGGAGCACCCAGTCTCCGAGGAGATCAGCGGCATCGACCTCGTACGCGAGCAGCTGCGCATCGCGCGGGGCGAGGAGCTGGGGTACGACGACCCGCCGCTGCGCGGGCACTCGATCGAGTTCCGCATCAACGGCGAGGACCCGGGCCGCGGTTTCCTCCCGGCGCCCGGCACGGTGACGACGTTCGTCCCGCCGCTCGGCCCCGGCGTGCGCGTGGACACCGGTGTCGAGTCCGGCTCGGTGATCGGCCCGGCGTGGGACTCCATGCTGGCCAAGCTGATCGTGACCGGCGCGGACCGCCGGCAGGCGCTGGAGCGCGCGTCGCGCGCGCTGGCGGAGTTCCGCGTGGAGGGGATGGCGACGGTCATCCCGTTCCACCGCGTGGTGGTGCGCGACCCGGCGTTCGCGCCGGAGGTCGCGGGGCGTGCGGGCGAGCCGTTCCTCGTCCACACCCGGTGGATCGAGACCGAGTTCGTGAACAACCTGCCCGCGTTCGACGCCGTGGCCGGCGAGGGCGAGGAGTCCAGCCTGCGCGAGACCGTCGTGGTCGAGGTCGGCGGCAAGCGCCTTGAGGTGTCGCTGCCCGCGACGCTGGCGATGCCGCTGGCGCGCGCGGCGGTCGCCGGGGGCGCGCGCCCGGCGCGCCGCAAGGCCGGTGGGCGTGCCGCGGCCGCGGCGACGGGCGCGGCGCTCGCGTCGCCCATGCAGGGCACCATCGTGAAGGTCGCCGTCGAGGAAGGGCAGCAGGTCGCCGAGGGCGAACTGGTCATCGTCCTGGAGGCGATGAAGATGGAGCAGCCCATCACCGCGCACCGCGCGGGCACGGTGACGAGCCTGTCCGCCGAGGTGGGCAGCGCGGTCTCGGCGGGCGCCGTGATCTGCGAGATCAAGGACTGACCCACCCCCGCACCCATCCGGCCGGGCCCCCACGGGCCCGGCCGGACGTGCGTGCGCTTCCCCCGCCGACGAGAGGCGTCTCCCCTCCCGGCGGACGGGACATCCGGTCGGCGCCGCCCGCGTGACGCACCGCACCAGCCGTGGCGCGGACCCGGCACAGTCCAGGAGCGGGACGGCCGCGCGGCCTCATCCGCCTTCCCGCCGACGGTTGTCGACTCGCTTCCGCGCCGGACTCACCGCTCCTCCCGGCGCAGGCCGGCCACGGCTGAGGAGCACGGCGACGAGGCAGCCAGGGCAGGGCCGGGCTCAGGAGCGGGACGGCAGGGCGGGCGCATCCGCCCTCCGGCGGACGGACCTCCCCCCAGTGCGGACGCACGCCCCCCACGCCGGGCCCACCGCCTCTCCCGGAACCGCTCGGAGCAGAACCGCAGGACGTTCACCAGCTCCCGACACTGGGACCGACCCGACGAGGCGCGCTGCCACCTCTCCTCACACGGCTGCGGGCCCGGGAAGGGGACGGACGGCAGGGCGGACCCATTCACCCGTCGGCAGGCGCGCATTCGTCTGGCCACTCCACCCAGTGGGGACGCACGCCCCCACGCCGGGCCCACCGCCTCTTCCGGAACCGCTCGGAGCAGAACCGCAGGACGTTCACCGGCTCCGGACGCCCGCACCGACCCGACGGGGGCGCTGCCACCTCTCCCGGCTCGGGCCGGGCCGGGTTCGAGAGCGGGGACGGACGGCAGGGCGGGCGCATCCGCCCTCCGGCAGGCGGGCGTTCACCCGCCTCCGCCGCCTTGAGCGGACGCACGCCCCCGTGCCGGGAGCCGTTCGCCCGGGACGCGGACCGGCGGACGGTACGCCGCGCCGGGCCCACCGCCTCTCCCGGAGCCGGACGGGCACGGCTGAGGAGCGAGGCGGCGCAGCAGCCCACCTCCCTTCCCGCAGACGACGAGATCGCCGGCTCCCGCCGCCGGCTCCCGCAGGTACGCCGACAGCCCGGCAGCCGCGCGGATCACCACGGCGCGGTCCATCCGCATCGGGCCCGCGCCCCCCGCGACGCGCAGGCCCGCCGTGCCGCACGGGGACGCGCGTTCACGCGCTTCCGCCGTTCGGTGCGACGCGCCCGCGCCGGAGACCGTGCCGTCCGGAACGCCCCGGCCCGGCGGGGCGCGCCGCCACCTCTCCCGGCTCGGGAGCGGGGACGGACGCCCCCCGCTTCCGCTGCCCGGCACGGACGCACGCGCCCGCGGCCCGCGGGGTGCCTCAGCGGCGGCGGGGTGGGGCCAGGTCGCCGAGGCGCTGGCCCAGCGGGCCGTGGCCCGTCGCGCGCGGGCCGGGCAGTTGGGCCTCCCTGGGGTCGCGCGCGTCGCGCAGGTCGCGGCGCGGGCCGTCCAGCGGCGGCTTGACGCCCGGCTGGTGCCCGCCGCCCGCCAGCGAGACCCGTACGCCCTGGTCGGCCAGCGCGTCGATCTCCACGCCCGCCTTGGCGGCCTCGGGCGGCGGCTGGTCCGTCACCAGGTGCGTGATGTGCTCGGTCGGCACGGTCTGGAACGCCGTGTCCGTCCCCAGCTTGGTGTGGTCCGCCAGCACGACCACCTCGGCGGCGGCGCGCACCAGGGCGCGGTCCACGCTGGCGGCCAGCATGTTGGACGTGGAAAGACCCCGGTCGGCGGTGAGCCCCGAGCCGGACAGGAACGCGCGGCTCACGCGCAGCCCGAGCAGCGACTGCTCGGCGCCACTGCCGACCAGCGCGTAGTTCGAGCCCCTGAGGGTGCCGCCGGTCATGACGACCTCGACACGGTTGGCGTGGGCCAGGGCCTGGGCGACGAGCAGGGAGTTGGTCACCACCGTGAGGCCGGGGACGCGGGCGAGCCTGCGGGCCAGTTCCTGCGTCGTGGTGCCCGCACCGACGACGATGGCCTCGCCCTCGCGCACCAGGCCGGCCGCGTACTCGGCGATGGCGGTCTTCTCGGCGGTGGCGGCCATCGCCCGCTGGGGGAACCCCGACTCGCGGGTGAAGCCACCCGGCAGGACCGCACCGCCGTGCCTGCGGTCCAGCAGTCCCTCCGCCTCCAGGGCGCGGACATCGCGCCGCACCGTCACTTCCGAGGTCTGGACAACGCGGGCGAGCTCCCGGAGCGACACTGCCCCGTTGGCCCGCACCATTTCGAGAATCATCTGACGACGTTCAGCAGCGAACACGGAACTGACAGTAACCCCAACGACCATCTTGTTTCAGCAGGTTGCGGGGAATTACCGAAGTTGTCTATACGTGCGCCCCAGGCGTGATATATGCCGCGCGCGCTTGCCCGTGCGCCGCGCGCTGACCAGTGCCTACTGTTCCTCGGCGAACTTCCGTGTGTGCAGCTGGCGCGCGGCCTCGGCGATCGAGCCGGACAGAGACGGGTACACAGTGAACGCTTTTGCGATCTGTTCCACCGTCAGGCTGTTGTCCACCGCGATCGAAATCGGATGGATCAGCTCACTGGCGCGCGGCGCCACGACCACGCCCCCCACCACGATCCCCGTGCCGGGACGGCAGAACAGCTTCACGAAGCCGTCGCGGACGCCCTGCATCTTGGCCCGCGGATTCCGCAGCAGCGGCAGCTTCACCACCCGTGCGTCGATGCGCCCCTCGTCCACGTCGGACTGTGTCCAGCCCACGGTGGCGATCTCGGGGTCGGTGAAGATGTTCCCGGAGACGGTGCGCAGGTCGAGCGGCGCGACCGCGTCGCCGAGGAAGTGGTACATCGCGATGCGCCCCTGCATCGCCGCGACCGACGCGAGCGCCAGCACGCCCGTGCAGTCCCCGGCCGCGTACACGCCGGGCGCCGACGTACGCGACACCTTGTCCGTCCTGATGTGGCCGGACTCCCTGAGCCGCACGCCCGCCTCGGCCAGGCCCATGTCCGCCGTGTTGGGCACCGCGCCGACCGCCATCAGGCAGTGCGTCCCCGAGATGACCCGCCCGTCCTGGAGCGTCACCTCGACACGGTCGCCGACCCGGCGGGCGGCCGAGGCACGCGAGCGGGAGAGCACGTTCATGCCGCGCCGCCGGAAGACGTCCTCCAGCACGGCCGCCGCGTCCGGGTCCTCGCCCGGCAGCACGCGGTCGCGCGACGAGACGAGCGTCACCCGCGAGCCGAGCGCCTGGTACGCCCCCGCGAACTCGGCGCCGGTCACGCCGGAGCCGACCACGATCAGCTCCTCCGGCAGCTCCTTCAGGTCGTACACCTGCGTCCAGTTCAGGATGCGCTCCCCGTCCGGGCGCGCGTCCGGCAGCTCGCGCGGCTGCCCGCCCACGGCGATCAGCACGCCGTCCGCGACCAGCTCGCTCGCCGCCCCGTCCGGGTCCGTGACGGTGACACGACGGGACCCGTCCGGCGCCTGGTTCGGCTCCAGGCGGCCCGTGCCGCGCAGCAGCCGGACGCCCGCCCGGGTGACGGAGGCGGTGATGTCGTGCGACTGGGCGAGCGCGAGGCGCTTCACCCGCCGGTTCACCTTGCCGAGATCGACTCCTATCCCGCGTACCTCGTCGCCGATGCCGTCGCCGTCGTGGTCGATCTCGATGCCCAGCTCCTCGTGCGAGGAGTCGAAGCCGGTCATCACCTCGGCGGTCGCGATCAGCGTCTTGGACGGCACGCAGTCGGTGAGCACCGAGGCGCCGCCCAGGCCGTCCCGGTCGACGACGGTCACCTCCGCCCCGAGCTGCGCGGCCACCAGCGCCGCCTCGTAGCCGCCAGGTCCGCCACCGATGATCACGATCCGAGTCACCCCTCCAGTGTCGCGCACGCCCCGCCCGGGACCGGCACGGCCCCGGGGGCGGACTTCGCCGGGTCACCCGCGCCTCTCCCGTACGCTCAGTGCCATGTCGCTCTACGCCGCATACGCCGGAAACCTCGATCCCCGGCTGATGTCCCGCCGCGCACCGCACTCGCCCCTGCGCAGCACCGGCTGGCTCACCGGCTGGCGGCTCACCTTCGGCGGTGAGGAGATGGGGTGGGAGGGCGCCCTGGCCACGATCGTGGAGGCGCCCGTCTCGGACGTGTTCGTCGCGCTCTACGACATCGCGCCCGCCGACGAGGAGGCCATGGACCGCTGGGAGGGGGTCGGTCTCGGCATCTACCGGCGCACGCGGCTGCGCGTCCACACGCTGGACGGCGACGAGACGGCGTGGGCGTACGTCCTCAACGCCTACGAGGGCGGCCTGCCCTCCGCGCGTTACCTCGGCGAACTGGCGGACGCCGCCGAGTCCGCGGGCGCACCCCACGACTACGTGATGGAACTGCGCAAGCGCCCCTGCTGACGGCACACACTCTTCACGACCGCACCCGTGCGCGCACACCGGGGACGGCCGAGACCGAACCGTGCCCCTGAAACCCTCTACGCGCGTAGGAGATGAACGGTTAGGCTCAGCGCGTGAACGCTTCCGATATTGACCAGCCGGCCGGTGCCGCCGCCGCCCGGCTGCGCGAGCTGACCGGTGTGACCAGCCACGACGTCGCCCTCGTGATGGGCTCCGGCTGGGTCCCGGCGGCCGTGGAGCTGGGTGAACCCGACTTCGAGTGCGACTTCACCGAACTGCCCGGCTTCCCGCCGCCCACCGTCGAGGGCCACGCGGGCAAGCTCCGCTCGTACCGGCTCGGGAGCAAACGCGTCCTGGTCTTCCTCGGCCGCACCCACGCGTACGAGGGCCACGGCGTCGCCGCCGTCGCCCACGGCGTCCGCACCGCCGTCGCGGCGGGCTGCGGGACCATCGTGCTCACCAACGGCTGCGGCGGCCTGCGCGAGGGGATGCGCGTCGGCCAGCCCGTGCTGATCTCGGACCACATCAACCTCACGGCGACATCCCCCATCGCGGGCGCGCGGTTCGTGGACCTGACCGACCTGTACTCGCCCCGGCTGCGCGCCCTGTGCCGCGAGATCGACCCGTCGCTGGAAGAGGGCGTGTACGTCCAGTTCCCCGGGCCGCACTACGAGACGCCCGCCGAGATCCGCATGGTCCGCGCGATCGGCGGCGACCTGGTCGGCATGTCCACCGTCCTGGAGGCCATCGCCGCGCGCGAGGCGGGCGCCGAGGTCCTGGGCATCTCCCTGGTCACCAACCTCGCCGCCGGCATCACCGGCGAGCCCCTCAACCACGAGGAGGTCCTCCAGGCCGGGCGTGACTCCGCCGCCCGTATGGGGGCCCTCCTCGCCAAGGTGCTGGGCCGTGTCTGACCATGAACACATGACCGATCACGACACCGGCCCGTCGCGGGACCTGACCGCGCGCGCCCGCGCCTGGCTCGCCGAGGACCCCGACCCGGAGACGCGCGCCGAGCTGTCCGCGCTGCTGGCGGCGGACGACCGCGGCGCACTGGCGGAACGGTTCGCCGGCACGCTCCAGTTCGGCACGGCGGGGCTGCGCGGCGAGATGGGCGCGGGCCCCATGCGGATGAACCGCGCCGTGGTGATCCGCGCGGCGGCCGGGCTGTCGGCGTACCTGCGGGAGACGGGGGCGGGGCACGGCGGCCTCGTCGTCGTCGGCTACGACGCGCGGCACAAGAGCGCGGACTTCGCCCGGGACACGGCCGCCGTGGTGACGGGCGCGGGCCTGCGGGCCGCCGTCCTGCCGCGCGCGCTGCCGACGCCGGTCCTCGCGTTCGCCATCCGGCACCTGGGCGCCGTCGCGGGCGTCATGGTCACGGCGAGCCACAACCCGCCACGCGACAACGGCTACAAGGTGTACCTCGGCGACGGCAGCCAGATCGTCCCCCCGGCGGACGCGGACATCGCCGCGCGCATCGCCGCGGTGGGGCCGCTGGCGGACGTCCCGCGGCCCGAGGCGGGCTGGGAGACGCTCGGCGAGGACGTCGTGGAGGCGTACCTCGCGCGCAGCGGCGCCGCGCTGACGGGCGGCTCGCCCCGTTCCGTCTCGGTGGTCTACACGCCGCTGCACGGCGTGGGGCGGCCGGTGCTGGCGGCGGCGTTCGCGCGGGCGGGCTTCCCGCCGCCGGTGGACGTGCCGGAGCAGGCCGAGGCCGACCCGGACTTCCCCACCGTCGCGTTCCCCAACCCGGAGGAACCCGGCGCGATGGACCTCGCCTTCGCGGCGGCCCGCGCGTCCGCCCCCGACCTGGTGATCGCCAACGACCCGGACGCCGACCGCTGCGCCGCCGGTGTCCCCGACCCGGCGGCCGAGGGCGGCTGGCGGATGCTGCGCGGCGACGAGGTGGGCGCGCTGCTGGCGACGCACCTGGTGCGGCGCGGGCGGCGCGGGACGTTCGCGGCGTCCATCGTCTCGTCGTCCCTGGCGGGCCGCGTCGCGACGGCGGCCGGGCTGCCGTACGAGGAGACGCTGACCGGCTTCAAGTGGCTCGGCCGCGTCCCTGACCTGGGCTTCGGCTACGAGGAGGCGCTCGGCTACTGCGTCGACCCCGAGGGCGTGCGCGACAAGGACGGCGTCACGGCCGCGCTGCTGCTCGCCGAGCTGGCGGCGGAGGAGAAGGAACGCGGCGGGCGCACCCTCGCCGACCTGCTGGACGACATCGCCGTGGCGCACGGCCTGCACGCGACGGACCAGCTGTCCGTGCGGGTCGCGGACCTCGCGGTGATCGCGGACGCGATGGCGCGGCTGCGGTCCGCGCCGCCGCGCGCGCTCGGCGGGCTGACGGTGGAGTCGGCGGAGGACCTGGCGGAGGGCGCCGGGGGGCTGCCGCCCACGGACGGGCTGCGGTACCGGCTGGCGGGCGCGGGCGCGGTGGAGGCGGCGCGGGTGATCGTGCGGCCGAGCGGGACCGAGCCGAAGCTGAAGTGCTACCTGGAGGTGGTCGTCCCGGTGGACGGCCACGACGCGCTGCCGGACGCCCGCGCGACGGCGGCCGGGGCACTGGCCGCCGTCAAGCGCGACCTGGCGGAGGCGGCGGGCCTGGAGGTGTGACGCCGGGGGGCGGGGCGCGCGCGGGCGCCGCCCCGCCGGGCAGGTCCCGTCCAGCAGCGGCGACTGCCGGCAGGACACCTGGCACCGAAGTACGCGCGGCGAGTGCGACGCGTCCAGCGGAGCCGCCTGGGCGTGTGCGGGCACTGCCGCGTCCCCAGCCGGGCTTCCCTGGGTGGGCCGGTGGGTGTCGGCTGTCGGGTGCGGCCCGTTGGTCGTGCCCCGCGGCGGGTGGGGGGTCAGGCGGCGGGTGCGACGCGTCCCGCGAGGACGGCCTCGGTGAAGGCGGGCGGGGGCAGGTAGGCGTGGTGCGTCACGTAGTGGTGCACCATCGTCGGCGCGCACAGCCACACCCCGTCCGGCGTGACCACGCGGACCTCGGCCGTGCCGAGCAGTACGGACGCGCCCGCGATGGCGGCGTTCACGGGGAAGCCGGGCGTGCCGTCCGCGTGCGGCCGGTCGCAGGCGTGCATGCCCCGCGTCTGCGCCCGCCGCTCGTCGCGGCACAGCAGGCCGAGCCGTTCGGTGAACCCGGCGGGCGGCTCGCCCGTGGGGTGGTCGTGGGGTGCGGCGAGCCAGCCCACGTTCAGGGCGGTGACGCCGGGCGGCACGGTCCCGGGCAGGTAGGTGTACGGGGTGAGGTCGGCGAAGTGGGTCATGTGGCGCGGCTTCCGGTGCGGGGGCGGGGGCGTGGGTCAGAGGATGGAGCGGCAGGCGGCCCAGTGGACGGGGCCCATGTTCGGGCCGATGAGGGCGGACAGGCGCGTCGGTTCGGTCACCGTACGCGGTGCGCCGACGAGGCTGAGGCCGTCCGGCGGGTAGAGGGAGTAGTCGGGGACACGGCTGCCGGGCCCCCAGACGCGGACCGGGACGGGATTTGCCATCTCGATCCGGTTGCCGAGGAGGTTGTCGATCGACTCCCCGTGGCGTGAGTAGAAGTGCAGCCATGTCCCCTCGGGCACGGTGACGAGGGACGTGTCGCCCGCGGCGATGCCGCCGTGGCCGCTCAGGACGATCTGGCCGTCGGGACGCCCGTAGTTGATGTCGATGGGGCAGGGCGCCAGGCCCAGCGGGTCGGCGTGCGTCTGGGGGTTCTCGACGTAGGCGACCGGATTGCGTGCCGGTGCGAGGCCGAGCGGGTCGGGGCTGGTGTAGCGGGCGGTGGCGGGGTCGTAGTGGCGGTGCAGGTTGTAGTGCCAGCCGGTCTCGTCGTCGGCGTACTGCCCCGGGAAACGCAGCGGGGTGTCCGTGGTGGCGCCGGGCGCGGTTGTGGTGACGCCCCAGACGGTGGCGCGCGCCTGCCAGGCGATCCGGCCGCTGTCGTCCACGAGTTCGGTGGGCGCGCCGGTCAGGCCGGTGACGATGGCGTGGAAGCGGGCGTCGATCTCGCTGTCGGGCGCGGTGGCGGCGTCGAAGGGCGCGGTGGCGCGGCGTTCGGTCTGGGCGACGGGGCGCAGTTCGTGGTGGTCCCAGGTCAGTGTGGTCGCGGTGGGGTCGGCGGCACTGGTGGTGGTCTGCTCGATCAGGGTGGAGCCCGACCAGGCGTAGGTGGTCTGTTCGGCGACGGTGCCGTCCGCGGCGAGCCGCTGTTTGGCGGTGCGCCGGTCGAACGGGTCGTAGAGGTAGCGCCAGCGGGTGCCGTCCGGGGTGGTGACCTGGGTGAGGCGGTCCTCGGCGTCCCACTCGTAGCGCCACGTCTCGGGCTTGCGGGAGAGGCGTTTGCGGCGGCGCAGGACCGTGCGGCCCGCCGCGTCGTACTCGTGGTGGACGGCGCCCGCGGTGAGGACGCGCGTGCCGGCGTACTCGCGTGCCCCGGTGGTGGCGGTGTCCTCGTCGGGCCACTGGGCGGCGGTCTGGTTGCCGAGCGGGTCGTAGGCGTACGCCTCGGGGCCGCCTGGCCCGGTGGTGCCGGTGATGCGGTTCAGCGCGTCGAGGGTGAAGTCGGTCCGTCCTGTGGCCGGTTCGGTGACCGAGGCGGGGGTGCGGTCGGCGTGGTGGGTCCAGCTGCGGCTGACCGGTGTCCCGCCGGGCGTGGTGAGGGTCTGGCCGGTGAGGAGGCCGCGTTCGTCCCACGTGTGGTGGAGGGTGAGGCCGGGGGCGAGGGCGCGGGCGGTCTCGCGGCCCGCGTGGTCGCGGTCGAAGCGCAGGAGGCGGGTGCCGGTGCGCAGTTCGGCGGGGCGGCCGGCGGCATCGTAGCGGGTGGCGCTGTGGTGCCCGGCGGGCGTGGTGCGGCCGACGGGGCGGCCGAGCGGGTCGTACGTGTGGCGGACGGTGCGGTCCCCGACCGTCGCGGCGAGGACGCGGCCGAGCACGTCGCGCTCGATCGTGACGCGGACGTCGGGCCCGTACGCCTCGACGGGGCGGCCCGCCGCGTCGAGGAGGTAGGCGGTGCGCCGCCCGTCGGCGTCCCTGCCGGTCAGCGCGCCGTTGGCGTCGTAGGTGTAGGTGACGCGCTGGCCGAGTGCGTTGGTGCGGCTGAGCAGGGCGCCGGACGGGTCGTAGGTGTACGTGAGGGCGCGGCCGTCGAAGTCGGACTGGGCGACGAGGCGGCCGAGTGCGTCGTACGTCTGGTGCCACGCCAGGCCGCCGGGGGCGGTGACGCGGCGGACGCGCAGTTCGGTGTCGCGCTCGAAGTCGTGGCGGGTGCCGTCCGGGAGTGTCTGGGAGACGGGCAGGTCGAACGGGCCGTAGGTCCAGCGCGTCGTGCGGCCGTTCTCGTCGGTGTACGCGACGGGGTTGCCCTCGGCGTCGCGGGCCCAGCGGCGTTCGGCGCCGGAGGCGTCGGTGCTGGTGAGGGGGTGGCCCTCGGTGCTCCAGGTCGTCGTGACCGTGGCGCCGGTGGGGTCGGTGACGGCGACGGCGCGGCCGAAGGCGTCGCGGGTGACCGTGCCGGTGGCGCCGGTGGGGTCGGTGAGGGCGACGGTGAGGCCGGCGGCGTCGTTGCGTATGCGGGTGGTGTGGCCGAGGGGGTCGGTGGTGGAGGTGTGGGCGCCCCGGGCGTCGTGGGTGTAGGTGGTGCGGGCACCGGCGGGGTCGGTGACGGTGAGGGGGTTGCCGCGTTCGTCGTACTCCTGGAGCCAGCGGGCGCCGTCCTCGCGCACCACCTCGGTGGGCAGGCCGAGTGCGTCGTCGCGGGTGACGGTGACGCGTCCGCCGTCGGGGCGGGTGAGGGTCAGCAGGGCGCCGTGGTCGTCGTACGTGTGACATGTCGAGTGGCCCAGCGCGTCTGTATGGGTGAGGAGGTGATCGAAACGGTCCCAGGTGCGGTGGGTGTGGTGGCCTTCGGGGTCGGTCTCGGTGACGAGTTGGTACGAGTCGTTGAACTGGTAGGTGGTGGTGTGGCCGAGGGAGTCGGTGAAGAGGGTGCGGCGGGTGCCGGTGTCGTACGTGATGCGGCTGGCGAGGGCGCCGCCGGTGCCGTCGGTGGCGGTGCAGCGGCCCTGCGCGTCGTAGGTGTACGCGTACCAGGTGCCGTTGCGGTCCTCCCAGCGGGTGAGGCGCCGCTTGTGGTCGTAGGCGAACGTGAGGGGCAGGCCGGAGGAGTTGACGACCGAGGTGAGATTGCCCGCGCGGTCGTAGCCGTAACGCAGGAGGAGGGGATGCTCGGAGTCGCTGAGGAGGCGCAGTTCGGTGATGCGGCGCTGGTGGGTGGTGATGCCGACGTGGTAGCCGGCGTCGTGGATGACGTCGGTGGGCGCGCCCTGGGCGTCGTACTCCACGCGTATGCGGTTGCCGTTGCGGTCGGTGAGGGCGGTGAGCGGCAGTTCGCCACCCCTGCGGCCGGGGACGACCGAGAAGTGCAGGGAACGGCCGGTCTCGCGCTGGTGGACGACGAGCGGGTCCTGAGGGTTGCCCGACCAGCGGAGCGCCCAGCGTGGGCCTTCGACGGGGTACACGGGCTCGCCCGGCAGCGGCCGGGGGTAGTACAGCGTCATGCCGTCCTCGGTGCACAGCCGCGCGCCGTCCGCGTCGAGGGCGAGCCGCTGGTCGAGCGTGGACGCCCACGAGCGGCCGAACCAGGTGCCCGACCGCACCGACGTGCGGTGATGGCGTTCCAGCACCAGGGGGAGCACACCGGGCAGTTCGACGTCGGTGGCGGACATCACGACGTCGCCGGTGGCCATGTCCACCGGGTCACCCCGGGAGAAGAGGCTGCGTATGCCGCGCCCCATGCCGCGTATGCGCTGGCCGAGGCCACGGGCACCGAGGGCCATGCCGCGCAGACCACCGGAAGCAAGACCGCACGCACCGCGGGCGAGGCCGCCGAGCGTCGTGAGCCCCTTCATGCCGGGAATACAGTCCAGCGCGGCGAACGCCACGTCGAGCAGTCCGGCTTCGCCTCGGGAGTACTTGATCAGCGTGTCCGCGAGGACGACCAGTGCCGCCGCGAGGACGACCCAGGCCAGGGGGCCGCCAATGATCATCACCACCACCCCGAGGACGGCGACGATCACCTTGCACACGTCAACTATCGTGTCCCAGTTATCCGTGACCCAGTGAACCGCCTTCTGCCACCACTTGCGGTTGTGGATACCGGCGTCCGAGGCTTCGTCGATGTCACGGGCCGCCTGCCGTGCGGCCTCCTCGCGCATCTCCTTCGCCTGGCGGGCCAACTCCCGGGCGGCGTCCAGGGAGTCCTGCGCCGTGTCCACACGGGCCTGCGCCGCCTCCCGGGCCTCGTCCGCGGCCTGGCGGTCGCGGGTCGCGGCGCGGACCTCCGCCTCGTCCGGCGGCGGCGCATCGGCCCGTTCGCCTTCCCGCTGGAGGCGTTCCGCCTCGTCCCCGGCCCGTCCGACCCAGTCCTGCGCGCTGCCCAACGAGCCCTGCGCGGCGATGAGATCGGCCTGCGCGGCGATGGCCCGGTCCAGCGCGCGGTCCGCCTGGCCCTGCGCGGTCTGCAACGTGGGCCAGTATGCCTGCAACGCCTGCGCGCACAGGTCGTAGGAGTCCCGCAGCTTCTCCAAGTTGCCCGGCACGCCGTCGAACTCGTCACGGAACGCCTCCGCCGACAGGCCCGCCCAGTCCTGCACCGCACGGTCGGAGGCGAGACCCCGGATCTTCCCCAGCGCCTCCGCCACATCGTCGGAGAACGTCTGCAACTCGTCCGCGAGGTCGCGGACCTCCTCCGGATCACCCGGCGTCGGATCCGAATCCATCCCCACCGGAGACCAGTCGGAAGGCCGCGCCATCTTTCCCCCCAGGAACGCCCCTGCGCCCCGCCGAGGCGGGGCGCAGGGCTCGCGATCGTACAAGTTTGCTATGACACGCACGGCCCACCGCCCGCGGTTCCACCCGGGCTGCAATACCGGTGTCCCCCGTGCTCCCCGGCGCGGCCGGGCCGCCCCCGTCAGTGGACGGAGAAGCCGCCGTCCACGTACACCGACTGGCCGGTGACGTACGCCGACGCGCGGCTCGCCAGGAAGACGACGGCGCCCGCGAAGTCGTCCGGCACCCCGTTGCGCCCGACCATCGTCCGGGCGGCCAGCGCGGCGACGCGCTCGGGGTCGGACGACAGGCGGGCGTTGAGGGGGGTCAGCACGAAGCCGGGCACAAGGGTGTTGCAGGTGACCCCGTACGGCGACCACGCCTCGGCCTGGGAGCGCGCGAGGGATTCGAGCGCGCCCTTGGACACCCCGTACGCCCCGCTCTGCACGAACGCGCGGTGCGCCTGCTGCGAGCTGACGTGGATGATCCGCCCGTGGCCGCGCTCGGCCATGCCGGGGCCGAAGCGCTGGGACAACAGGTGGGGGGCCTCCAGGTTGACGGCCATGGTGGCGTCCCAGACGGCGTCGTCCACGTCGCCCATCGGCGGACGCAGGTTGATCCCGGCGGAGTTGACGAGGATGTCGGGTTCGCCGAAGACGGCCGCCGCCTCCTCCGCGGCGGCGCGGACGCCCGCGCGGCTGCCGAGGTCGGCGGCGACGCGGGCGGCACGGCAGCCCGCGCCGGTCAGGTCCCGCACGGTCGCGTCGAGTTCGGCCTCGCGCCGCGCGACGACCACGACGCTCGCGCCCGCCCGCGCGAGCGCCTCCGCCATCGCCCGCCCGATCCCGGAGCTGCCCCCGGTCACGACGGCGACCCGCCCTTCGAGCGAGAACAGTTCCGCCAGATATGCCGTGTTCATGCCGCACATCTTAGGCAGCGGGCCCCACCGGAGCACAGCGGGCCGCCTCGCGCACGACCAGGTCCGCCGTCTCCCCCGGCGTGAGGGCGGCGGTGTCGAGCCACCAGCCCGCGCCGCCCAGCTCCCGCCGCATCCCGGCGTCCAGGGCCCGGTGGTCGTAGGGGACGCGTTCACGGGGATCGCGCGCCTCGTTCCGCTCGCGGCAGACCTCGGGCCCCGGCGCGAGGACGACGAACAGCACCGGCCGCGGGGCGAGGCGGGCGACGAAGAAGGCGAGCTGCTCCCGGGTCGGCACCACCCAGTCGATCACGGGGGTGAACGCGGCGTCCGCGAAGTTGGCGGCGAGCGCGCAGAGGTTGGCGTTGCACAGGCGGACCTGGCGCGCGGCCTCGTCGGCGGGCTCGCCCAGCGCCCAGACGCGTCCCCTGGTGATCATCCCGTTCAGGTCGTCCCCCGCGAGCCGGGCGGACCGGGGCAGCAGCGACGCGACGAGCCGCGTCACCGTCGTCTTCCCCGCCCCCGGCATGCCGGTGACGATCAGCACACCCTCCACCCGCCCCCACAAACGCTTTTGGCGCGGGACGGCACGCACCTTCTGCCCGCCCGCGTCACATCGGCCCTTGACCCTCACGTGACGGCAGGGCGCATAGTCGTCGGCGTGGAAGACCACTGGACCGTGGGACGCGTGGCCGGACTGGCAGGCGTGACCGTCCGCACGCTGCACCACTACGACGAGGTCGGGCTCGTCCGCCCGTCGGCGCGGACCGCCGCCGGGTACCGGGCCTACTCGGCGGGCGACGTGGAGCGGCTCAGGGAAGTGCTGGCCTACCGGCGGCTCGGCTTCGGCCTGCGGGAGGTCGCCGAACTGGTCGGCGACCCGTCCGCGGACGCGGTCGCGCACCTGCGCCGCCTGCGCGCCCTGCTGCTGGAACGGCAGGACCGCGCCGCCGCCATGGTGGCCGCCATCGACAGGGAACTCGACGTACGGGCGAAGGGACTCAAGGTGACACCCGAGGAGCAGCTGGAAGTGTTCGGTGCACGGCTGTACGACACGATCGGCGGCGCCTACACCGCGACCCGCCGCACGGACCCGCGCTTCGCCGCGCGGATCGCGGACGCGCTGGGCGACGCGCGGACGGTGCTGAACGTCGGCGCGGGCACCGGCTCGTACGAGCCCGCCGACCGCGACGTGACGGCGGTGGAGCCGTCGGCGGTCATGCGGGCGCAGCGCCCCGCCGGGTCGGCGCCGTGCGTGGCGGCCGCGGCGGAGGACCTGCCGTTCGAGGACGGCGCCTTCGACGCGGCGATGGCCGTCTCCACCGTGCACCACTGGGAGGACCCGATGGCGGGGCTGCGCGAGATGCGGCGCGTGGCCCGCCGCGTGGTGGTGCTCACCTTCGACACCGACGAGCCGGGGTGGCGGGACCGGTTCTGGCTCACCCGGGACTACCTGCCCGAATTCGCCGGTGTCCTCGCGGGGTTCCCGTCGCTCGCCGGGATGGCGGACGCGATCGGTGCCCGCGCCGAGCCGGTGCCCGTCCCGTGGGACTGCGCCGACGGCCTGTTCGAGGCGTACTGGCGGCGGCCGCACGCGTACCTGGAGGAGCATGTGCGCCGCGCGGTGTCGGTGTGGACGAGGGTCGGCCCCGAGGCGGAGCGGCGGGCGGTGCGCGGGCTCGGCGACGACCTCCGTTCCGGCCGCTGGGCGGAGCGCAACGCCGGGCTCGGGCGGCTCGACGCGGCGGACCTCGGCCTCCGCCTCCTCGTCGCCTGAGGGACCACGGCCCGCCCTCCGGGGGCGGATTATGCTCGCCGGTATGGAAGGCGCACGGCGGCCCGTGATCGGGCGGCCCAGGGGGTTCGACGCGGACGAGGCGCTTGAACGGGCGCTGCTGGTGTTCTGGGAGCGGGGCTACGAGGGCGCCGGCCTCACCGACCTGACCGCCGCCATGGGCATCAGCCGCACGAGCATGTACGCCGCCTTCGGGAACAAGGAGGAACTGTTCCGGAAGGCCCTGGCGCGTTACTCCGAGGGCCCGGCCGCCTACGCCGTGCGCGCGCTCGCCGAACCGACCGCCCGGGAGGTCGCGGCGGCCTTCCTGCGCGGCACCGTCGAGACCGTCACCGGCGCCGGCCGGCCGGCCGGCTGCCTCGTCGTCCAGGGCTGCCTGGCGGCGGCCCCTGCGGAGCACGCCGTCCGCGACCTGCTGGCCGACTGGCGCAACGACGCCTGCGCGCGCCTCGCGGAAAGGTTCGCCAGGGCACGCGACGAGGGCGACCTGCCGCCGGAGTCCGACCCGGGGCTGCTCGCCCGGTTCGTGATGACGGTCTCCAGCGGCCTCGCCGTCCAGGCCGCGAGCGGCGCCACACGCGAAGACCTCCACGCGGTGGCCACCACAGCCCTCCACACCTGGCCCCCCACCCCCTGACCCGGCCGTACGTGTCCGGCACGTGAGACGGAACGGACCGCGAGGCCGAGTCCGCAGCGCATACGGCCGGTGCCGGTGCACGTCCGGCTCCGGACAGAGAGCGATCAGCCGATTGCTCACGGCATCCGCCCCCGAGAGCCGTGTGCTAATTTCGCACACATGGAAATCGGAGCGCGCGTGGCCGAGGCCAGGGCGGAGCGCGGGATCACCCAGGCCCAGCTGGCGGCGTCCATCGGCGTGGACCGGACAGCGCTGGCGAAGATCGAGTCCGGCTCCCGCCGTGTGACCGCCCTGGAACTCGTGTCGATCGCCCGCGAGTTGGGACACCGCGTGGAGTGGTTCGTGGACGAGGCGCCCCCCGCCCTCGCCTCGTACCGCGGGGCCGGCCCCGGGGTGGCCGTCCAGGCCATCGACGCACAGCTCGACTCCCTGGTCCGCGACGCCGAATTCGTCACGTCCCGCTGCCCCGAACTGGTCAGGGGACAGCCGGAGCCCCTGCCGCACCCGACCACCGCCGACGAGGCCGAGGAACTGGCGGCCTCGGCACGCCGACTGCTCGGGCTCGCCCCGGCACAGCCGGCCCACGAGTTCTCCCGCCTCGCCGCCGGTGTCGGGCTGCTCGTTTTCTCGGTGGATCTCGGAGAAGGCGCGGACGCCGGCACCGTACTGCTGGAACGCGGCGGTGTCGCGCTCGTCAACGGTCACTGGCGGGTCGGCCGCCGCCGTCTCGCCGCCGCCCACGAGCTGGGGCACTACCTCCTCGCCGACCAGTTCTCCTTGGACTGGCGGGTGGCCGCGGCGGAGGCCGAGGGGATCGAGGCCAGGCTGGACGGCTTCGCGCGCGCCCTGCTCCTGCCAGGCGACGACCTGCGGGCGCGCTGGGAGGAGTGGCTGAACGTTCCGGACGAGGGGTGGCGCGACGCCGCGGTGCGCGCCGCAAGCCACTACGGGGTGGACATGGCGACCCTTGCGCGCCGGCTCGTCGAGGTCGGCCTGGTGGACGGCGAGCGCGGGAGGAGCATCCGCCAGGTCCACACCAAGCAGGCCGACATCGTGGAGAAGAACCTCGTCGTCCGGGACGAACTGGCGCCCGTGGCACTGCCGCGCCCCTATGAGCAGGCCGTTCTGAAGCTCTACCGCCACGAGGTGGTCACCGCCGACAGAGCTGTCGGACTGCTTCGCGGCACTTTCGACCACGACGCCCTCCCTGACCTGCCTCCCGCGCCGGAGGCGGGAATCTGGGAAGTGACGTCGTGACCGATCCGGAGACCGCCTATGTGCTCGACACCGGTCCCCTGAGCCATTTCGCGCAGGCGCAGTGGCTCGGAGTTCTCGGAAGTGTCCTCAAAGGCCACCGTGTCCTGATTCCCGACGTGGTCGCCGAGGAACTCCGGAGCGGAGCTGAGCAGCACCACTACCTGCGTTCGGTGCTCGACGCGGACTGGATCGAGACCGTTCCCCTCGATACGCCTGCCCAGCTGACAGCATTCGTCCGTTACGAGCGCCAACTGGTCGGACCGGATGGGCGCAACATCGGTGAATGCGGGGTGCTCGCCCTGGCGGAAACCCTGCCGGGCGCCATCGCCGTCGTCGACGACAGGGTGGCCGCGAACGCCGCCCGGGGACGTCCCGTCACGCTGCGCCGCACCCTCGGGCTGTTGTGCGACGCGATCCGTGCGGGGCTCCTCACGGTTCCGCTGGTGTCCGCGCTGGCGGACGACCTGCTGAGGAGCCGGTACCGCCTCCCCTTCGGACCGGGCGGCTTCGCCGAATGGTGCGACAGGGAAGGACTCTTCTGAGCCCGCCGCCCCCGCACCCCGTGCCGCGGCGCCTCATCAGGCGGGTGGGAGCTTTTCACCAGCCTGTCGGTGAATACACGGGTGTGGGTGTCGGTGTCCTGTGGGGTAGGCGGTGCGTGGAAAGGTGCGGTGGTGGGCCCGGTGAGGGCTTGCGCTGTTCTGTGGGACTGCGGAGAGGGTGAGCGATGGGTGTGCCCGAGACCATGCGCGCGGTGCGGATCACCAGGCACGGAGGGCCCGAGGTCCTGGAGGCGGCCGAGGTGCCCGTGCCGGTCCCGGGGGCCGGCGAGGTCCTCGTCCGGGTCGGCGCGGTGGCGCTGAACAACACCGACCTGTGGACCCGCGAGGGCGCCTACGGCCGCCCGGACGACCCCGACGCGCTGTCCGGCTGGCGCGGCCCGCTCGACTTCCCGCGCGTCCAGGGCGCCGACGTGGCGGGGCGGGTCGTGGCGGCCGGCACAGGGGTGGACGCGGGCCTCGTCGGCCGCCGCGTGGTCGTGGACCCCGCGCTCTACGACTCCGAGGGCCCCGACGCGAACCCGGTCGGCCTGATGGGGAGCGAACGCGACGGCGGCTACGCCGAGTTCGTCACCGCGCGGGCCGACCGCGCGCACGACGTCACGGACTCCCCGCTCACGGACGACCAGCTCGCGTCGCTGCCCACCGCCTACGGCACGGCGCTCGGCATGGTCGAACGCGGCCGGCTGCGCGCGGGTGAGACCGTCCTCGTCTCGGGGGCGTCGGGCGGCGTCGGGATCGCGCTGGTGCAGATCGCCCGCGCGCGCGGCGCGACGGTGGTCGCGATCAGCAGCGGCGCGAAGATCGACGCGGTGCGCGAGGCGGGCGCGCACGAGGTCGTGGACCGGGCCGGGGACGTCGCCGCCCAGGTCCGCGCCGCCGCACCGCAGGGCATCGACGTGGGGCTCGACGTCGTCGCCGGTGACCTGGTGGGCGACGGGCTGCCGCTCCTGCGCGAGGGCGGCAGGTGGGTCGTCGCCGGGGCGCTCGGCGGGTACGGGGTGGCCTTCGACGTGCGCCGCCTCTACCTGCACAACGCGCAGGTGATCGGGTCCGCGATGCACACGCCCACGCACTTCGCCCTCCTGATGGACATGGCGCGCCAGGCCGCGGTCCAGCCCCTCGTCGCCGAGGTGTTCCCGCTGGAGGAGGCGGCGCGGGCGCAGGAGGAACTCGCCCGCAGGGAACACGTCGGGAAGATCGTGCTGCGTCCCCAGGAGAACCGTTTGCCAGGAAATCAGCCGGTCGGATAGAAAGCTCGCATGCTCACAGGCACGAAGGTCGGGCTCAGGGCCCGGCACGCGGACGACATCCCGGTCCTGCGGACGGAACTGTACGACGACGTGGTGGGCGGCTCGCGGGCCGAGGGGCGGCCGTGGCGGCCGATGACGCCCGGCGCGGAGGACTCGCGGCTCGTCGTGGACGACAAGGAGCAGGGGCACGTCCCGTTCTCCGTGGTCGAGCTGGACGGCGGCGAACTCGTCGGCACGGCCACGCTGTGGGGCATCGACACCCATCACCGCAGCGCGCACATCGGCCTCGGCCTGCGCCCGTCGTTCCGCGGCAAGGGCTACGGCAGCGACGTGGTGGCGGTGCTGTGCCACTACGGCTTCGTCGTGCGCGGCCTGCACCGGCTACAGATCGAGACACTGGCGGACAACCTCGCGATGCTGCGCGCCGCCGAGCGCAACGGCTTCACGCGCGAGGGCGTGCTGCGGTCCTCGGCGTGGGTGATGGGCGAGTTCCTGGACGAGGTGCTGCTCGGCCTCCTCGCCGCCGAGTGGCGTCCGGGCGCCGAAGGCTGATCCGGCTCCCCGGGGCGCCGGGACACGGACGGACGGAGCCGTGCAGGGCCGGGCCCGGCCGACTCACGCGCGTCGCGCCCGCCCGTGCGGGGACGGCCTACCGGCGGCCGGTCGTCGCCACGGCGGCGAACGACGGCGCCCCGGCGAGGTCGCCGAGAATCTCGGCCGCGCCGGACCCGGCCTCGGCCGGCTCCGCGCCCAGCTCGTCCGGCGTGAAGTGGCGGACCCGGTTGCAGAACGTCCTGTGCCGCCCGGCCTCGGAGATCTCGTACTTGTCCAGCGACACGCGCGCGCTTTCGTAGCGGGAGGTGTTGTGGAAGCCGAAGTAGGGCCGGTCGCCCGCTCGCGCACGTCGGCCAGCGCGGCGGCGGAATCGACGTCGAGGACGAACGAGCCGCCGCCGTCGAGATGTTGCCGCACGGTGCGCAGCAACGCACGCCTCCCGTCCGGGGGCAGCGTGCAGTAGTCCCGCATCACCATGAGGACCAGGTCGTACCGCGCGCCGTCCGGGTCGCGCCAGGTGAGGTAGTCCTGCCGCAGGTAGCGAACGGTCAGCCCCTCCGCGCGGGCGAGCGACCTGGCGTGGCCGAGCGGGCGCGCCGACAGGTCGAGCCCGGTGGCGTCGGCCCCGGCGCGGGCCAGCGGCGTGGTGTACGGGCCGGGCCCGCACCCGAGGCCGGCGACGCGCCCGCCCGCCCGTACGCCGAAGCGGACGACGAGCCAGGAGACGACCCGTTCGATGAACTCCGCCCGGTAGGAGGAGAGATCGACGGACGGGTCCAGGTGCGCGGCGAGCATGCG
Source organism: Streptomyces sp. MS19 (assembly GCF_047200595.1). Classification (NCBI taxonomy): domain Bacteria; kingdom Bacillati; phylum Actinomycetota; class Actinomycetes; order Kitasatosporales; family Streptomycetaceae; genus Streptomyces; species Streptomyces sp. MS19. Next base: position 2,193 of record NZ_JBJZOH010000048.1, on the reverse strand, counting down.
CGCCGAGATGTGGGGGTCGGTCCACAACTCCGGTGTGTGGCGCGGGAACAGAGGGCGGGGCGGGCGTTGAGGGCGGAGAGTGCGGCGCACGCGGTCAGGCCGAGCCGCCGTTGCTGTGGAGGAGTTGGCCGTTGATCCACTGGCCCTGTGGCGACAGCAGGAAGTCCACGAGGTGCGCCGTGTCCTCGGGGGTGCCGAGGCGGCCGAGGGGGGTGGCGGCGCGGATCCGCGTGCGGAGGTCGTCGGTCATCCAGCCGGTGTCCACCGGGCCGGGATTGACGGCGTTCGCCGTGACGCCGAGGGGGGCCAGTTCGTGGGCGGCGGCGAGGGTGATGCGGTCGAGGGCGCCCTTGCTCGCGCCGTACGGCAGGTTGCCCACGGTGTGGTCGCTGGTGAGGGCGACGACGCGGCCGGTGCCGTGCGCGCCCGTGAAGCGGCGGCCGTACTCGCGGATCAGCAGCCAGGACGCCCGCGCGTTGACCGTGAAGTGGCGGTCGAAGCTTTCGACGGTCGTGTCCAGCAGGCCGGAGTCGACCGACTCGCAGTGGGACAGCACCAGGGCCGTGACCATGCCGAGGCGGCTCTCGACCTCGTCGAGGACCCGGGCGGGCGCCGCCGGGTCGGCGAGGTCGGCCTCGACGGCGGCGGTCGTGGCGCCGCGCGCGGCGAGGTCGGCGGCGATGGCGTCGGCCGCGCCCTCCTCGGCGCCCCACTCCATGCGCCGGTCGTAGGGCGTCCAGTAGGTGAAGGCGATGTCCCAGCCGGAGGAGGCGAGGCAGCGCGCGATGCCCGCGCCGATCCCGGCGCTGCGGCCGACCCCGGTGAGCAGGGCGAGCGGACGGGGGGCGGCGGGCGCGCGGGTGTCGGTCACGGGAGGGATGATCCGCGACGGGCGGCGTCCCCCGCAAACGCCTCAGGGGGTGTGCGCGGTGACGATCTCGCCGTTGCGCGGCAGGCGCCCTCCGAACGTCAGGGGTACGGCGGCGGCGTGCTCGATGTCGTGGCTGTCGAGGGCCTGGACGTGGACGTGCGGCTCGGTGCTGTTGCCCGAGTTCCCGCAGCGGCCGAGCCGGTCACCGGCGAGGACGCGCTGCCCCGGCCGGACCTCGACCGTGCCGTGCCGGAGGTGGCAGAGGGCGACGACGACGCCGCGGCTCTCGATCAGCACGTGGTTCCCGGCGAGTGCCACCCACCCCGCCGCGGCCCGGCGGCGCTGCGTCAGCGCGTAGCCGATCGAGGGCAGGCCGCGGTAGGCCATGTGGTCGGGCTCGGCGTCGTGCGCGGCGACGACGACCCCCTCGGCGGGCGCCAGGACCGGGCGCCCGAAGCCGGGGAATCTTCCGGGCGGTTCGGGGCGCACGAGGGAACCGGGCGTGAGGGGCGCCGTGCCGCCCGTGGCGTCGACCGGTACGAAGTCGATCGCGTAGGACGTGGCGAACAGGGCCGTGCCGTGGCTCGGCACCCGGTCGGCGGGGCTGTTCCGGACGAGCCAGCGGCCCGCGAACGGGTAGGCGAGGTCCATGCGCGCGGCGGCCGGGTCAGCTCGTCAGCCAGAGCACGAGCAGCGCGACCGCGCCCGCCGCGAGGGGGATCAGCGTCTCCAGGCTCCAGCGGGTCTCGATGTCGCCCTGCGCGCCGGGCTTCTCGCGGTGCCGCTCGGCCAGTTCGCGCAGGACGAGGACGGCCTCGTCGCCCGCCGCCGGGGTCGGCGGGCGGGGCTCGCCGTGCTCCTGGTCGGGCGTGCCGAAGCCGCCGAAGCCGCCGAGGCGTCCCGAACGGGGCATGCGGGCGGATGCGGCCTGCTCGCGGCGGCGGTTGGCGCGGTTGCGGGCGCGCAGCGATACGGGGATGGACCACAGCTGGTACGTGCGCCCCTCCGCGACGACCTCGGACGAGTAACGCGCCCGTACGGTCTCGACCTTGCCCCACGGCAGCACGACGGTGCGGAACGGGTTGCGCACCCGCAGGCGTTCGTCCGACGCGAAGACCGCCGGGCGGATCGAGAACGCCACGATCAGCGGCACGGCGAACACCAGCACCGACAGGGCCACCAGCGGCGTACGGCCGTCGCCGCGCAGGATGGCGTCGAAGCCGAGCCAGGCGGCGAGGGCGAGCAGCAGGACGCCGCCCACGATGCCGGCTCCCGAGCGGTAGACGCGGTCGGCGTACTTCTGGGGCTCACTCATGCGACCG